>WHTW01000013.1 GCA_009377525.1 Rhodospirillales bacterium
CGTGGCCGGTCAAAAGGCTCCGACAGCCAAAGTTACCTTTTGCGTTCGGGGAGTGATCACCGCCCCCTGGCCCGTCCCCGTCTCGCTCACCGTCACCTTCCCGTCTTCCAGGACTCCGGCCTTCAGCCATTTCTGGATCAGCCGGATGATGCGTTGATCGCCGACCCGGTGCTCCACGAAGCGGATGAGCCAGTCATGGCTCACCGTGTCGAAGAACGACCGAATATCGGCATCCACGATCCAGTTCACCCGCCGGTGCCTGATCCCGACCACCAGCGCATCCAGCGCATCGTGCTGGCTGCGCCCAGGCCGGAACCCGTACGAGAACCCGAGGAAGTCCTCCTCGTAGATCGCGCCCAGCACCTCCTGCACGGCGCGCTGGACGATCTTGTCCTCCAGCGCCGCCACCGCCAGCGGTCGTTGCCGACCGTCCGGCTTGGCTATGTACCGCCGCTGCGACGGCAGCGGCCGGTACGGCCCGCCGCGGTGGACCCGATCGTGCAGAGCCTCCAGCCGTGGCTCGAGGTCTGCCTCGTAGTCCCGCCACGTCAGCCCGTCCACCCCCGGGGCCGCGTCCCGCTTCAACGCATGGAACGCCTCCCGTAGCTGAGCCACGCTGACATGATGCAGTAGGTTGGTGAACCGCTCCTTCTTCCTTTGCCTTGCCGCTTGTCGTATGCGGCCCAGCCCCTGTGCCACGCCGACCCGGCCCTGGGTCCGGAGCGTGCGGTGATGGTCCGCATTCCTCGTGGCCCCCGCCCTTCGCTCCACCATCTCCGCCGCCGGCACGCCGGCTTCGTTCGACGGCTTCATCGCCACTATGGCGGGGTCCGACTTCTCACGCCCGTGCATCATTGGCTTCGGCTCCTCGCCTTCCCAAGGCGGGCCGCCGGCATTACCCACCGGCGGTCAGACGTGAGATCTCCCAGCTTCCGACGCGATCCTTTCGAGCGTGATGGGGTCTTCGACCTCGGCAGAGCGGCGGCCCCTCGCTTCGCGGGGACGCTCATGTTGCCTTCGACCTTTGCGACAGTCTCGGCCTCTGCGACTGGCATTTCGTGGCTCAATAGCCCACCCCTCTCGATGGCTGTGTACGCTTCGCGGCCGCCCTCACAGACGGACTCGCGCAACACTCGCTACCAGGCAGGACGCTACTCCTTTACCTGCGCCGGACTTCCACCGGCTGGACCGCGCCAGCTTTGGCTGGCGCACCGCAAACTGCTTCAAAAATACAGGGACACGCCGATGTCGCTGGCCGATGCATGCATCGTTCGCATGTCGGAAATCCATGATCGGCATGCCGTGCTGACGCTGGACTCCGACTTCCTGGTCTATCGAAAGCATGGCCGAGCTTCACTCACGCTCATCCACCCGGCGACATAGCGGCCCCGCATCTGCCATACGGCGCAAGACGCTTGCGCTGGCTCAGGCACGGCTTTGCTGCCATCGCGACTTCGATTGGCCCGGCCCGCGCATCGGCAATCACGTCATGCGCGAACACGGCGCGGTATTGTGGCGCTTCGATGAGGTCGGCTGCATGCTGCATTTCGAACCGCCTCGGGTCTGACACAGCGCCTCAACGGAAACGCCGTCGAAGCATCGTGGGACGAGGCGCTGACGGCGGCCATGCGAGGGCATGGCGTCGCCATCGCCAAAGGGGACAGCGGTTGCGTTGCTGGCGGGCCTGAATGTGTGTCCGGGATAGTCGCGCTTGGAGAGTGCACAAGCTGTCGAGAAAGGCGCGCCGCCTGGTCGACGATCCCGGCACGCAGCTATGGTTCAGCGCCGCGAGTCGGGTGAACTGTATTGGTTCTCAGGCAGACGAACTCTTCGGGCCTGCTTCAGGAGTTCGAAAGCGCTGCAGTCGATCAGATCCTCGCTCTCGCGCGACCTTCGTTGCGGCGGCACAAGGGAGAGCTTCCCGCCTCGTCGCCTTGACGCGCGATCCGCAGCATCTGATTGGACCTATGCGATGGTCGCCCGTCCGATTCCCCGGCTCGATAAGCACGGCCGACCGATGTACGATGCCTCGTCCGTCGGAACCGGATGACGTCCTGGATCGGCGCCGTCAGCCAGCCGTCGTATTCGCTCGGCGCGAGCGATGCTTGGATAGGACGCAGCGCATCTGTATCGTATTCGCGAAAGCGCCGATCTCTGGTTGCCGATGATACTGATCATGACGAGATAATTACCCACCACTCAACCGCAAGAGGCAGTGATGTCACTCACCAACGCGCCCGATCCCGCCGTCCGCCAGGCCGTCGTGCGGCAGGACCTGGAGAACGTCCTGCATCCCATCGTCCAGCACAAGGCGCTGGAGGCCAAGCAGATCGTGGTGACCGGCGCTGAAGGTTCCACGATCTACGATGCCGATGGAACTGCCTATCTCGACGCGATGGCCGGACTGTGGTGCGTCAACATCGGCTACGGCCGCGCAGAATTGGCCGGCGTGGCGGCAGAACAGCTCCGGCAGCTCGCATATTTCCCGCACACCGCGATGAACGTACCGGCCGCGGCGCTGGCCGAGAAGATCAACGGGCTGATGGGTGGCGGCTATCATACCTACTTCGTCAACTCGGGCTCCGAGGCGAACGAGGCCGGCTTCAAGATCGCCCGCCAGTACATGAAGCACGAGCATCCGCAGCACTATCGCTTCAAGACCGTCAGCCGCTACTTCTCCTACCACGGCACGACTCTGGCGACCCTGGATGCCGGCGGCATGGGCGAGCGCAAGGCGAAGTTCGAACCGTACTCGGGCGACTTCGTGCATGTCGCCCATCCCTACTGCTATCGCTGCCCGCTCGGCCTCGACTATCCGAGCTGCGGCATGGCCTGCGTCAAGAACATGGAGACCACCATCCTCGGCGAAGGTCCCGAGACGATCGCCGAAGTGCTCGTCGAGCCGATCATGAGCGGGGTCGGCGTTGCGGTGCCGCCCGACGAATACCTGCCCGAGGTGGAGAAGCTTTGCCGCAAGTACGGCATCCTTCTGCACGTGGACGAGGTGATCAACGGCTTCGGCCGCACCGGCAAGATGTTCGCCCACCAGCACTATGACGTCGCACCCGACATCGTCGCCATCGCCAAAGGCATCTCCAGCGCCTACCTGCCGATCGCAGCGACAGTGGTGAAGAACAGCGTGTTCCAGAGCTTCTACGGCGAGGCGTCGGAAAACCGGCAGGTCGGGCAGGTCAACACCTACGGTGGGCACCCGGTCTCTGCCGCCGTTGCCGTCCGCAACATCGAGATCCTGGAAGCCGAGAAGCTGGCCGAACGCGCGGCCGATGTGGGCGGCTATCTGCAGGACGGACTGCGCACCTTGATGAAGAAGCACCCGGTTGTCGGCGATGTTCGCGGCAAGGGCCTGCTCATCGGCGTCGAGCTGGTGAAGGACCGCACCAGCAAGGAGCCGGTCGGCCCGCAGGCCATCACCGCCGTCGTCGAGTTCTGCCGCGACAACGGCCTCCTGGTGGGCCGATCGACCGGTGGGCGGCGCTACGGCAACACCATCACGATGTCGCCGCCGCTGGTGATCACCCGTGCCGAATGTGACCGGATCGTCGAAACGCTGGATCGCGCGTTGTCGACAGTCGATTTCAGTTGAAACGTTGAAACCAATCCTCCCGAGGCTCGCTTCGATGGCCTCCTCAACGACAAAAGCCGTCCGGAAACCGGACGGCTTTTTTGAATTGGTTGCGGGGGCTCGATTGGAACTTACGACCTCTCGCAGCACCACCGGGACGCCACGACCACTATGCTGAGCGGTCTTCCATTCGTCTCGTCGTAGCCTGGAGGTCGCAGCGGCTCGGCATGTTATGAACACCTGCCACCACCATGCCGGCTTGACGGCCGACAAGAACAAAGCAAAAACGCCAAGGTAAACCCGCTGGAGCGGCCTTCCGTGAAGATTGCGAGCCATGCCGCCGACTTGTTCCGGCACGTCAGTGCCGACAAGGCCGCCTTCTACCGCTGCATCATGGACGTCTTCGCCACCGCGAAGCGGCAATACCGCCTGGTTCCTCAGCACCGGACACGCGCCGCCACAGGCGGAGCTGCTGCGCGCGCGGGCGCGGTCGGCCATCCCGCAGCTCCTGTCGGCGATCGCCGCCCTCAACGAGCGGCGCAGCGGACGCAGCGACCGCTCGTCGGATTTCCGGGTCTTGGCCCAGTGGTTCGCCGCCTGCCGCAACGACGGGGACGCCCACCGGCTGGCGCGAGCCGCTTTCGCGCTTCATCCAGCGCGGCATTTTTCGCTCAACGCCGACGCCGATGCGGAATTGCCGGCCAGCACGTCGTGGGCCGACGCCCCGCCGTTTCGCATCCATCCGCGCCTGCGCGAGTACGGCGAAGCGGCGCCGCGCGGGCCGCTGCCGCGCGTGCGCGACCGCAGCAAGGAGCGCGCCGACCTGGCGCAACAGCTCGCCGAGCAGACGCAGCAGCTCGAGGCGGCGCGGCGGCGCCTCGCCACCGGCCGGCCGGTGCGGCTTTCCGACCTGGGCGAGCTCGACGTGCATGCCTTCGAGGTCCTGCTGGGGCTTCTGGGCGAGACACTCGGCGAGCAGAGCAGGCCGGACGACGCCGTCGCGCGGCGGACCGGCGACGGGCTGCTTCACGTCCATCTCGAGCCGCTCGGCGCGGAAAGCCGCGCCGAGATCGCCACGCCGCGCGGCGTCTTCGCCGGCCGCGATCACGCGATCACCGTCTCGCCCGTGCAGGACGTCCGATGACCGCGGATCGGGACGCCGCCGACGAGGACCTGGGAGAGCGCCAGCAGCGCCTCCACCGCGAGGAGATGCGCGCCGCCCTGTGCGCCCTGCTGATGACGCCGCTGATCGACGCGGCGCACGAGGATTTCGCCGCCGTGCGCCGCCATGCCGACCGGCTGCGCGAGTGGTTTGCGCGCGAGACCGGCTGGGTCCTCCACGTCGAACGCGACGGCGCGCGCCTCTACAAGAGGCCGGCCGACCTGGTCGACGCCACGCGGGGCCTGCCCGGCTATGACCGCCGCCGCTACGTGCTGCTGTGCCTGGCCTGCGCCGTCCTCGAGCGCGCCGACCCGCAGATCACGCTGCGCCTGCTGGGCGAGCGCCTGCTCGAGCTCGCCGCCGATCCGGCGCTCGTCGCGCTCGGCTTCACCTTCACCCTGGGCGCACAGCATGAACGGCGGGAGCTGGTGGCGGTATGCCGCACGTTGCTGGCGCTCGGCGTGCTGCAGCATGTCGCCGGCGACGAAGAAGCCTTCGTGCAGGCCGCCAGCGCAGCCGGACAAGCCGACGCGCTCTACGACGTGCATCGACGGACGCTGGCCGGCATGCTGGCCGCGGTACGCGGCCCCTCGACCTGGATGCGGGCCGAAGCTCCCGCCTCGCTCGACGAAAGGCTGCGCGCCCTGGTCGACGAGCACGTCCCCGACAGCGACGAAGGCCGGCGTACGGCGATGCGCCACGATATCGCCCGCCGGCTCCTCGACGATCCGGTCGTCTACCTCGACAGGCTGGCGCCGGAGGTCCGCAACTACTTCCTCAATCAGCGCGGTGCCATGGCCGGCCGACTGTGCGAGGCCTCGGGCCTCGTTGCCGAGCAGAGAGCCGAAGGCCTGGCCCTGGTCGACGAGGCCGGCCTGCTGACCGACCTCGCCATGCCGTCCGAAGGCACCGATGCCCACGTCACGCTGCTCGCCGCGGATTATCTCGCCACGCGCCAGCGGCTCGATCGGGCGGCGCGCGGCGACGCTTCGGCGCAGGCCTCCGCCACGGTACGCGAGCAGGACATCGCCGAGTTCCTGCGCGACGCGCGGGAGCGCTACGGCCGCTACTGGCGCAAATCGGCGCGCGAAGCCGGCGCCGAGCGCGAGCTGGCCGCCATCGCGGTCGAGCGCCTGGAAAGGCTGCAGCTCGTCGAGCGCCGGGCAGACTTCGTCCATCCCCTGCCGGCGCTCGCCCGGTTCGCGCTGGGCGATGCCGAAGTCAGGGAAGTCTCGCCGTGAACGACAGCCCGATCGCACTGGCGCGGCCGCTCGACAGACCGGCGCTACCCGTCCCGACGCTGGCGCGCTGGCAACCGCTTCGTCTCGGCGTGGTGGAGCTGTTCCACTACGACAGTGAGGAGTTCTGGTTCCGTGACGGCCACCTGCTGCTGCGCGGCAACAACGGCACCGGCAAGTCCAAGGTCCTGTCGCTGACGCTGCCGTTCCTGCTCGACGCCCAGCTCAAATCCTCGCGCATCGAGCCCGACGGCGACAGCGCCAAGAAGATGGCCTGGAACCTGTTGATGAACAGCTATTCCAGGCGAATCGGCTATGCCTGGATCGAATTCGGCCGTCTGGCCGAGGACGGTACGCCGCATTACCTGTCTTTCGGCGCCGGGCTGTCGGCGAGGGAGGGCCGCCCGCAGGTGGAAAGCTGGTTCTTCGTCCTTGACGATGCGGCCGGCGTGCGCATCAACCAGGATCTGTGGCTGACGAGCCCGCAGCGGGTCGTGCTCACCAAGGAGCGGCTGCGCGAACTGCTCGAGGGCCGCGGCCAGGTTTTCGACAACGCCGGGCAGTACCGCCGGGCCGTGGACGAGCGGCTGTTTCGCCTCGGCCCCAAGCGCTACGACGCGTTGATGGACACGTTGATCCAGCTACGGCAGCCGCAACTGTCGAAGAAGCCCGACGAAACCGGCCTGTCGAATGCGCTAACGGAGGCCTTGCCGCCCCTGCCATCGGAACTGCTGGGCGACGTGGCCGAAGCGCTCGGCCAGCTCGAGGAGGATCGCCGGCAACTCGAGGAGTATCAGGCCCTCTCGCGGGCCGTCGGCAGGTTCGAGCAGCGCTATCGCGTCTATGCCGGCACCCAGAGCCGCCGGCAGGCGCGCACGCTGCGTCAGGCCCAGACCGAGTTCGACAACGCCAGCCGGGCGCGCGGCGAGGCGCTGGCGAGACTGCAGGACGCGCAAGCCGAGGAAGAGCAGGCACGGACGCGTCATGCCGATGCCGACACCGCGCTCAAGCGGGCACGCGCGCGGCGCGACGCCCTGCTCGATGATCCGACGATGCGGGACGCCAAGCAGCTCGAAGCTGCCGCGAGGGACCTGGACGCGCGCCAGAATGCGCTGCGCGATGCCACGGGAACGGCCGAGGAGGCGGGCCGGCGACTGCAGGTCAGGATCGACGAGACGGCGCATAGCGAGCGACTCGCCCGCCAGACCGAACATCGGGTGACGGCGGCGCGTCAAGAGGTCGCGATCCACGCCGATGCGGCGGGCATCGCTGCCGCGCATGGCGACAGCCCGCTTTCTCACTTCGCGGCGGCGGCGCTGGCCGAGCAGACGCCGGCGGATTTCGACAAGGCTCGCAGCGGGCTCGCGGCGCTCGTTCGCGGCCGGAACGAGCAGATCGCCTTGCTGCGCCGCCGCCACGCCGAGGTGGAACGCGCCGAATCGATCCACGCTCAGCGGCGCCAGATGCAGGACGAGCGGCGCGCCGAGGCCGAGACGGCTTCACGACGGCGCGACGATGCCGACGTCGAGGTCGAGCGCCTGGGAACCTCCCTCGTGGCGGACTGGGAGCGCCACTATGCGACGCTCGAGCAGCTGATGGTCGATCCCGAAGACGCCAGCACCGCCCTCGCCGCCATGGCCGAATGGGCGGTGGCGCTGCAGGGAGAAAATCCGGCGCGGCTGTTCTTGCAGGCAGCGCAGCAGCGCGCCAGCCAGGATTTCGCGGAGCGCGCCGCCGCGCTCGACGGCCAGCGCCGGACATTGGAGCAGGAGCGCCGCGACCTGGAAGAAGAGCGCGGCCGTCTCGAGGCAGGCATCTCCCTGGACCCACCGGCGCCCCATACGCGCGCCGCCGACGTCCGAGCCGACCGGCAGGGCGCTCCGTTCTGGCAACTGATCGACTTTCACGACGCGGTGGTGGCGCCGCAGCGCGCGCTGCTCGAAGCCGCCCTGGAAGCGGCGGGCTTGCTGGACGCCTGGGTCTCTCCCGACGGCCGACTTCAAGCCGGCGAGGACGGCCGGCTGCTTCACGACACGCAGCTCGTGGAGCGTCGGGCACTGTCCTCCTCGCTCGCCGGCTGGCTGCGGCCAGCGGTGCCCGAGGGCAGCACGGTCTCCGGCAGCACGATCGAGCGGATCCTCTCCGCGATCGCGTGTGCGGACGACGATGTCCCCGAGAGCGAAGCCTGGCTATCGCCCGACGGGCGCTTTCGTCTCGGTGCCTTGGTGGGCGCCTGGGCGAAGCCGGCGGCGGTCTACATTGGCCATGCGGCTCGCGAGGCGGCACGCCGGCAACGACTCGCCGAAGTCGCCGAACGCCTCGAGCGGTTGTCGGACGAGATGGCCGGGCTGCGCGCCGCCGACGATCGACTGGCGGACGACCGCCATGTGGCGGGCGAAGAGTGGCGCCGGGCTCCCGCCGACGATGGCTTGCGGGCGGCTCACGCGACGGCCGCCGCCTGCGGTCGCGAGGTGCAGCGCGCCCGCGAGAAATTGGCCGAAGCCGATCTCCGCTGCAGCGAAGCCTTCGACACCCTGAAGGCCGCACGAGAGCGCCTGGCCACGGATGCAGCCGACCTTCGGCTGCCGGCAGCGCCCGAAGCGCTAGCCGCGATCGAGGCGGCGCTCGATCGCTATCGCGATTCGCTGGCCCAGCTCGTGCAGGCGACCCACGAGCTGCGCCTGGCGCTGCCGGAGCTGCAGCGCCAACGTTCGCGCGAGGAGGAGGCGCGCAACGACGCGGCAAAAAGCGAAGGACGGCTCGCGACGGCGCGAAACGAGGCCGAACAGGCCGCCGCCCGGCTCGAAGCGCTGCGCGAAGCGGTCGGCGTCAAGGTCGAGGAGCTGCAGCGGAAGCTGTCCGATGCCCGTCTCGCCGTCGATGCCACCGAGGAGGCCGTCAAGCGAGCCGACGGGGCTCTCCGCGAGTCGGGGGAGGCGCGCGCTATCGCCACCGAGCGGGCCGAGTCGGCCGAAACAGCCCTACGGGAGCGCACCGCCGCCCGTGCGCAGACGATCGTGCGGCTGCAATCGTTCGCGCGGACCGGCCTGCTGTCGTCGGCGATGCCGCAGCTCGAACTGCCCGATACGACGGCAGCATGGACGATCGATCCTGCCCTCACACTGGCGCGGCGGATCGAGCAGGCCTTGTCGGAGCTCGGGGACGACGACGAGGCCTGGAACCGCGTGCAGCGGCAGATCAACGAGGAATTGACCGAGCTGCAACGCGCGCTCAGCGCGCTCGGCCACCAGGCATCGGCCGAGACCACCGACTGGGGACTCGTCGTCCACATCACGTACCAGAATCACGCCGAGCGTCCGGATCGCCTCGCCGCCCGCCTCGCCGACGAGATCGCCCAGCGCTCCGAGCTGCTGACGGCCAAGGAACGGGCCGTGCTGGAGAACCATCTGCAGGCCGAGATCGCGGCCGAGATCCAGCGTCTTCTGATGAGTGCCGAAAAACAGCGAGATGCCATCAACAGGGAGCTGTACAAGCGGCCGACCTCGACCGGCGTCCGCTATCGGCTCCTGTGGCAGCCGCTGGCCGAGGAAGAAGGCGCGCCCCTGGGCCTGGACGCGGCGCGCAAACGGCTGCTCAACACCAGCGCCGATCTCTGGTCGGCGGACGATCGCAACGTGGTCGGCACCATGCTTCAACGGCGCATCGCGACCGAACGCGAGCGCACCGACGCGGGCGCCGGCCGGGACAGCGGCAGCCTGGTCGATCAACTGGCCCGCGCCCTCGACTATCGCCGCTGGCACCGCTTCCGCGTCGAGCGCTGGCAGGACAGGCAGTGGCGCAAACTGTCCGGACCGGCCTCGAGCGGCGAGCGGGCGCTCGGCCTCACCGTGCCGCTCTTCGCCGCCGTCGCGAGCTTCTACAGCCAAGGCAGCTACCCCCTGGCGCCGCGATTGATATTGCTCGACGAAGCCTTTGCCGGCATCGACGACGCGGCGCGCGCCCATTGCATGGGCCTGATCCGCGAATTCGACCTCGACTTCGTCATCACCAGCGAACGCGAATGGGCGTGCTATGCCGAGCTCCCCGGCGTCGCCATCTGCCAGCTCCAGCGGCGCGAGGGCGTCGATGCCGTGTTCGTGTCGCGCTGGACCTGGGATGGCCGGGCCAGGGTACGCGAAGCCGATCCGGATCGCCGGTTCTCGCCGGCATGAGCGCGCCGGCCGACGACCGGCTGCAACGCCTGCTCGGCGGGGAGCATCTCGCTCCCCTGCGCAGGCGTCTGCGGCGGCGTTTCGAGCGCGCGCCGCTCGACCGCGCCATCGGGCAAATCCGAGTGGACGGGCTTGCCGCGGAGGAACATACGGCGCTGGCATCGCTGCTGGGGAGACCGCAACGCTACGCCGGTTCGCTGCAATTCGACCTCGAGCTGATCGACGGCAACCTGCGCCGCTCCGGCGTCGCCCGCTCGCTGCGCGACGCGCTCGAACGGCTCGACGGTCCGATCACCCACGTCGCGGAGGCGCGTCTTCGGCTGGAATTGCGCTGGTCGGCCGTCGTTGACAGCTGCCCGCATCCCGATCTTCTCAGCATGTTGGGCAAAGCGGAGGGCATAGGCCTGCTCAAGCGCCTCGCCCGTCAGGACGTAGCCATGGCAAGCGAGCTGTGCCGTTCCGCCGAGGCGGTATTGCGCCATCTGCCGGCAAAAGGAGTGACGCGTTCGCAACTCGCCGCGAGCGTCCTGGGCGATGCCCATGCCCTCGATAACGGGCAGGCCGTGGCGACGCTGGTGCTCGCGGTCAGGCGTCGGCTCGGTCCGCCTTCGCCCGAGGACGAAGACGGCCAAGCGCAGCCGGCATCCGACGGCCCCCCACTGCGGCTAGGCAGCGCGGAACGCGCCCGTGACATCTGGGCGAGAGCTGGCGTCCTCGTCAACCAACTGGCGCGGCCGGCGCTCTTTCTGAACCTGCCGACCAAGTCGACCGACGGTGGCGGTGGTCGCACCGGGGAGCCGTCATACCTGTCGCTGCGATCGTTGCTGCGCTCTCCGCCCTCTTGGGACGCAACGGGGCGCCGGGTCTTCGTGTGCGAGAATCCCAACCTTGTCGCCATCGCGGCAGATCGCTGGGGCCGCCACTGCGCACCCCTCATCTGCACCGACGGGATGCCTGCCGCCAGCCAGCGCGCGCTTCTATCCCAGCTTGCGCAGGCTGACGCGCGGCTTTGCTACCATGGAGACTTCGATTGGCCCGGCCTGCGCATCGGCAATCACGTCATGCGAGCCTACGGGGCAACACCGTGGCGTTTCGGCGCGGCCGACTATGTGGCTGCAGCCCGGATGGCGCCATCGCGAGCGCAGCGACTCGATGGAGGTGCCGTCGAGGCCTCGTGGGACGAGGCTCTGGCAACAGCCATGCGCGAGCTCGGCATCGCTATCGCCGAGGAAGCGACGGCCGCTGCGTTGTTACCCGATCTGGATGATCGATAGAGAGGCTTGCTGGCCATCATCGTTCATCAGTGTGGTCGGCCACCATCGAGCCAACCGGCGCCAGAAGCGCCTTCTCCCGATTTCATCTCTGACGATAGAAGAGCGCCCGTCCGGCAGGGATGAGCTGAAGGAGGATGTCGTAGTCGCCGACATTCGCGGTAAGCACGACCAAGCCAAGCTTCTGCGCCTGCAGGAACAACACGCAGTCCTGCAGCGCACGCAGCCTGCCGTCCCTTTCATATCCCCGGAGGCGACATAGGATCCCTGAGAGCAGCGCGGCCCTTCCAAGAACTTCGACGTCCGGCGCAAAAACCCGATGGGGCGGCATTGCCTTGAGCTGCTTGCCGATCTCGGCAATGACGCCGGCGGTCCGTGCGTCCGACGGGTCAAGGGCGCCGACAGTGTGCATCAGTTCCTGGATCGCAACAGTCGAATGGTTGACCTGGCGCTGGGCGATAAGGTCATCCAAGACCTGAGGCGAACGATCCTGCATTTGATCGATATAGACACAAGTATCGAGCAAGAGCCCTTGGCCGCCGATTGGAGCTGTATCGACGAATGGCAACGCGTCGTCGCGACGTCGCGCCAAAGTCGTTCGCGGATCGAACCGCGCCCATCGCCGTGTTGCCTCGAAGTCGAACTCGGCCACGTCAGAAGCCGAGTTTCAGCTCCGGAACGACCTTGCCTCGTGACGCCTTGAATGCCCGTGCAAAGTTGTCCTCAAGAGCCACTGTCGCCAACGCAAACTCGATCAGGTCGGTATCGGTCTCGATGCCCGTTTGCTGCTTGGCCTGCCGGATCAGGACCGGACTCACTCTGCCGCCAATGCGGCCTCCCTTGCCGCGCAGAAGGCCGGCTTGCTTTGCGGCCTGCATGACCGCCTCGAAGCGCGCCTGACTTACGACCAAACGGCCCGTCCGGGCATCTCGCGTCAGCTTCGCGACGCCCGTTTCCGATTTGGCGGTTGATGTCGACGACTTGCTCGATGATGTCTTAGCCACAGCAGCACCATTGTTGGACAAAATACCTGTCTGTCCAACATAGCGTACCGAAGAGGCATTTTCCAGGGGCCGCAGAAACCTTCTTAAGGTCTGACGGGACGCAAGCCGACAGCTGCAGGTCGGCGCGACCCATTGCCCGCTTGCGGTTTCGCCGATCAGCGCTATATCCAGCACAGCCACCGCCAATCCCCACAATCGAGCGATGACAGCCGGGCCCTCGGCCCGCGGAGGCGTGTTTTGAGTGCGTTGAGAAACGAGATCGTACGGTCGGTCCATCACTGGACCGAAGAATTGTTCAGCTTCAGGACATCTCGCGACAAAGGTTTTCGCTTCGCCAGCGGGCAGTTCACGATGATCGGGCTAAAAATCGACGGCAAGCCGCTGTTGCGCGCCTACTCGATCGCCAGCGCCCACTACGACGACGAGCTGGAGTTCTTCTCCATCAAGGTGCCAGACGGCAAGCTGACGTCCCGGCTGAAGGACCTGACGCCGGGAGACACGGTGCTGGTGGGCGCCAAGGCCACCGGGACGCTCCTGCTCGACAGCCTGACACCCGGACGCAATCTCTACCTGCTGGGCACCGGCACCGGGCTCGCCCCGTTCCTGTCGATCGCGCGTGACCCGGAAGTCTACGAGCGCTTCGAGAAGGTGATCCTGGTCCATGGCTGCCGCCAGGTGCGCGACCTCGCCTACCGCTCGAAGCTCGCCGATGAGCTGCCGGCCGACGAGATCCTGGGCGACATGGTGCGCGACAAGCTTGTCTACTATCCGACCATCACCCGCGAGCCGTTCAAGAACCGCGGCCGCATCTCCGACCTGATCGCGACCGGCACGCTGGCAAGTGACGTCGGGCTGCCGCCGATCGGCAAGGAACACGACCGCTTCATGCTGTGCGGCAGCGTCCAGATGCTGGCCGACATCCGCGCGCTGCTCGAGGGCGCGGGCCTCAGCGAAGGCAGCACGACGGTTCCCGGCGAGTTCGTGGTGGAGAAGGCGTTCGTCGAGTAGGGCATCAAGACCTGACGGGATCCAGCCTGAAGACATTGTAGCGCCACGCCCCGAGGTCGATGTAGAGGCCTGGCTCGAGCAGGCCGCCGCCGTCCCGCGAATAGACCTCGCTTCCTATCACATCGACCAACCGGAATTGGAGCCCGGCCAAACCATCAAAAGGCAACCGCAGACGGCACTGCCCTTGGCGATCCGAATAGTTGACGACGATGACGTAGCGGCTCCCGTTCAGCGTGTGCCAGGCGTACGAAATGAAGTCCTGCCACGTCGGATTGCCGGCCCAAGCCGGTTGCGGCGATATCCGCGGCCAGGCGCCATTGCGAAAAGTGTCGGTCTCCAGCGCCGCCAGGAGCCTATCGTAGAAGGCGACGATGTCGGCGTCGCGGGCTTCGGCCGCTGCGCGGCGCAAATGCATCGGCACTTTGATACGTGCGCCCTCCAACTGGCCTTGATGAAAGAACCGCAGCCCCGGCGCGAAGCACGTGACGATGGCCGCCGCCTGGTGCCGCGGCCAGGGAAAGACCGCCGCGGCGCGCGGCTCGTCGTGATTCTCGAGGAAACGTGCCAACCGATCCTGGTAGTCGAGCCCGGCCCCCAGATGGGCGCGAATGGCGCCGGCATCGGCATGGCGAAGGCGATCGTAGAGGCGCTTGTCGTAGCAGTAGTCGAAGCCCTGCTGCTGCAATTCCCATTCGAGGTCCCAGTAGGCCTCGGCCAGGAAAGTGAAGCCGCGATGGGCTTCGCGCACGGCCGCGATCGCCTTCGGCCAGAACGGCGCCGGCGTGAGACCCCAGCTGCGCTGGAACACTTCCGGCAGCAGAAGCATCGCCATGTCGCAGCGCACGCCGTCGCATTGCCCGGCGATCGTCGCCAGTTCCGCCATCTGCGCCGCCTGCAGCGCCGGATTGGCGTAGTTCAATTGCAGCGTGTCCGGCCAGCCGGGGAAGTTCGGATCGCGGCCATGGGCCAGGATGCGCAGCCCCTGATCGGTGTCGACCCGACAATAGTTCTCCGGCTGAGCGGCGAGAGCCTGCTCGCTGCCCTGGACATGGAAATCGGGATGCGTCTTCGCCCACGGATGATCGAGCGCGGTATGATTGGGCACGAAATCGAGCATGAGCCGCAGACCGCGCGCGGCAAGCCGGGCGCGAAACGCCTGCCAGCGCCGCCTTGCCGCCCAGCGCCTCATCGACCTCGTAGGCGCTGATGGCGAAGCCCGATCCGCAGATATCGTCTTCCGTCATATCCGGCAGCGCCGCCCTAAACTCGGCCTGCCAGACCGGGTTGCCGCGCGATACTGCGCGGCTCGCCCGGCCCGTCTGCCACACGCTCAAGAGCCAGATCCAGTCGAAGCCGCGACGCGCGAGATCGTCCAGGGTGGCGTCATCGACAGTGGCGAGGGTGACCGGCTTGCCGACCTCCTGTGACAACCGGCAAAGCCACACCCTGGTGTTGATCTCGAACAGGGAGGGATAGCGAGCGAGCCCCTCCCTATTCATGCAGCCGTCTCTTGGGGTGGATACGGGAGACTGCCGTCGTCCCGACCAAGGCCCCCCTCGACTTCGCTCGGGGTAAACTCCGCGCCGCGTGGAGTGACCTTCTCGTCACGATAGGCCGCTTGTCGTGGAGAGAAGGTCTCTCCGCTCGGGCCTGCGGCCCTCGGTCGAGACGACGGAAGCCACTAGCCCTGCCCTATTCATGCAGCTCGGCGATCATGTTGGCGACCAGCGCGCTCCACCCTGTCTGGTGCGAGGCACCCAGGCCGCGGCCGGTGTCGCCGTCGTAATATTCGTGGAACAGGAGGTAGTCCTTGAAGTGTGGATCGGTCTGCATCTTCTCGTAGGTGCCGAAGACGGCACGCCGGCCCTTTTCGTCGCGCCGAAAGATGTTGATCAAGCGGTTGCGCAGGTCATCGGCGATCTGTTTCAGCGACAGCGTCTCGTCCGAGCCGACCGGGCATTCCACGCGGAAACCGTCGCCGTAGAACTTGGCGAACTTGTTCATGCTTTCGATGAACAGGTAGTTGAACGGCATCCAGATCGGCCCCCGCCAATTGGAATTTCCGCCGAAGAGATCGCTGTCCGATTCGGCCGGCACATATCTGACCGCGGAGGAGCGGAAGCTGCCGGCCTCGAAAACGTAGGGGTGGTCGAGATGGTATCGCGACAACGACCGTATCCCGTAGTCCGACAGGAATTCGTTCTTGTCGAGGACGCGTCCCAATACCTTGGTCGCGCGGAAGGCACGGGCGATGGCAAGCAGGCGCGTATCGTCGGCGCCCGGCGTGTTCCAGCGGGAAACCAGGGACGCAAGCTTTGGACGGTAACGCAAATACCAATCACGCTGCCGGGTGAACGATGGCAGGTTCTTCAGCAGGGCCGCGTCGATGGAGTCGACGGCGAACGCTGGAATCAGGCCGACCAGGGAGCGAACGCGCAGGGGCGTCGCCTCGCCATTGCCCATGACGAGCCAGTCGTAGAAGAAATTGTCGGTGTCGTCCCACAAACTCAGGCCCTTGCCGCCGAGGTTGGTCATCGCGCCGCCGATCATCAGGAAATGCTCGAAGAACTTGGTCGCGATGTCCTGGTAGGCATCGTCTTCCTGCGCCAGCTCGATGGCGATCCGCAGCATGTTCAGGCTGTACATCGCCATCCACGACGTTCCGTCGGACTGCACCTGCATGCCATCCACCGGCAGCGGAGCGGACCGGTCGAAAACGCCGATATTGTCCATGCCGAGGAAGCCGCCTTCGAAGACGTTGAGGCCGCGCGGATCCTTGCGGTTCACCCACCAGGTGAAATTGAGCAGCAGCTTGGTGAAGACCCGCTCGAGAAACTTCCGGTCACCTTTGCCGTTGCGCCGCCGCTCGGCATCGTAAAGGCGCAGCGCCGCCCAGGCCTGCACGGGCGGATTGACGTCGCTGAAGTTCCATTCGTAAGCCGGCAGCTGTCCGTTCGGATGCATGTACCAGGATTGGCCGAGCAGGATCAGCTGATGCTTGGCGTCCTCCAGGTCCAGACAAGCGAGCGTGACCAGATGAAAGGCCCAGTCCCAGGCCGCGAACCAGGGGAATTCCCATTTGTCCGGCATCGAGACGACGTCTTCCATGGTGGCATGAACCCACCCGCTGTTGCGTCCCCTATGGCGGGCGCTGGCGGGCATGGGTTGTGCCGGGTCGCCGTCGAGCCACTCCGTGACGTCGTAGTAGAAATATTGCTTCGACCACAGAACGCCTGCAAAGGCCTGGCGTTGAATGCGGCGGAGATCCTCGTCCAGCACCTTGCTCTGCAGCGCGGCGTAGAAGGCATCCGCCTCGGGTTTGCGCAGGCTGAAGATCCGCTCGAAATGGTCGAAGGGTGCGGGCTTGGGCGGTCCCAGGCTCAGCCTGACCCGGATGGTGATGCTGGCGCCCGCCGCAACGGCCCGCCGGTAGATACCGGCCGCCTTGGTGCCCTTATGCGAACCGACTGCGTCCTTGGCTCCGCCCACCAGATAATCGTGGAAGCCGTCCTTGTACAAACGTCCGGTCTCTTTGCTGCCGTATAGTTTCGCGGCATTGGTCTCGTTCTCGCAGAACTTGATCTCGTCCGGCCCCTCGAAGTGGACCGTATAGGCGCCGAGCGTCTCATGCTTGACCACGACATCGTCACCCGCGCGCTCGAGCGAGGGTTTGGGCCTGTCCGTGAACCAGCTCCAGGAGTTGCGGAACCAGACCTGAGGCAGCACCTGAAGCGCGGCTTCTTCGGGCCCGCGATTGGTGATGGTCAACCGCATCAGGATGTCGTCGACGTCCGCCTTGGCATACTCGATATCGACGTCGAAATAGCGGTCGGCGTCGAAGATGCCGGTATCGATGATCTCGAATTCGGGCTGCTGCCTGTCGCGCCGTGCGTTCTCCTGCACCAGAAGGTCGTAGGGGAATGCCGCCTGCGGATACTTGTAGAGCATGCGGGCGTAGCTGTAGGTCGGCACCGCGTCGAGATAGTAGTAGAGCTCCTTGACGTCCTCGCCGTGATTGCCCTCGCGGTTGCTCAGTCCGAACATGCGCTCCTTCAGGATCGGGTCCTTGCCGTTCCAAAGCGCGACGGCGATGCACAAATGCTGCTTCTCGTCGCAAAACCCGCCGATTCCGTCCTCTCCCCAGCGATAGGCGCGACTGCGGGCGTGGTCATGGGGGAAGTAGTTCCAGGCATCGCCATCGGCGCTGTAGTCCTCGCGCACCGTGCCCCACTGGCGCTCGCTCACATAGGGGCCCCATTTGCGCCAGGCCTGCCGGCGCTCATTCGCCTCGGCAAGCCGTTGCTCTTCCGGAGTGATCGTCACGGACGCACCGTCGCGGACGCGCCGAGCAGGCGGATGATCTCGCCGGCGACCTGGCCGGCGGGCGGACCGACATCGACAATCAGGGGATCTTCGTCCGGCCCGGGTTCCTCCAGGGCATCGATCTGACTTTGCAGCAGGCTCGCCGGCATGAAGTGCCCGCTGCGCCCCGCCAGATGCTCGGCCATGACATCGCGGCTGCCGCGAAGATAGACCAGCCGTACTTCCGGCCGGTCGCCGATGACGATCCGGCGATACGACCGCTTGAGCGCGGAGCAAGTGATGATGCCCGGTTGCCTGGCAACGCGCCGAGCGTCGATCCAGGCAGCCACGCTCTCGAGCCATGGCTGGCGATCCGCGTCGGTCAGCGGGATCCCGGCATGCATCTTGGCGACGTTGGCCTCGGGATGAAGGGCGTCGCCCTCCTCGAAAGGCCAGCCGAGGCGCGCCGCGAGTGCCTCGGCGACGGTCGACTTGCCGGCGCCCGACACTCCCATGACCACCAGGACCGGCGGACGGCCGCGATGGGCGCGCGCGCTGTCGAGGCGATGGACCCCCTGCCCGTCGGCGACGAACACCGGGTCGGCGCGGCTGATGAACAGGCCGCTCTCGACCACGCCGACGATGCGGCGGATGCGGTCCTCGAGCCGCGCCGGGTCGGCGATGGGGCCGGCGAAGCGGCAGTCGAGAATGCGGTTGCCGCCATCGGTGACGAACAGGTCGCCCGCCGGCGTCAAGCGTGGCCGAACCTCCGCTGCGAACACTTCGAGGGCCGCTCGGGTGACTTCCAACCCGAAGGCGACGACCTCGACCGGCACCGGGGCGTGCGTCCCCAGCCGATCGACCAGCTTGGCGCCATCGACGACGATGGCGAGACGCCGGCTGGCATTGGCAACGATCTTCTCGCGCAGCAAGGCGCCGCCCAGTCCCTTGATCAGGTTCAGCGTGCCGCGTTCGACCTCGTCGGCGCCGTCGATCGTGAGGTCGATCTGCCGGTGCTCGGCGAAGGAGGCGAGCGGAACGCCGGCGGCCCTCGCCTGCGCCGCGGTTCGCTCCGACGTCGGAATGCCGACAAAGCGCAGACCCTGTCGATGCCGTCGGGCCAGGGCCTCGACCGCGAAAGTCGCCGTCGAGCCGGTGCCGAGCCCGACGACCATGCCATCCTCGACCAGTTCGACCGCCGCCTCCGCCGCCGCACGCTTCAGCGCGTCGCGATCGGCATCGGCTGGAACGGCGTCGGCGCTCATGGCTTGGCGGCGCCCGCAATGGCGCTTGCGCGGATCGCGGCAATGGCGGCTTTGTAATCCTTCGTGCCGAAGATCGCCGAGCCGGCAACGATGGCGGTGGCGCCTGCCGCGGCTGCCCGTCCCGCCGTCATCTCGTTCTCGCCGCCATCGACCTCGATGACCGGATCGAGGCCGCGTTGCGTGCACATCGCCCGGATGCGCCGGATCTTGGGCAGCATCTCGGACAGGAAGGACTGCCCGCCAAATCCGGGATTGACCGTCATCACCAGGATGATGTCGCAGAGATGCAGGACATACTCGATGAGTTCCGGCGGGCTTGCCGGGTCGACCACCACCCCGGCCTTCTTGCCGAGTGCGCGGATCTGGCCGAGCGTCCGATGCAGATGGCTGGTGGAGCCGGGCTCAGCCTGGACCAGCAGGTGGTCGGCGCCGGCCTCGGCGAAGGCGGCAAGATAGCGCTCGGGCTCGACGATCATCAGATGAACGTTGAGCGGCTTTGCCGTCGAGCGGCGAATGGCCTTGAGCACCACCGGGCCGATGGTGATGTTGGGAACGAAACGGCCGTCCATCACGTCGACATGGATCCAATCGGCGCCGGCTGCGTCGACGGCCCGCACCTCCTCGCCCAGGCGCGCGAAATCGGCCGACAGAACCGAGGGTGCAATGAGTATCGAAGCGGCCATGGACCTAGAGCCTGCTTTCGTTGAATGGACCGAGACCCTCATGGTCTTCCGGACAGCGCGCTTCCAGCGCGCTCAGACGCGCATGTGAATGCGCTCTCATGAGCGAGCCAGAGGCTCGCGGTCCGGAAGACCATGAGCGCTCCCCGTAGGACATAGTCTACCCCTCCCCCGCCGCGGCGCGATCGACGAACCAGACGAGCTCGCCGACCGGACTGACACGCGCCGCCGGCACGTCACTGCCGCCGGCGCGAATCGCCTTCAAGATCGCGGCCTTCTCCTTGCCCGCCACCAGGAAGGCCACACGCCGGCTGCTCTCGATGACCGGATAGGTCATTGTGATGCGAACCTCGGGGCGACCGTGCGAGACGGCAGCGACCCAGCGCTTGCGCTCCTGCAGCACCGGTTCGCCCGGCAGCAACGAAGCGGTATGACCGTCGGGACCCAGGCCGAGCAGGGTGATGTCGAACAGCGGCCTCGCCGGATCCAGCACCGCGGCACCATAGGCTGCCTTCAGCGTCTGCTCGTAGCGCGACGCTGCCTCCTCAGGAGTACCATCGGCCGGCACAGGATGGACGTTTTCCGAAGGGACAGGCGCCTTGGCGAGCATCGCCTCGCGGGTCATCCGGTAGTTGCTCTCCGGATGATCGTAGGGAACGAATCGCTCGTCACCCCAGTACCAGGAGACCTGTGGCCAGGGGAAACGTCCGACGAACTCAGCGGAGGCGAGCAGTGCGAAGAGAGCCTTCGGAGTCGACCCGCCTGAAAGCGACACCCGAAAGGTGCTTTTCGCCGCAAGGGCCGCCGCCGTCATCCACTCGGCCACGTGGCGCGCGAGTGCGGCCGGATCCGGAAGTACCTCGATGCGCCCGTTCATCGCCATGCCTCACCTCAATCAAGAGCCCAGGATGAAGCGTTCCATCGCCTTGGCGAAACCTTCGTCGTTGTAGGAATCCGTGACGACGCTGGCCTGCCCTTTGACCTGATCGGAAGCGTTGCCCATGGCGATGCTGAAACCCGAGCGCTGGAACATCGGCACGTCGGTCGGCTGGTCGCCTATGGTGGCGATCTCCGCGGCCGGCACCCCGAGATGTCGGGACAGGAATTCCACGACCGCGCCCTTGTTGGCGTCCTTGTTGGTGACGTCGAGGTAGTAGGGCTGCGAGCGGTTGGCCGTGGCGCGCTGCCCGAAGGTCGCCTTGGCGTCGGCCTCGCAGCGCTGGACCTTGTCCAGATCGTCGCTGACCCCGACGATCTTGGAGACCTGGTCCAGCTTCTCGGCGACATCCGTCACCACCGACGGCGAGAACTTGACGGTCCACGCTTCATGGGCGACGTGCGGCCCGTCGGCCCTGCCGACCAGCCAGTCATTGCCGCGATAGACCCACACATCGAGGCCGTGAGCCCGCAGCAGCTCGATCGAGCTTGCGGCGACATCGGCCGGCACGGTCTTCTGCTCGATGATCGTGAGGTCAGGCTTGACGACAAGCCCGCCGTTGAAACCGGCGATCGGTGTATCGAGTTGAAGCGCATCGAGCAGCATGGCCATGCCCCTGGGCGGCCGGCCGCTGGTGATGGCGAAGCCGATGCCGGCCCCCCGCAGGCTGTGCACGGCGGCCTGGGCGCGTTTGGTGAGCACCTTCTCCGCGGTGACGAGCGTGCCGTCCACGTCCGCCAACACCAGGGAGATCTTTCGCTTTTCTGCCATCGGGACCTCTGTGGTGTTCGCCTATTCGAGCGGGCGCCAGGCCCGTCCGTCGCGCGCCAGCAATTCGTCGGCCGCCGTCGGGCCGTCGCTGCCTGCGGCATAGGTCGCAAGATCCTTGGCCGGGTTGCTCGCCCAGAAGTCCAGAATCGGCTGAACCGCCCGCCAACCCGCCTCGATATTGTCGGCGCGCTGAAACAGCGTCGCGTCGCCGGTCATGCAGTCATAGATCAACGTTTCATAGCCCGTATTGGGCGCCATGGCGAAATAGGTCTCGTAGGCGAAGTCCATGCTGACGTTGCCGAGCGTCACCGTGGGACCGGGACGCTTGGCGGCGAACTGAAGCGAGATGCCTTCGTCGGGCTGGATGCGCAGGATCATCCAGTTGGGATTCATCTGCTCCACGTGCGTGCCGCGGAAAAGCGTGTAGGGCGCCTGGTGAAAGCGGATGGCGACTTCGGTCCAGCGCCGCCTCAGATACTTTCCCGTGCGCAGGTAGAAGGGCACCCCGGCCCAGCGCCAGTTGTCGATCTGCAGCTTCCAGGCGATGTAGCTCTCGGTGTTCGAATCCGGGGCAACGTCGGGTTCGCGACGATAAGCCTGGGCCTGCTTGCCCAGGACGGTGCCGGCATCGTACTGGCCGCGCACGGCGTCCTTCATCGCGCGTCTGGGCGAGACCGGACGTATGGCCTGGATGACTTCCGCCTTCTTTTCCCGGACGGCCTCGGCATCGAAGGAGATCGGCGGCTCCATTGCCGTCAGCGCCAGCAACTGGAACATGTGATTGGGCACCATGTCGCGCAGCGCGCCGGTCTGCTCGTAGAACTTGCCGCGCCGTTCGACGCCGACCGTCTCGGCGGCGGTGATCTGGACGTGGTCGATGTGCTGCCGATTCCACAGCGGCTCGAACAGGCCGTTGGCGAACCGGAGCGCCATGATGTTCTGGACCGTCTCCTTGCCGAGGAAATGATCCATTCGATAGATCTGATGTTCCTGCAGCGTCTTCAGGATCGCGGCGTTGAGCGCCTTGGCCGAGGACAGGTCATGCCCGAACGGCTTCTCGATGACGACGCGCCGCCATTGTCCGTCTTTTTCCGTCACCATATCCGCCGCCCCAAGGGCGGCCACGACGACGCTGAAGAAGCGGTCGGCCACGGCGAGATAGAAGAGATGGTTGCCGGCCGTACCGGCCGTCTTGTCGAGGCCCGCGAGATGCTCCTTGAGACGGTTGTAGGTTTGCGGTTCGGTGAAGTCGCCTTGCAGGTAGGTCATGCGGTCGGTCAGCCATCGCCAGGCCGTCTGGTCGATATGGTCGGCCTGGAACTCACCGTCATGGCTGGCGACGAATTCGTTCATCATGTCGGTGAGGCTCTTGCGCCAGTCCTCCACGGTCTTGTTCCCGTGGTCGACGCCGACCAGCCGGAAGCCATCGGGCAGCCGCTTGGCGGTCACCAGATTGTAGAGCGCCGGCGCGACCAGGCGCTTGGTCAGGTCGCCTCCGGCGCCGAAGATCACCATGGCGCAGGGCGGCGCGACGGCCACGGTCTCGGCCTTCGCCACAGCCTTGGTAGTGGTGGATGGGTCGGGCCTGTTCATGGCTTCTGCTTCCTCCCTGCCGATCACTTGCGCCCGAGCATTTCCAAGGCCGCCGCGACGACCTTGTCGGGCTCGAAGCCGAACTTGCGCTGCAACTCCTTGAGCGGCGCGGAGGCGCCGAAGGCCTTCATGCCGATGACCCGGCCGTGGTCGCCCACATAGCGCTCCCATCCCAGCGCCGATGCCTGCTCGACGGCAAGCCGCGTCTTGACGGACGGAGGCAGCACTTCCTCGCGATAGGACTGGGGCTGGTGCTCGAAGATGTCCCACGACGGCATCGAGACGACACGCGAGCGGATGCCCTTGGCCAGCAGCGCTTCGTGCGCCTCGACGATCAGCGAGACCTCGCTGCCGGACGCGATGAAGATGATCTCGGGCGAGCCGCCTGGCGCGTCTGCCATGACATAGGCGCCCCGCGCCACGCCCGCCGCCGGCGCGTACTTGCCACGGTCGAACGTCGGCAGAGGCTGGCGCGACAGCGCCAGTACCGCCGGCTGGTGACGGAGCTGCAGGATGTAGCGATAGGCCTCGACCACCTCATTGGCGTCGGCCGGCCGCAGCACCACCAGCCCCGGGATGGCACGCAGCGAGACCAGCTGCTCGACTGGCTGATGCGTCGGACCATCCTCGCCGTCGCCCATGGCGTCATGGGTGAAGACGAGGATGGTCGGCAACTCCATGAGGGCGGAGAGCCGGATCGCCGGCCGCGCGTAGTCGCTGAAGATGAAGAACGTCGCGCCGAAGGCCCTGAGCTTGGACAGCGACATCCCGTTGACGATCGCGGCCATGGCGTGCTCGCGGATGCCGAAATGGAAATTGCGTCCGCCGGGGGTGCCGGCCTCGAAGTCCCCGGCGCCGGCAAACTTCAGCGTCGTCTTGTTCGACGAGCCGAGGTCCGCCGAGCCGCCGAGGAACCAGGGGATGTTCTGGGCGAGCACGTTCAGCACCTCGCCCGAGGCGTCGCGGCCGGCGATACCCTTGGGATCGGCCTTGAAGCTCGGCAGGTTGCGGTCCCATCCCTTGGGCAACTCGCGCCGCTGCATTTGCTCGATCTCGGCGGCGAGCTCCGGGTATTTCGTGCGGTAGTCGGCGAACAATGCCTCCCAGCGCCGCCGCGCCTCGGCGCCGCGCGCGCCGATGCCGGCATCGAACGCGCCCATGACCCCGTCGGGCACCAGGAACTTGGCATCCTCCGGCCAGCCATAGGCCCGCTTGGCGAGCCGGACTTCGTCCTCGCCCAAGGGTTCACCATGGGCGGCGGCGGTATCGATCTTGTGCGGAGAGCCGTAGCCGATGTGGCTGTCGAGGATGATCAGCGTCGGCCGGTCCTTGGTCTTGCGGAAGACGTCCAACGCGTCCTCGATGCGTTGCAGGTCGTTGGCGTCGCCGACGCGCAGCACGTTCCAGCGATAGGCGAGGAAACGCGCGGCGATGTCTTCGGTGAAGGTGATGCTGGTCTTGCCCTCGATGGTGATGTGGTTGTTGTCGTAGATCCAGCACAGGTCGTCGAGCTGGAGGTGCCCCGCGAGCGAGGCCGCCTCCGAGCCCACGCCTTCCATCAGGCAGCCATCGCCGCAGATGGCGTAGACATTGTAGTCGAACAGCTCGAAGCCCGGCTTGTTGTAGCGACTGGCCAGCCACTTGCGGGCGATCGCCATGCCGACGCTGGTGGCGATGCCCTGCCCCAGCGGACCGGTCGTGGTCTCGACGCCCGACACCCAGTGATATTCCGGATGACCCGGTGCCTTGCTGTCGAGCTGGCGGAAATGACGGATGTCGTCGAGCGTGACCGAGGGCTTGCCGAGGTTCTCGTAGTCGGCGTTCACGGCCTGGGTGCGCGTCAGGAAGAGCATCGACCACAGCAGCATCGAGGCGTGGCCGTTGGACAGGACGAAGCGGTCGCGACCGGGCCAGATCGGGTCCTTCGGGTCGAAGTTCAGGATCCGGTTCCATAGCGTGTAGACCAGCGGCGCCAGCGCCATCGGCGTGCCGGGATGACCCGACTTCGCCTGCTGGACGGCGTCGATTGAGAGCGTGCGGATGGTGTTGATGGCGAGTTGGTCGAGCTCGTCGCTAGTCATGGTTCTCCTCTTCTCTTCCGGACCGCGCGCGTCTCGCGCGCTCATGAGGCGCGCGAGACGCGCGCGGTCCGGAAGATGTGTTCAAGATCCGGCCGGCTTCTCGATATGCCCGCCGAACTCGTAGCGCATGGCCGAGAGCAGCTTGTCAGCGAAATCCGCCTCGCCGCGGGAGCTGAACCGTTCGTAGAGCGCCGAGGACAGGACATGCGCCGGCACGCCCTCGTCGATCGCCGCCTTGATCGTCCAGCGCCCTTCGCCGGAATCGGACACCCGGCCGGCGAACTTCGCCAGGTTCGGATCCTCGATCAGCGCCGCGGCCTGCAGGTCGAGCAGCCAGGAGGCGATGACGCTGCCGCGCCGCCATACTTCGGCAATGTCGGGCAAGTTGAGATCGTACTGGTAGTGCTCGGGATCGCGCAGCGGCGTGGTCTCGGCGTCGACCTGGCCGGAGCGCTTGCCGATATCTGCCGCCTTGAGAACTGCCATGCCTTCGGCATAGGCCGCCATGACGCCGTACTCGATGCCGTTGTGCACCATCTTGACGAAATGGCCGGCGCCGTTGGGCCCGCAATGCAGCCAGCCCTGCTCGGCAGTGCCGCCCAGCTTCTCGCGGCCCGGCGTGCGCGCGATGTCGCCGCGGCCGGGCGCCAGGGTGGCGAAGATCGGCTCGAGGCGTTTCACCGTGTCGGTCTCGCCACCGACCATCATGCAGTAGCCGCGCTCGAGGCCCCAGACGCCGCCGCTGGTGCCGACATCGACATAGTGGATGGACTTCGGCGCCAGCTCGTTCGCGCGGCGGATGTCATCGACATAGTAGGAGTTGCCGCCATCGATCAGGATGTCGCCGGGCTCGAGATGCGGCAGCAGATCGGCGATGGTCTTGTCGACCACGCCCGCCGGCACCATTAGCCAGACCGCGCGCGGCTTGCTGAGTGTCTTGGTGAATTCCGCCAGCGAGCCGGTGCCGACCGCCTTCTCCTTCACCAGCTCGGCCACCGCCTTGGGCGACATGTCGAACACCACGCACTGATGGCCGCCCTTCAGCAGGCGGCGCACCATGTTCGCACCCATCCGTCCCAGTCCGATCATTCCCAATTGCATGGTCACTTCCCTTCGAAGATGTCGACGAATTCGCGATAACGGGCGGCGATCCGGGCGACCGCCTGCTCGCGCGTCGCCTTCCCGCCCTTCCAGTCGACAAGCGGCTCCCAGAAGACGGTGCGGCCGACGGCAAAGCCGATGAAGCCCGGCACCTTCCGGGCTGTTCCGAGCCACTCCCGCACCTTCTGATCGTTCTCGCCGCGGCCGAGCACGATACAGCCGACATGGTCGCGTCCGCCGGCCCGCGCCGCCGCCACGACCGCCTCGCAATCCTCGCGGCGGTCGAGGCCTTCGATCTTCCAGAGGTCGGGCTCGACATCGGCCTGCTGCAATTCGCGGATGGCCTCCACCATCAGGCGCGGCCGGACTTGCAGATCGTAGGCCCGCTTGTCGCCCTTGAGTGCGTCGAGCTGGGCCTTCTCCGCCGGCACCAGCAGCTCGAACATGAAGCGGCTGCGCTTCGCACCCGCCAGGTAGTCGGACAGGCGTTTCAGCCGCCCGGCCTGGCGCTGGTTGAGCGACCGGTCGCCCTCCGGGTTGTAGCGCACCAGCACCTTGCAGAAGGTCGGGTCGAAGGCCTCGATGTGGCGCGCGAAATCCTCGCCATACTCGAAGTCGAACTCGTCCTGTCCGCTTTTCTCTGCCGGACAGGCGGTGACGATGCCCTTGGCCGCCGCATCGCGCAGGATCGCGGCGCCGAACTGCTCGTCGACCAGGATGCCGGCCTTTTCGGCGGGCGCGCCGCCGGCCAGCGCCGAGCGGAAGCCGTCATAGATGATCTGCTTGGCGCCGGCGATTTCGGCGGTCTGGGCGTCGCCGAGCGGCGGCTTCCAGCCGAACAGCCCGCTCTGGAAGGAACCGCGGTGATCGAACGGCAGGATGTAGAGCGGCCGATCGTATCCCCGCGGCATCAGGCGCTCCCCTTCATCTTGCGATAGCGACGGATCAGCGCGTTGGTCGAGCTGTCATGCTCGAGCTTGGGTTCCGCTGCGTCCTCGAGCTCGGGGATGATCCGTTGGGCAAGCGCCTTGCCGAGCTCCACGCCCCACTGGTCGAAGGAATCGATCTGCCAGATGGTGCCCTGGGTGAAGACGCTGTGCTCGTAGAGCGCCACCAGCTTGCCGAGCGCGGCCGGCGTCAATTCGTCCAGCAGGATGGTGTTGGAGGGACGATTGCCCTCGAACAGCCGATGCGGCACCAGCCAGTCGGGCGTGCCCTCGGCCTCGACCTGCTTGGCGGTCTTGCCGAAGGCCAGCGCCTCGGTCTGGGCGAAGACGTTGGCGAGCAGCATGTCGTGATGACGGCCGGGCGGATTGAGGGTGCGGGCGAAGGCGATGAAGTCGCAGGGGATGAGGCGCGTGCCCTGATGGATCAGCTGGTAGAAGGAGTGCTGCCCGTTGGTGCCGGGCTCGCCCCAGTAGATCGGCCCGGTGTCGTAGTCCACTGGACCGCCGTCGAGCGTGACGTGCTTGCCGTTGCTCTCCATGGTGAGTTGCTGGAGATAGGCGGGAAAGCGCTTCAGGTACTGCTCGTAGGGCAGCACGGCGACGGTCTGGGCGCCGAAGAAGTTGTTGTACCAGAGGGCGAGCAAACCCATCAGCACCGGCAGGTTGCGCTCGAACGGCGCGGTGCGGAAATGCTCGTCCATCTCGTGGAAGCCGCCCAGCATGGCGCGGAAATTGTCCGGCCCGACGGCAAGCATGGTCGAGAGCCCGATGGCGGAATCCATCGAATAGCGCCCACCGACCCAATCCCAGAAGCCGAACATGTTGGCCGTGTCGATGCCGAACTTCGCCACCTCCTGGGCGTTGGTGGAGACGGCGACGAAATGCCTGGCCGTGGCGGCCTGCTCGCCGTTCAGGCCGGCCAGCAGCCAGTCCCGCGCGGCGTGCGCGTTCGTCATGGTCTCGAGCGTGGTGAAGGTCTTGGAGGAGACGATGAACAACGTTTCAGCCGGATCGAGACCATGCACCGCCTCGGCGAAATCCGTGCCGTCGACGTTGGACACGAAGCGGAAGGTCATGGCCCGTTCGCTGTAGTGCTTGAGCGCTTCGTAGGCCATCACCGGCCCGAGGTCCGAGCCGCCGATGCCGATATTGATCACGTTGCGGATGCGCTTGCCGGTATGGCCCTTCCAGTCGCCGCTGCGCAGCCGATCGGCGAACGCGGCCATCTTGTCGAGAACGGCATGAACTTCGGGCACGACATTCTGGCCATCGTGCATGATGGAAGCGCCGCGCGGCGCGCGCAGGGCGACGTGAAGCACCGCGCGCTTCTCCGAGGTGTTGATCTGATCGCCGCGGAACATGGCGTCGATGCGATCGCGCAGCCCCGACTCCTGGGCGAGCTGAAGCAGCAATCCCAGGGTTTCGTCGGTGATGCGGTTCTTGGAATAGTCGAAATAGACACCGGCGGCTTCGACCACGAGCCGCTGGCCGCGCTCGCGATCCTTGGCGAAGAGCTGCCGCAGGTGGGTGCGCCTGATCTTCTGGTGATGCTTCTTCAGCGACGCCCAGGCCGGGCGCAGGTGCAAAGCCGGTACGCTCATTGATCGTTCCCTTGGCGAGAGTGGTCAGCTTGCCTTGCGGATCGCAATGCGCTTGGAATCGATGCGCTCCATCAGGTCGTTCCAGGACTTCACGAACGACGAGGCGCCCTCGTCCTGCAGCCGGGCGGCGAGCGCGTCGATATCGATACCCGCCTTGGCGAAGCTCGCGAGCACCGTCTCGCAGTCGCCGCCATCCGGCGCGAGCGCCTGGCCGACCTCGCCGTGATCGGCGAAGGCCTTGAGGGTGCCCTCGGGCATGGTGTTGACCGTGAAGGGTGCGGCGAGTGCCTTCACATAGAGGATGTCGGACGCCTTCGGGTCCTTGGTGCCGGTGCTGGCCCACAGCAGGCGCTGGGTCCGGGCGCCGCTGTTGGCGGCGCGCTGGAAGCGCGGCGAGGCGAGCAACTCGAGATAGGCCTTGTAGGCGCGCTGGGCGACAGCGATGCCGAGCCGGTTGGTGAGCTCAGCCGGAACCTTGCCGCTGACGGCAACGTCCCAGCGGCTGACGAAGAGCGAGGCCACCGAGGCGACGGCCGGGTTCAGTCCTGCCGCGACGCGGCGCTCGACGCCGCGCAAGTACGCGTCAGCCGCAGCGACGTACTGTTCGCGGGAGAACAGCAGCGTGACGTTGACCGGCACGCCGGCGAAGATCGCCGCCTCGATGGCGGGCAACCCTTCCGGTGTGCCGGGAATCTTGATGAAGAGGTTGGGCTTGCCGGCGCGCTTATGAAGGTCGACCGCGGCCGCCAGGGTACTGTTCGTGTCGTGCGCCAGAAGAGGCGAAACTTCCAGCGACACCCAGCCGTCCACGCCATCCGTCCGGGCAAAGACAGGCTGGAATAGGTCGGCGGCACGGGTCAGATCCGCGAGCGCCAGCGGGAAGAACAGATCCTCGGCCGACTTGGCCGTGGACGCCGACTGGGAAACATCCTCGTCGTACATGGTGCTGTTCTTGATTGCATTGTCGAAGATCGTCGGGTTCGACGTGAGCCCCGTCACCGAGAGATCGTCGATGTAGCGCTTCAGCGTGCCGCTGTTCAGCAGCTCGCGGGTGATGTTGTCGAGCCACAGGCTCTGGCCGAGATCGTGCAGCTTCTTTGCTGGTTTCATCGTGTCACCTTCAGGCTGGATTCAAGGCTGCGCGGCGCCGTGCCGAGCCGCGTCAGGTCAAGGTCGAGCAGGTCGCCGATGTGCTCGATCGTCACGTCCGCCGGCGGCAAGGCGCTGATCACCTTGGCATCGTGCGCATACTGGCCCTGGCGCGGGAACACGGTCGTCACGCGCGCTCCCCAGACCTGCTTGACCGCGTCCAGAATGCGCAGCTTGTCGTCGACGAGAACGTAGTGCTCGGCCGGAAAGCGCCGCTCGACGTCTTCCAGGGCCTCTTCCTTGTGGATGTAGATCAGCACGGCTCCGTCGGCGACCTTGGCCAGGCCCGCATGCTCGACCTTGCGCGGCTGGAAGACGACATCGCCGTCCGACAGGATCACGGTCGGGGCCACGCTGCGCAGCCGCTCCAGCACCTCCAGGGCGTTCGGATAGAGCCGCTCGGCGAAAGGGTAGTCCATGAGGAAGGAGGACATCGCCAGCAGCTCCACCTCGCGCGGATGTTCGACACGGAAGCGTTGGAGCGCGCCGATATAGTCGCGATAGCCCAACTCCGTGAACAGATCCTCAAGAATCCTCCAATAGCGGTCGCGGGCAGCGACGCCATAGGTCCGCTCGAGATGGTCCTTCAGGTCCTCTTGGATCCCGTCGTTGTCGACCAGCGTATTGTCAACGTCGACCAGGAAAACGAGCGGGTGAGGCTGTGTCATGCAGCACTTCCATCGCAGCTTCGACGTCCGGTCACCATGCGCGAACAGCATGCCAAAGACAAACTTCTTTTGTGGCCGTCCGCCGGGCACCGAAGACAGGCTTGACTCCGAGCGAGAGCGCCGACTTGCTTTCATGAACAAAGCCTGAGACGACAGGGCTGGGGGAGAAACGCCATGTTCGGGAGCGATCGACGGAGCGGTGGAGAAAAGCGGGCGGCTGCCGGGGACGATGGCGCGAGTGGCCCGTGGACGTCATGAGCGAGGAGCGCTCCCGGCCCGCAGCACAAAGCGCAGCCGCCCCGTCCCCATTCCCCGCGATCGCCGACTACGCGTTCCTGTCGAACTGTCACACCGGAGCGCTCGTCGCCCCGGACGGATCGGTCGATTGGCTCTGCGTGCCGAGGTTCGATTCACCCAGCCTGTTCGGCGCCCTGCTCGACCGCCAGGCCGGCAACTTTCGGCTGGGCCCGTTCGGCGTGACCGTTCCGAGCTCGCGCACCTACGACCCGGGAACGAACACGCTCGTCACGACGTGGTACGCGCCCGGTGGCTGGGTGGTGGTGCGCGACGCGCTCACCATGGGACCGCGCATCGGCGAGGATCGCGTGACACCCTATACCCGACCTCCGGCCGACGACGGCGCCGACCATATGCTGGTCCGTACCGTGCAATGCATCGAGGGCCAGATCGAGATCGAGCTGTATTGCGAGCCGGTCTTCGACTATGGCCGGACAGCGGCAACGTGGACGCTCTCCGGCGACGACGGTCGGTCGGCCGATGCCGTCGCCGGCGACCAGAAGGTTCGCCTGCAGAGCAGCATTCGTCTTGGCATCGAGGGCGGCAGCGTGCGCGGCCGCCACACGCTGACCAATGGCGAGGAGCTGTATTGCTGCCTGTCGTGGGCCGATGGGCTGGCCGCCCCCGCGACGACCGATGAAGCCAACGCCCGCATGGTGGCGACGACCCGCTTCTGGCGAAGCTGGCTGGGACGGGCGCGGATTCCCGATCACCGCTGGCGACACCCCATCATGCGGTCGGCCCTCGTGATCAAGGGGCTCACCTACCTGCCGACAGGAGCCACGGTGGCCGCGCTCACGACCTCACTGCCCGAGACTCCCGGCGGCGAGCGCAACTGGGACTACCGCTATTGCTGGATGCGCGATTCCACCTTCACGCTCCAGGCGCTGCACTGGCTGAACCTCGACTGGGAAGCCAACGAGTTCATGGAGTTCGTCGCCGACCTCAAGCCCAACGACGACGGCGCTTTGCAGATCATGTACGGCATTGATGGCCGCCGCGACCTCAACGAGACCACGCGCGACGACCTGTCGGGGTACGCCGGCGCGCGCCCGGTACGCATTGGCAACGGCGCGTTCGATCAGCGCCAGAACGACGTCTTCGGCGCGGTGCTGGGATCCATCCTGTTGCACACGCGGCGAAGCCAGCGACTCCCCCGGCGCCTCTGGCCGATCGTCCAGTCGCTGGCCGAATGTGCCGCGCGGGTGTGGCATGAGCCGGACCAGGGCATCTGGGAGGCGCGCGGGGCGCCGCAGCACTATGTTTCCTCGAAGCTGATGAGCTGGGTCGCCCTCGACCGGGCCGCCCGGCTGGCCGAGATCCGCGGCGCCCCCGACCTGACGAAGACGTGGCGGGCTATCGCCGACGACATCCGGGCCGACATCCTGGCCCGAGGCCTGAACGACAAAGGTGTCCTACGCCAGCACTACGGAACAGATGCCCTCGACGCGTCGACCTTGCTGGCGGCGGTCCTCGGCTTCCTCCCCGCCGACGACGAGCGGTTGCGCAACTCGGTGCTCGCCATTGCCGACAATCTCACCGAGCACGGCTTCGTGCTGCGCTATCGCACCGAGGAGACGGACGACGGCCTGTCGGGCAGGGAGGGCACTTTCCTGATCTGCTCGTTCTGGCTCGTCTCCGCGTTCACGATCATCGGCGAGCTCCAGCGCGCTCGCGACCTGATGGAGCGCCTGCTGCGCATTGCCTCCCCGCTCGGGCTGTACGCCGAGGAGTTCGACGTTGCGACCTGCCACCATCTTGGGAACTTTCCCCAAGCCTTTTCGCACCTGGCGCTGATCGAGGCCGCCTCGCGGATCATTGTCGCGGAGCGGCTGGAGGAGTTCACGTGAGGCCGAGCAACGTCCCGGCGTTGGCGTCGGGAAGGCTGCCCAGCAGGGCAACGAGACCGACCAGGGCGGCCGGCCACCATTCAGCCAAACGGCTGTAGGCCGGGCGGTGGCAGGTCCTCTGCGATTCAATCTGGAGATACATGGGAAGAAGCCTTTGGTGATCGAAACGCGTCAATAATATGGTTGAAGATTATGTAATATCTGCCTGATATTCAAGGAAATTCCGCAAATACTTAAAGTGAAACTTTACCTTGGCAAGTTTCATGCCCTCAGAGGCTTTTTCCTGAGGTTTTTCAAATAACTAAGAGAGCTTATTCAGCTGCGGCGGACAGGCTGAACTGCAGCTCGGCCAGCCGCGCGTAAAGACCGTCGCGACGAACCAGATCGGCATGACGGCCGACATCGACGACCTGGCCATGGTCGACGACGACGATCCGGTCGGCCTTCTGCACGGTCGCCAGCCGGTGGGCGATCACCAGGGTGGTGCGGCCCTTCATCAGCCGGTCGAGCGCCTGCTGCACCGCCAGCTCGCTTTCCGCGTCGAGGGCGCTGGTCGCCTCGTCGAGCAGCAGGATGGCGGGGTTGCGCAGCACGGCGCGGGCTATGGCGATGCGCTGGCGCTGGCCGCCCGACAGCCGCACGCCGCGCGCGCCGAGGTCGGTGGCCAAGCCCTGCGGCAAGGCCTCGATGAAGGCGAGCGCCGAGGCCGTTTCGGTGGCGGCGCGCACCTCAGCGTCGCTGGCGTCCGGCCGGCCGTAGCGGATGTTCTCGGCCACCGAGGCGGTGAACAGCACCGGCTCCTGCGGCACGATCGCGAGCGCGCTGCGCAGATCGGCGAAGCGCAGGTCGCGGATATCGACGCCGTCGATGCGGATCGTCCCGGCTTCGGGATCGTAGAAGCGCAGCAGCAGGTTGAAGACGGTCGTCTTGCCCGCCCCCGAGGGACCGACGATGGCTACCGTCTCGCCCGGCGCGACGGCGAGGTCGAAGCGGTCGAGCGCCGGCGACTCCGGCCTGGTGGGATAGCGGAACGAGATTTCTTCGAAGCGCACGCTGCCGCGCAGCGGCTTGGGCAGGGGCTTTGGATTCGCGGCTTCGACTATGGCGGGCGGCTCGGCGCTGAGCTCCGCCAAGCGCTCGGCCGCACCCGCCGCGCGCTGCAGATCGCCGATGGTCTCGCTGATGGCGCCGCCCGAACTCGCCACCAGCACGGCGTAGAAGACGAAGGCCGTGAGGTCGCCGGCGCTGATCTGGCCGCTCAGCACGTCGTGGCCGCCCATCCACAGCAGGAAGCCCACGGCGGCGAAGACGATGAAGATCACCAGCGTCGTCATGACGGCGCGCTGGGCGATGCGGCGGCGGGCCGCGGCGAAGGCGCGCTCGGTGGCCTCGCCGAAACGCTCGGTGGCGCGCTCCTCCTGGGCGAAGGCCTGCACGGTGCGCACCGCGTCGAGCGTCTCACCGCCTTCCGAGACCATGTCGGCCATGCGCGCCTGGGCCTCGCGCGACAAACGCCGAACCTTGCGGCCGAACAGGATGATGGGCGCCACCACCAGCGGCACCACCGCCAAGACCAGCAGGGCGAGCTTGGGGTTGGTCACCACCAGCATCGCCACGCCACCGATGCACATCAGCGAATTCCTGAGCGCCACCGACGCCGACGAGCCGATCACCTGCTCGATGAGCTGGGCGTCGGCCGAGATGCGGCTCATGACGTCGCCCGAGCGCTTGACCTCGAACCAGGCCGGTCCCAGCCGCACGACGTGGGCGAACAGGTCACGGCGCAGGTCGCCCACCACGCGCTCGCCCAGCCACGACACCAGATAGAAGCGCGCGCCCGAGGCGATCGCCAACACCACGGCGACGGCGATCAGCGAGGCCAGGGCGTAGTTCAGGATGTCGGGCCGGCCCTGGGCGAAGCCGCGGTCGATCAGGGCGCGCAGGCAGGCGCCGAAGGCCAGCACGGTGCCGGCCGCGACCAAAAGGGAGATGGCGGCCAGGATGGTCCGGCTGCGATAGGGCCGCAGGTACGGTCCGAGAAATCTCAGGCCGGCAAACCGGTTCATTGCGGCCGCCAGTCCAGCGACATGCCCAGCTCGGCCGACAAATGCGCGAGCAGGTCGGGACCGCCGCGGGTATCCTTCCATTGGCCTGAGGCCGCGTCGAAGGCGTAGTGCCGCGCCCCGCTATGGGGCGAACTCAGCCAAATCTGCCGGGTCGGTGCATGTTTGTTCACGACCCAGGTGCCGTCATCGCCGTCGACGGTCAGGATGCCGCCCTGCAGCTCGGCATCGGCATGGACGCCGATACCCTCCTCGAGGGCGGCGAGCAGGCTGTCGGCAAGGCTTTCAAAGGCGGAGTCGCTCATTGGCTCGGCCGGTCTACAGGCCCGTTTGGCCCCCGACAACCGGCTTCTGGCCGGGCTTGTCCTCAGCGGACAGGGCCTGTATACCCGCCGCCTTGTTGCGCCGGCCGGTCGGCAATCGGCCCCTATGCGCTGGAGATTGTTCATGAAAGAGAAGACCCACCCCGACTACCACAAGATCACGGTGGTGATGACCGACGGCTCGTCCTTCGAGACGAAGTCGACCTGGGGCAAGGAAGGCGCGTCGCTACGCCTCGACATCGATCCAAAGACCCACCCGGCCTGGACCGGCGTGCGCCAGTCCGTCGACCGCGGCGGCCGCGTGCAGCGCTTCAAGGACCGCTTCGGCATGACAGGCTCGGCAGAAGGCGGCGTCGGCGCGGGCACCAAGTCGACCGGCGCCAAGCCGGAAGCGACCCCAGCTAAGGGCGCGACCAAGAAGAAGTAAGGCCGGGCTTCTTCACGGCCTCTGTTACACTCCGTCTTCCATCTTTGGGGAGACCGTGTGGTGAAGGGCCAAGTTCGAGTCGTCTGTGCACACGATTGTCCCGACATGTGCTCGCTCATCGCGCATGTCGAAGACGACAAGATCGTGCGCGTGCAAGGCGATCCGGACCATCCGTACACGGCGGGATTCGCCTGCGGAAAGGTCAACCGCGACGCCGACCTCGTCAACTCCCCCGAGCGCATCAAGACGCCGCTGAAGCGCACCGGCCCCAAGGGATCGGGCCAGTTCAAGCCGATCACCTGGGACGAGGCGCTCGACGAGATCACGGTCAAGTGGAAGGCGATCATCGCCGAGAGCGGCCCGCTGGCGCTGCTGGGCTACGCCTACTCCGCCCATCAGGGCCTGATGAACCGCGGCCTGGTGAACGGCATGTTCCATGCGCTGGGCGCCTCGCGCCTGCTGGCCGGCACGGTGTGCGACACCTGCTGCGAGGAGGCGTGGAACGTCACGGTCGGCCCGATCGGCGGTGCCGATCCCGAGGACGTCGTGCATTCCGACCTGGTGATCTCGTGGGGCGCCGACCTCGCCGCCACCAACGTGCATTTCTGGGCGCTCGCCGAGGAGCAGAGGAAGAAGCGCGGCGTGCCGATCGTGGTGATCGATCCGCGCCGCACCCGAAGCGCCAAGGCGGCCGACCTCCATCTGCCGATCCGCATCGGCACCGATGCCGCCCTCGCGCTCGGCATCATGCACATCCTGGTGCGCGACGAGTTCGCGAACCGCGACTACATCGCCCGGCACACGCTGGGCTTCGACAAGGTCGAGCGCGAGATCCTGCCGAAGTTCCCGCCGCAGCGCGTTGCCGAGATCACCGGCCTCGCCACAGCCGACATCGAGAAGCTCGCGGCCATGTACGGCAAGGCCAAGGCCGCGCTGATCCGGCTCGGCGAAGGCATGACGCGGCTGACGCATGGCGGCCAGGCGCTGCGCACCGTGGCGCTGCTGCCGGGCGTGTCGGGCCACTACGCCGTGAAGGGGGGCGGTGCGTTTCTGCTGACCGCGGCGTCGTGCGATCTCAACTACGCCGCCATCCGCAGGCCCTCGGGGCCGGCCGCGACGCGCAACGTCAATCACCTGCGCCTGGGCGAAGAGCTTTTGAACATGAAGGACCCGCCGATCCGCGCGCTCTACGTGTCGGCCAACAATCCAGCGGTGACCTGCCCCGAGGTGCATAAGGTGCAAAAGGGCCTGGCGCGCGAGGACCTATTCACCGTGGTGCACGACCCCTTCATGACCGACACCGCGAAGTATGCCGACATCGTGCTGCCAGCCGCGAGCTACCTCGAGACCGACGATCTCTATCGCGCTTATGGCGCCTACTGGATGCAGTGGGGCCGGCAGGCGGCCAAGCCGCAGGGCGAGGCACGGTCGAACTTCGACGTCGCCCAGGCGCTCGCCCGGCGCATGGGCCTGAGCGACGCGATCTTCAGCCTCGCCCCGCAGGATGCTGCCAAGGAGCTGTTCAAGGGCGCGACCGGCCCTGCCGCTGCCGCCGATCCATCCAAGCTGTTCGCCGGCGAGCCCATCCACATCGCGCATCCCTTCAACGGCCAAGCGTTCAAGACGCCGTCGGGCAAGCTCGAGTTCTACTCCGAGCAGCTCGCCAAGCAGGGCGTCTCGCCGATGCCTGACTGGAACGAGGATCCGGTCGAGGTGGCCGAAGCCGCCAAGTGGCCGCTGCGCCTGCTGACGGCGCCGGGCTACTTCCAGGCGCACACGGCGTTCTCCGGCGTGGGCTTCCTGCGCCAGCGCGAGGGCAAGCCGTTCTGCGTGCTGCACCCCGAGGACGCTGCCAAGCGCGGCCTCAAACAGGGCGACGAGGTTCGCCTGTTCAACGGCCGCGGCGAGATCGGCCTGGTGCTGCAGGTGGGTGACGACATCCAGCCCGGCGTCGTGCTGGTGCCCGGACAGCGCCCGACCAGCGAGGCGGTGTCGGGCACCATCAACATGCTCTGCTCCGACCGCTACACCGACATGGGCGAAGGTGCCACGTACCAGAGCACCTGGCTCGACGTCGGGCCGTGGCGGCACTCATAGTCTTCCGGACCTAGATCCGGGCACGGTGGATTTCGACAGGTTGGGCGCGGGCTGGCTGAGAAGCCCTTGGGCGGTGCATGCACTGCCGTCAGCGGTGCTCGAGGGTTCCGCATTTTTGCCGTCTCACTTTTGAGGTGCACTCCAAGGGTCCGGTCCACGTCGAATTCCCGCAATTCCCGCAATTTCCGCAACCGGTTTCTACATCTTCCTGTCGCTCGGGCTGCCGGTCGAAGTCGGACAGTTACGCAAGTTTCGCAACCGGAAACGCCACATCGAAGAGCTGGAGTCCCGGCGCGTTCCGTCCGGATGCACGCAACCGGACGGAACGCGCCCTTTGGTCTCGGATCAACGATGCATAGAGCGACAACACGGGGACGCAACGCGACAGGCCCACATTATAACTCAGGTGCACTCGTGTCAAGAACTGTGGTCAGGATCGCCAATTTCATTTTCGCGACTTTTTGGGCTCCGTAGAGCCCCACGTCTGGCGGGCCGAGCCGGCGATCACACCATTCGTTGTGTCGCTGGGCCGAATGCCAGCAACGCTTTCGCAATCCTCCTGCAGTTGCCTTCGCGTGGCTCAGCTCCAACCGGTCAAAACCTCTCTGACGACCTGCTAGGCGCATTCACATGCGCCTAGGTCCGCAAGAGAAGTGTCACACGAACCGGTGCTGCGTGCGCTCGCGCTTGGCGAGCTTCGGGACCGCCTGGCCCACGATCAGCGTCTTGAAGTGGTCGGTCTGCTGATGGTCGGCGAAGGCCGCCTCGTCCTTGAAGACCTCGTAGAAGAAGAACTTGTGCGGCTCGGTCGTCGACTGGTGGATCTGGAACGCCTTCACGCCCGGCTCGCGCTGGGCCTGCGGCAGGAACTGGCGGACGATCGCCTGCACGGCGTCGACCTCGTCGGGCTTGGCCTCCCAGAAGGCGGTGACGACGAGACCATCCTTGAGCGTATGAAGATCAGCCATGAGTTGCTCCATCGATTGACGATGGCGCGACCATAGGTGCCGCCTTGCCGCCGTTGCTTCGGCAGCGGTCGAAACGAGATCGCCGATCAGCCCAGGCGGATGAGCGGCTCGGGCCAGACCGTGCCGCTCGCTGCCCGGAGCGCCGCGGTGTCCATGTAGACGGTCTCCTCGACGATCACGACCTCGCCGCGCGCAGTCCAGTCGAGCAGCTGCCAGACGTGATCGGCGCGGCCTGCCTTAAAAGCTCGGTCAGGCGTCCCAGCTCCTTGCCGGCGACCGGCCGATCGTAAAGCGGTGAACGCAGGATCCCGTCGGGATGCCACAGCGCCAGGAAGGCCTCGGGGTCGCGCGCCGCCCAGGCTGCAGCGAAGCGGCTGACGAAATCCTGCGTGTCAACATCGGTCATCGTCGTCTCCTTCTGGATGAGCGAGACCTAGTTGGGCGATGATGCGTCGTCTGGCGGAGTTCGGACCCTACATACCCATGACGAACCGACTGATCCTCGATACCGACGGCGGCGTCGACGATGCCCAGGCGCTGCTCCTGCTGATCGCTGCCGGTCGCACGCCGGACGCCATCACGACGGTGTACGGCAATGTCAGCCTCGAGGCGGCGACGGAGAATGTCCTGGCGATCCTCGCCGCCGCCGGCGCACACGTCGACGTGCATGCAGGTGCGGCCCAGCCGCTGGTGGAGACCCGGATCGATGCCCGCCACGTCCATGGCGAGGACGGCCTGGGCGGCGCGCCGCGTCCGGCCGAAACCCGCGACCTCGCCGGTTCGGACGCCGTGCAATTCCTCGCCGCCACGCTGTCGGCGGCGGCTGCAGCAGCCGATCCCGTCGACCTCCTGATGGTCGGCCCGCTCACCAACCTCGCGCTGGCGCTGCGGCGCGCGCCGGGCATCGCGGATGGCATCGGGCAGCTCACCATCATGGGCGGCACGCTGTACGGCCGTGGCAATGTCACCCCTGCCGCCGAGTTCAATATCTTCAGCGATCCTGAAGCGGCGGCCATCGTGCTCGGTGCCGGTCTCGACACCACGGTCGTTCCTTGGGAGCCGTGCCTCGGCCACTTCGTCGCCGGCAGCGACCTCGATCGCATGTTCGAGGCGGTGCCCGACAGCGACTACAAGGCCTTCGTCCGAGCCCTGGTCGAGCACGACCGCAGCCGGCACGTGCGCGAAGGCAAGGGCGACCGCCTCTTCCTGATCGATCCCCTGGCGGCGGCGGTCGTGGTGGAACCCGCCATTGTCACCAAGGCGCTGCGGGCGTCGGTCGGCGTATCGCTGGCGCCCGGCCTCACCCGCGGCATGACCGTCGTCGACCCGTCGGGCCGGCTCGGCACCCCGACCGTCACCCTGGTGGAGGAGGCGCGGCTGGACCGCCTTGCGGCGCTGGTCGCGGCGTCCCTCGCCTGGTCGCCCCCCGTCACGAAACAGGCGAGGGGATAATTTTTCCTATGGCTGCCGTGCAGGCGATTTTCTTTTCCCTTGGCACGAAATGAGCTTAGCTGTTGGCGAGCAGGAGCTTTCGGCGAGAGGGAATGGCTGGCAAGGCGAAACCGGTGGTCGGCGTGATCGGCAACGCGCAGGTCGTTAACGACCGGCACAACGTGCAGGTCGTGGGGCAGCGCAATATGCAGGCGATCGCCGGGGTTGCCGGCGCCCTGCCCCTGATGTTCGCCGGCACACCGGACATCACCGATATCGACGCCCTGCTGGGCGCGGTCGACGGCATCCTGCTGACGGGTGCGCGCGCCAACGTCCATCCGACCTGCTTCGGCGTCGAGCCCGATCCCCGGCACGAGCCCTACGACCAGCATCGCGACGCCATGGCGCTGTCGCTGATCAAGGCTTGCGTCGAGCGCGGCATGCCGCTGTTCGGAATCTGCCGCGGCCTGCAGGAGATGAACGTGGCTTTCGGCGGCACGCTGCATCCGGAGATCCGCGACATCCCCGGACGTATGAACCACCGCATGCCGCGGCTGGAGAACGGCGAGATCCATCCTGATCCGGAAGTGGTGTTCGCCGATCGCCACGAGGTGCGGCTGGCCAAGGACGGCGCCTTCGCCAGGCTGCTTGGCCGCGATTCGATCCGCGTGAACTCGCTGCACGGCCAGGGCATCCTCGAGCCGGGCGAGCGCGTCGTGGTCGAGGGCATCGCGGAAGACGGCACGATCGAGGCGATCCGCATCGCCGACGCGCCCTCCTTCGCGCTCGGCGTCCAGTGGCACGCCGAGTATGACCCGCAGAGCAATCCCATCAACCGCGCCCTCTTCCAGGCGTTCGGCAAGGCGCTCGTGGAGAGCAAGAAGGTGGCTTAGCTGGGGGCGCGCCACTCCAGTGGCGCGTCTTCTCATGCTCTTCCGGACCGCGAGCCTCCTACGCCGAATCGACCTTCGGTCGATTCGGCTCCCTACGCTCATGAATCATGAGCGCGCAAGATGCGCGCGGTCCGGAAGAGCATGAATGGCGCGCCGCTGCTCAAGAAACCCGCCGACGCAGCCGCACCAGGCGCACGCCGGCGACGACGGCGGCGAGTGCCGCCAGCACAAAACTCATCGGCACCCAGAACGCCGCTTCGGCGACATCGGCGCGGGTCAATCCAGCGGACAGGCCGGCGGCATTGGCGGCGAGGCCGGCGAGCGCCGCGCCCAGCGCGAAGCCGGTCTGCTGCACGGTGGCGACCGACGATGCCGCGAGATTCTCCTCGCCCGCCCGCGCGCCGCTCATGACCCTCTGGGCAAGAAAGGCCCAGCACGCACCGATGCCGGCGCCCACCAGTGCGATCGCCGGAAAGACGACCGGCGCCGGCTTGATCGACATCAGCAGGGCGACGCCGAGCAGACCCAGTGCCATCATGAGCGGACCCGCGACCAGCCAGCGGTCGCTGCGTTGCTCCGGCGTGCCGGCGACGATGAGCGACATGCCCGTCCAGCCGAACGAGGCGCCCGCCACCATGTAGCCCGCCTCCAGCGGATCGAGGCCGTGCAGGGACTGCAGGAAGATCGCCACGAAGATCTGCAATGGGCTGTAGGCAATCGCGACGAGCAGGCAAAGCCACAGGCCCACGCCCGTCAGGCTGCCGAACGCGAAGGCGTCGGTCGGCAGCAGCGGCTGCGGCGAACGACGATCGACCGCCAAGGTCAGCACCAGGGCGGCGATGGCGCCGGCCAACAGCAGGACCTTGGCCGGCGCGCCGGGCGCGATCGCCATCAGCGACATGGCGGCGATCGCCAAGCAGATCAGCAGCACGCGCAGGCCCGGCACGCGCGAGCTGGCGCCGCTCGTGGCGCTGAGCGGCAGGGCGCGGAGCGCTACCACGACCAGGATGACGGCCATCGCCGTCACGGCGAAGAAGGCGCCGCGCCAGTCGCCGTAGCGGGCGAACAGGCCGCCGACCAGCGGGCCGACCAGGATCGACATGCTCCAGGCGCCCGACAGCAGGGCGAAGCCCCTCGCCCACAGGTTCTCCGGAAAGGTGCTGCGCACCAGGACATAGGCCATGGCGGTCAGCAGGCCGCCGCCGAAGCCCTGCACGAAGCGGCCGGCGACGACCTGGCCCATCGTCGGCGCCAGGGCGCAGGTGAGCGCACCCAGGCCGAAGATCGCCGCACCGGTGCAGAACACCGTGCGCGCGCCCAGGATCGAGGTCAGGTAGCCGGTGCAGGTCGCCGCCACGATCGACGAGGCGAGGAAGGCGCTAGACGTCCAGCTCATCAGCGTGGCGCCGCCGAGGTTATCGACGACGCTCGGCAGCACCGTGGCCAGCATCAGCACGTTCATGGAATGCAGCAGCACGCCGCCCACCAGCACTGCAACCGCGGGCAGCCAGGCCGGACGCAACAAGGCGCTCCAGCCGGTCTCGACCGTTTCCTCCGACATTTCGAGGTCGAATGATCATGTTCACGGCACAGGGTCAAACGACCAAGGCTCATACCTCACCTGGGCGTGAGGTATGGGGTGGGATATAGAGGTCCGAAAATCGCGAGCGATGGCCGCGCGCGCGTACTAGATTCCCTTCATGGAACTGCACGATCGCCGCACCTACTACCGCGCCTTCGAGACCCACGACGCCCGCTTCGACGGCCGCGTGTTCGTGGGCGTCACCTCGACCGGCATCTACTGCCGGCCGATCTGCCCGGCGCGCACACCGAAGTTCGAGAACTGCCGCTTCTTCGTGTCGGCCGCGGCCGCCCAGGAAGCGGGCTTCCGTCCCTGCCTGCGCTGCCGGCCCGAGATTGCGCCCGATCTCGCCTTCTGGCGCGGCACGGCCAACACGGTGAGCCGCGCGCTGGCGCTGATCGCCGACGGCGCGCTCGATGGCGAGGACAGCGACGTCGAGACGCTGGCCGAACGATTGGGCGTCGGCGGACGGCAGCTCCGCCGCCTGTTCCAGCGCCATCTCGGCGCCTCGCCGATTGCCGTCGCCCAGACGCGCCGCGTGCTGTTCGCCAAGCAGCTCCTGCACGACACGCATCTGCCGATGGCGGAAGTGGCGCTGGCCTCAGGCTTCGGCAGCGTGCGCCGCTTCAACGAAACCTTCAGGGACCTGTTCGGCCGCCCGCCCAGCGCGCTGCGCCGCAAAGGCGGCGTCGACAATTCGGCGCGCGAGGGCGTGACGCTCAGGCTCGCCTACCGCCCGCCTTACGACTGGCCGGGCATGCTGGCAGCACTGTCGTCTCGCGCGGCACCTGGCGTCGAATGGGTCGGCGACAACACCTGGCATCGCCGCATCGATCTCGACGGCAAGCAAGGCAGCGTCGCTGTCGCGCACCTGCCGGCGCGCAATTCCGTGATGGTCACCATCCACTTCCCCTGCGTGAAGGCCCTGCCGTCTATCGTGGCGCGCGTGCGACGCGTGTTCGATCTCGGCGCCGACATCGCCACCATCGACAGCCACCTGGCGCGCGATCCCAAGCTTGCACCGCTGATCAGGAAGCGTCCTGGCCTGCGCGCGCCGGGCGACTGGGAGCGCGAGACCATGACCGTCATGCAGGACAACGCCCCGCCTGCCTGGAGGCCGTGGCATGCCTACGCCCATCAACACCTCAGGATGGCGAACCATGGTTGAGCCTCTCACCCTGCTGGTCGATCGGCTGCAGACCCCGATCGGCGAACTGCTGATCGTCGCCGACCACGCCGGCAAGCTGCGCACCATCGACTGGACCGACCACGAGGCGCGCATGCGCCAACTGCTCGACCGCTACTACGGCAAAGGCCACTACACGCTGCGGCCGGCGCGCGATCCGGGCGGCCTGACAAGCGCCATGCGCGCCTACTTCAAGGGTGACATCGCTGCGATCGACCGGTTGCCGGTCGACGAGAGCGCCGGCACGCCATTCCAGAAGAGCGTCTGGCGCGCGCTGCGCAGGATCCCCAAGGGCAAGACCATCAGCTATGCCGAGCTGGCGCGGCGCATCGGCAAGCCCAAGGCGGTGCGCGCCGCGGGCCTGGCCAACGGCCAGAACCCGATCAGCATCGTCGTCCCGTGCCATCGCGTGATCGGCTCGAACGGCACGCTGACGGGCTACGGCGGCGGCCTGCCGCGCAAGAAGTGGCTGCTCGAGCACGAAGGCGCACTGAGCGGTTGATCGCCCTTGCCGAGGCGACTGCCCGATCCGCATAAGAGCGGATGGATATCGATCCGGAGACAGCAAAGGCACTCTGCTTTCCCAAGCCGGCCTACAGGGTGGTCGAGTTCGAGCGCCGCTGGCTGTGCCACGATGTGCCACATGAAGGGGTGACACGGAGCGAACGGATCACGGACCTCTATGTCACCGGTTCGGGGCTGCGCCTCCGGGAGGCGCGGCCGCTTAGTGGTGGTCCGGCACAGCTCCGGCTCAGCCGAAAGGGCGACGTCGACGCAAGGACGCGGCTCGTCACGTCGATCTATTTGCCGGAGGAGGAGTTCGCGGTCCTTGCCGCGTCGTTGCCGGGCGTTCGCCTCAGGAAGGTCCGGCATAGACTGCAATCACCGACCGGCGTCGTGCTCTCGGTCGACCAGTTCCAGGACGAACTCTACGGTTTGATCATGGTCGAGGCCGAGTTCAGCACAGCCGCCCTCATGGCCGGATTTGCCATGCCGGACTTTGCCTTTCGCGAGGTAACGGACGATCCTCGCTACAGTGGCGGGCATCTCGTCCGGCATGGGCTCCCGAAGGAGCCATAGAAGGAATCCACCCGATGCGCTACGGCTTCTATCTCCCCACCCGCGGCCCCACCGCCACGCGCGCCGACATCCTCAGGCTGGCGCGTGAAGGCGAGCGGCTGGGCCTGCACTCCGCGATGATCGCCGACCACATCGTCTTCCCGGTGGAGAGCGAGTCGCCCTATCCTTACACGCTCGACGGCAAGCATCCGGGCACCGGGGACGCGCTGGAGACCTTCTCCATCCTGGGCGTCGTGGCGGGCGCCACGGAGAAGCTCCGGCTCGTCACCTCCGTCCTGGTGCTGCCCTACCGCAACCCGGTGCTGACGGCGAAGATGGTGTCGTCGCTCGACGTCCTGTCCGGCGGTCGCGTCACGCTGGGCGTCGGCGTCGGCTGGCTGAAGGAGGAGTTCGAGGCGCTGGACAGTCCCGATTTCGGGCGTCGCGGCGCGGTGACCGACGAGTGGATCACGATCTTCAAGCAGCTCTGGAGCCGCTCGCCCGCGAGCCTCGACGGCAAGTTCTACAAATACACCGACATACGCTGCGAGCCGTTTCCCTTGCAGAAGCCGCATCCGCCGATCTGGGTGGGCGGCCATTCGAAGGCCGCATTGCGCCGCACGGCGCGGCACGGCGACGGCTGGCACCCGGTCGGCGCCATCGCCGCCTCGCCGCTGCCGCCGCAGGAGATGCGCGCGCACCTGCAGACGCTGAAGCAGATGACCGAGGCTGAAGGGCGCGACTTCTCCAAGCTCACCATCTCCTACAAGGCGCCGCTCTACGACACGAGCATCCCGGATCGCGACGGCAGCCGCCGCAGCTTCTCCGGCACGCCCGACGAGATCGCGGGCGACATCCGCTCGTTTGCCGCCATCGGCGTGCACGAGCTGATCTTCGACTTCCGCGGCAATTCGATCGATGCCAGCGTCGCGGGCCTGCAGCGCTTCGCCGCGGAAGTGATCCCGCTGGTCAACTGACAAATCTCTCGGACACATGCTCATGTTCCTCTCTCCCGCTAGCCCCCCGCTAGGGGGAGAGGCTAGGTGAGGGGGAATCGACGTGCGTAACCCCCTCATCCAACCTCTCCCCCTAGCGGGGCCCTAGCGAGGGAGAGGAGCCCGAGGATACGGGGAGGAAGTCTGAGAGAGGGACCGCTGGCGGACAGGAAGGTGAAGACGCCGAACCGGCGCCCGCGTCATCGGCACGACCTCGTGCAGCAGCGACGAGGAGAAGAAGAAGACCAGCGAGCCGCCCGCGACCGGCCGATAGAGCTCGCGGCCGAACTCGGGGAAGCGCAGCTCGCCGCCCTCATACTCCTCGTCGGAATTGAGGTTGGAGGCTGAGCGCGAACTGGCGATGCGCGGTGTAGCGGCTGGTGTTGTCGCGGTGGCGGGCGAATCGGCCGCCGGAATCGGCGTCATAGCAGCCGATGATCGGCGCCTCGATCACCATGATGCCGATGTGGAACGCCTGCAGGATCGCCGGCGCGACGCGGCGCACCAGGCAGTCGCGCGGCTGCGCGAACAGCCTGGCATCGTCGAGCTGGACGTCGTGGCGGCGCTTGACGTCGCCATTGACGACATTGCCCTGCGGCCCGCCGACCGTGTTCGACACCTTGTCATGACGCTGCCGGTAATCGATCAGCGTGCGGCACAGGCCGGGCTCGACCACGCGTTCGAGCAGCAGCACCGGCGCCCGGGCGTGGACCACGGCCGGCAGGCTCACCGCATCGAGTTGCGTCACCCGCGCTGCAAGGACATCGGGCGTCGGCTGAGGCAGCACCGTGATCCGCAGCATCCAATCACCGATGCCGACGCTGGCGGATGGCAGCAGTGTCGCCATGTCGCTCCGAGTATGATCGTGCAACGGACCGGCGACATTTCATGTTTCTGACAAACATCAGTTTCGGCAGGCTGCATGAAGGCGTGTGCCGCGTTTGATCACACGATCGCCACACCTGATGCGCCCTATTCCTCGTCGGCGGGTTGACGCCTCGAACCATCGCCTTAGATAGACATCAGCGCCGTGCCGAACGACGACGACGAACGTCGGTCATCGACCACTCTCGAGTGGGAGGCGCTTAAAAGACGCAACGCAATGCGTGAACGTAACCTCCAACCCAGAGGAGTGTGCGATGAAGATGAATTCCGCACAGATTCAGCGGACCCTGCACACGTTGAATGCCGCGGAACTGAACGCCGAAGCCATTCCGGCGGAGCATCCGATGATGTCGCAGCTCGAACGTCTGTTCGGCGAACATACCTACTTCCTCGACAGCCGCGGCCTCAACATCGTGGAACCCGTCGAGGCCGGACACGTTGACGGCCGACTGGGGGTCGTCGTCAATCTCGCGAGCTGGACCGACTCGAGAGCGGAGAGCCTTCAGCCGCACCAGCCCGAGCCGACCGAAACCGTGGTCGATCTCGAGGCCGACAGCCGGCACTGACCTCGGAAAAGGAGAGCCAACATGAAATCGACAATCGGCTTTTGCGTCATGACTGTCGCCGCCGCCGGACTCCTGCTCGCGCCAGCCGCGAATGCACAGACACAGACGCCCTCGACGCCGCCCACGGCGAAGCCCGATCGGAAGGCGCCGGCCGACATTTCCGAAAAGAAGCTCGACGCCACCGCCAAGGCAGTCAAGAACGTCTCCACCATCAAGGACAGCTACGAACAGAAGCTGATCAAGGCGCCGGCCGACCAGAAGGCGAAGCTGGCCGACGAGGCGAGCGACGCCATGGCGAAGGCCGTCACCGATCAGGGCCTGTCGGTGGAGGAATACACGAGCATCATCGAGGTCGCGCAGAACGATCCCGTCGTGCGCAACAAGCTGCTGCAGCGGTTGAAGTAGGCCTGAGGGCTCGGGCGCGCCATTAGAGGCGGAGTAAACTCCGCCGTAGGTGGCGCGTCATGCTCTTCCGGACCGCGCATCCTGCGCGCTCACGAGCCATGAGCGAGCCGGAGGCTCGCGCGGTCCAGAAGATGAAGATCATGAGAAGACGCGCCACTTACGGCGGAGTTTACTCCGCCTCTAGTGGCGCGCCCACGGCACTACGCCGCGAGCTTGATGCCGAACGATTGCAGGCTGGGCGTGATGCGCTCGGTCAGAAGCCCGACCTTGCGCAGGTTGCGGACCAGGCCGTCATGCAGGTCGCGGCGAAAGTACTTGCGGAAGGCGGTCTCGTCGCCGCCGGCCGCGCGCTCGCGCCGGAACTGCTTGATCTCGTCGACCTCGGCCTTGCCGAAGCCCATGTCCTGGTAGGCGCCGAGCGGGAAGATGCCGCCGAGGGTGCGGCTGAGCGCCCATACGGCAAAGTCCTCCATCTCGCGATGCTCGGCCTCGGTCGCCTGGCCGACGATCTCGGGCAGCGACAGCATGGCGAAGCCCATGTGGCGCGCCTCGTCCTGCAGGATGCGCCGGCAGACCTGGCGCAGCACGGCGTCCTTGGACGATTCCGCCAGCATGCGGAACAGCGAGACGGCGAAGGTCTCGGCCACGAGCTGCAGGCCGATCGTCTTGAGATGCCACGACGAGGTGCTGAGCAGGGTATCGAAGATCTCCTTGACGTTGCCGCCCAGCGCGTAGCTCTCGCCGTCCAGCCTGAGCTCGAGGTAACGCTGCAGCACCTCGTTGTGCCGCGCCTCGTCGGCGACCTGCGTCGCCTGGAAAAGCTTGGCGTCCTGGCCCTGCACGCTGTCGACAAGCTGGCTGCACAGCAGCATGGCGCCATGCTCGCCCTGCACCAGGGTCGACAGCCGCCAGCGCGTGACGCGGCGGTTCAGCTCGATGCGGTCGGCTTCCGACATGGCGCCCCAGAAGCGCGTGCCGTGGATGTCGACAAGGTCGTCCGAGATCAGCCCGCCGTCACCCTCGAGCGGTGTCGCCCAATCGATGTCGGTGGCAGCGTTCCACTGATCGATCTTGGCCTGCTCATAGAGACGGCGCAGGTCGGCCTGCTCGCTGGCGTAGTCGTGGAGAAAGTGCGCGGTGCTCTGCGTCTCGACCTGGTGCCCTTTGGCCACGGCGTCCTCCATATCGTTCTTGTGGAGGAAGGGTAAACCTAAAGAGTGTTAGAAACTAGACGGTCGTCTCCACGTTGCGCCTGCTCAGTCGCAGTAGCGAAGCGGGCGCCCGGTCGTCCTCGGCGGGCTGGTAGACGACGCTGAACAGCGTGCGGGCCTTGGCCAGGGCCTCGCCGAACCCCTTCTGGTCGCTTTCGAAGGAATCGAAGCCGCAGCGCAGCATGAACGGCAACTGGTCGTGCAGCACGCCGCCCGTCGCCCGCAGCTCGCCGGTATAGCCCAGCCGGCCGCGCAGCAGGCGGGCCTGGCTATACGCCCGGCCGTCGCTGAACTTGGGAAAGTTGAGCACGATCAGGCGCAGCCGGCCGACATGCGGCGCCAGGTGCTCGACCGGATCGGTGTTGGCGAGCGACATCGCGGGCCAGGCCGGCCGCTGCTGCCACTCGGCGAACGGCACTGGCTCGAGGATGGTGGCACTCCCCTTCTCGCTAAACAGCGGCATAGACTCGCTCCTTGAAGGGCTGGGCGCCGATGCGCCGGTAGGTGTCGACGAAGCGCTCGCCGTCGCCGCGATTGTCGAGATAGGTGCCGACCAGGGCGTCGACCGCCTCGACCACCTTGTCGGCGGTCACGGCCGGCCCGAGGATCGTGCCGATCGCCGTCTTGCCGAAATCGACGTCGCCACCGAGGCTGATCTGGTAGAGCTCGACGCCGTTCTTATCGACGCCCAGGATGCCGATGTGGCCGACGTGATGATGGCCGCAGGCATTGATGCAGCCCGAGATCTTGATCTTCAGGTCGCCGATGTCGTGCTGGCGGGCGAGCTCGGCAAAGTGATTGGAAATGCGCTGCGCCACCGGGATCGAGCGCGCATTGGCGAGCGCGCAATAGTCGAGGCCCGGGCAGGCGATGATGTCGGTGATCTTGCCGACGTTGGCCTCGGCGAAGCCGAGGCGTCCGAGCGCGCGCCATACCGCCGGCAGATCCTCGACCGCGACATGCGGGAAGACGAGGTTCTGCTCGTGGCTGACGCGGATCTCGCCCTGGCCGTAGGCGTCGGCGATGTCGGCCACGCCCTCCATCTGCACGGCACTGGCATCGCCCGGTGGCGCGCCGGCGGGCTTCAGCGAGGCGGTGACGATGCGGTAGCCCGCCATGCGGTGCGGCGCCACATTGGACTTGAGCCACAGCGCGAAGTCACGGTCCGCCAGCTTCAGCGCCTCGACCTCCGCCACGACGGCCGGCCGATGCGGCAAGGGTGGCGGCGCGAACTGGCGGGCGATCGCCTCGATGGTGTCGACCGGCAGCCTGAGGGCGCCGTCCTTGATTGCCGCATACTCGGCCTCGACCTCCTCGCGCATCTTCTCGGCGCCGATCTCGTGCACCAGGATCTTGATGCGCGCCTTGTAGAGGTTGTCGCGCCGGCCGTAGCGGTTGTAGACGCGCAGCGTCGCCTCGAGATAGGCCAGCAGCTCATCGCGCGGCAGGAACTCGCGGAGCGTCTTGCCGATCATCGGCGTGCGGCCGAGGCCACCGCCCACGATCACCTCGAAGCCGACCGCGCCGGCTTTGTTCGCCCACAGGCGCAGGCCGATGTCGTGCACCCGCACGGCGGCGCGGTCGTTGGGCGAGCCGGTGATGGCGATCTTGAACTTGCGCGGCAGGAAGCTGAATTCGGGATGCAACGTCGACCACTGGCGCACGATCTCGCACCAGATGCGAGGATCCTCGATCTCGTCGATGGCGGCGCCGGCATAGTGGTCGGCGGTGACGTTGCGGATGCAGTTGCCCGAGGTCTGCATGGCGTGCATGTCGACCTCGGCCAGGGCCGCCAGCGCGTCGGGCGCGTCCTCGAGCTTGATCCAGTTGAGCTGCAGGTTCTGGCGCGTCGTGAAATGGCCGTAGCCGCGATCGTACTTGCGCGAGATGTCGGCGAGCTTGCGCAGCTGCCGCGACGACAGCGTGCCATACGGGATGGCGATGCGCAGCATGTAGGCGTGGAGCTGCAGATAGAGGCCGTTGGTGAGCCTGAGCGGCTTGAACTGCTCCTCGGTCAGCTCGCCGGCGATGCGCCGGCGCACCTGGTCGCGGAACTGCTCGACGCGCTCGCCGACCAGCGTGCGGTCGTAGTCGTCGTATTGGTAGAAGTGGTTGGGGCGGTAGAAATGGGTATCAGGCATAGCGCACCGCATCGGCGGCAATGGCGTCGAAGGTGAGGCCCGAGGCGCGGATCTTCTCGCGCAGGCTGACAGGCTCGATGCGGCCAATGTCGTCCTCGGTCACCGCCACCAGGAAGGGATCGATCACGTTGAAGGCTTCGGCGCGGGCACGCTCCAGCAGGATCTCGCCGGTGCGCTTGTCGCGCGCCACGGCGGCGTGCTCGAGCCGCGTCGTCCACTGGCCGGCATCGTCGAGGAACACCACGACTCCATCGACCAGGCGGTTGGCGGAAGCGACTGAAAGGTCGCCGCTCAGGTTCTTGGCCATCAGGACACCTTTGCCAAAGGCTGTTGCCACTCTTCAGCGAAATCGCCGGAGGCCAGTGCCGCCACGTCGCCGACGATGATGAGGCTGGGGCCGGCGTCGCCGCGGGAATGGGAGGCGGCAAGCCGCGCCAGATCGGCGAGACGACCGGTGGAAAGCCGTTCGTCGGGACGGGTTCCGTTCTCGATGATGGCGACCGGCGTGGTGGGTTCGGCGCCGGCGCGCAGCAGACGATCGCGCACGGAGGCCGCCTCCGTGGCGCCCATGTAGATGGCGAGCGTATGGCCCTGCGCGGCCAGCGCCGGCCATGCCGCCTCGCGGCTGCCTTCAGCGCTGTGACCCGAGACGAAGGTGACGGCCGACGCGAGCTTGCGATGGGTGAGCGGAATGCCGACCGACGCCGCGCAGCCCAGCGCCGCGGTGACGCCCGGCACGATCGCGACCGGCAGGCCCGCCTCGCGCAACGCCCCGACTTCCTCGCCGCCGCGGCCGAAGACGAAGGGGTCACCCGCCTTCAGTCGCACCACCGTCTGGCTGGCGCGCACGCGGCGGACCAGCTCGGCGTTGATCTCGTCCTGCGTCCAGCGCGCGCGGCCTTTGCGCTTGCCAACGGGTACCAGCTCGGCGTCGCGGCGCGCGCGTGCCAGGACCGCCGGCGGCACGAGGTCATCGTGCAGGATGACATCGGCCTCGCGCAGGAGCTGCGCGGCTTTCAGAGTCAGAAGATCGGGATCGCCGGGGCCTGCGCCGACGATATGGGCGATTCCCACCGGCGCGAGCCGGCGGCGGGCGTCATCGAGTTCGCCCAGCGCGGTACGCCGGGCGCCCGCATCGTCGCCGGCCAGGACCAGGCGCGCCGCCGGACCCTCGACCAGCCGGCGCCAGAAGGTGCGGCGGCGGGCGGGATCGACGATCAGGGCGTTGACCTGGGCACGGAAGGTTGCCGCCAGTCGCGCCAGGCTGCCGATGCGCTCGGGCAATACCGCCTCGATGCGGCCACGCAAGGTGGCGGCGAGCGTCGGCGAGGCGCCGCCGGTCGAGATCGCCACCACGACATCGTCGCGATCGACGATCGCCGGCAGGATGAAATCGCAGAGAGCCGGCCGGTCGGCCACGTTCACCGGCACGCCGAGCGACTTGGCGACCCGTTGGGCCACCGTATCGTGATCGAGGTCGCCGGTAGCGACGAAGACCGCCGCCGCGCCCCTGAGATCGTCGACCCGAATGTCCGAAAGCTGTCGCACCTCGGCACCCGCCGAGCGCGCCAAGGCGGCGCGACGGTCGGCGGCCGGTCCTTCGCCCACCACCACGACCCTGCGGCCCAGAAGATCGAAGAACAGCGGCAAGTGCTTCACAGCACGGCGACCCGCAGCAGGACGTTGAATCCGAGCATGGCAGCTGCCTGGCTGGCGGCGAATACCCTGGGCCTGGCCCCGGGATAGCGGTCGAAAAACTGGGACATACGCAGGACTCCCGCCTGATCCACTCGATCTGGCGTGTCTTCGCACATTCGCCATGACTTGAATTACCGAAGGTCCAGCGGGAAGGAGCATTTCTTGCCGTCGGCCGGACCGGGGAAGAAATTTTTCCTTCCCTTGACGGTTGGAAGACCCTTCCTAAATCAAGGCCGTTCCCCGTGCCCATCCCGGGGCGGGGGCGTCAAACACATCGCTCATTGGAGGATGATGATCATGCGAACCTTTGACTATTCCCCGTTCTATCGCGCCACCGTCGGCTTCGACCGGGTCTTCGACCTGCTCGATTCGGTGGCCAGCCAGTCCGGCTCCAACGGCTATCCGCCGTACAACATCGAAAAGTCGGGCGACAACGCCTACAAGATCGTGATGGCGGTGGCGGGCTTCGCCGAGGCCGAGCTGAACGTGACCCAGAAGGAGAACGAGCTCCTGGTCACCGGCCAGACCGCGCAGAACGGCCAGGACGAGAGGCAGTATCTCTATCGCGGCATCGCCGGCCGTAACTTCGAGCGCCGCTTCCAGCTCGCCGACCACGTGAAGGTCGTCGGGGCGAAGCTTGCCAACGGCCTGCTGACGATCGAGCTGCAGCGTGAGATCCCGGAGGAGAAGAAGCCCCGTGCGATCCCCGTCGAGGCTGCCAAGCCCGCGCTGACGCACTAATCGTCAGGCTCCCTGAAGAAGGCGTTGCGGGCAACCGCAGCGCCTTTTTCGTTGCGGCCGTCCGCGACGGGCCGGACAATGCCGCCATGACCCTATCCGCCCAGCTCACCCATTTCGGCATCCACACCACCGAGCTCGACCGCATGGTCGACTTCTACACCCGCGTCATGGGCTTCGTGATCAGCGACCAGGGCACCGGCCGCTCGGGCGCGCGCGTGGTGTTCATGACGCAGAACCCCGAATGCCATCACCAGTTCGTGCTGTTCGACGGCAAGCCGCAGGACCTCACCTACAATCCCGTGAACCAGATCTCCTACCGGCTCGAATCGCTGGACACGCTCAAGGACTATCGTCGGGCGCTGGTCAAGGAAGGCATCACCGAGCATCGCGTGACCGACCACGGCAACGCCTGGGCGCTCTACTTCAAGGACCCCGAAGGCAATCCGGTCGAGCTCTACGTCGATTCGCCGTTCCACACGCCGCAGCCCTGCGGCGAGCCGCTCGACCTCGACCAGTCGAACGACGAGATCCTCACCCACACCGAAGCCATGTGCCGCAGCCGGCCACGCTTCATGAGCCGCGAGGCCTGGATGCAAGGCATCCAGGCGAAACTCGACGCGCGCTGAAGCCGTCAGCTGCGCGGCGCCACCCTGCCCTCCTGCGGCTCCATCGGGTCGCGGTAGCCGGGCGTCGACGGATGCCCGGGAACCACCAGGCCGTCGACCAGCGCTTCGCAGTCGGCGGGCAGCTTCTGGCCAAGCGCGCCGATATAGTCGCCAAGTTGGGCTTCGGTGCGCGGCCCGCAGATCACCGAGGTGACTAGGCGGTTCTCCAGCACCCACGCCATGGCGAACTGGCTGGCGGTCATGCCAAGCGCCTCGGCGCGGGTCTTCAGCTTCTGGGCGATCGCCAACGACTCCGGCCGCCACTCGGTCTGCATCATGCGCTGATCGTTGCGCGCCGCGCGGCTGTCGGCAGGCGGCGTGGCGCCCGGCGCGTACTTGCCCGACAGCACGCCGCGCGCCAGCGGGCTGTAGGGAACGACCCCCAGGCCGTAGTAGGCGGCAGCCGGAAACTGCTCGACCTCGGCCATGCGATTGAGCGCGTTGTAGAGCGGCTGGGTCGCGACCGGGCGGTCGGTGCCGATACGGTCGCAGATGTTGCAGATCTCGGCGATCCGCCACGCCTTGTGATTGGAAAGCGCGAAGTAGCGGATCATCCCGGCGCGCGCCAGATCGGCCAGCGCGTGCACCGACTCCTCGAGCGGCGTCTCGAGGTCCTCGCGGTGCAGGTAGTAGATGTCGATATAGTCGGTGCCGAGCCGGGCGAGGCTCTGGCGCGCCGCCTCGAAGATCCACTTGCGCGACGAGCCGCGCTGGTTGGGCCCCTCGCCCATGGTGCCGTTCAGCTTGGTGGCGACCACCCAGCGGTCGCGCTCGTTGCGGATCGCCCGCCCGACCACCTCCTCCGACTTGCCGCCGTTGTAGACGTCGGCGGTGTCGATGAAGTTGATGCCGGCGTCGCGGGCGGCCGCGATCATGCGCTGGGAGTCCGCCTCGCTGGCCGGGCCACCGAACATCATGGCGCCGAGGCAAAGCGGCGAGACCTTCAATCCACTGCGGCCGAGCTTGCGGTACTCCATCTTGCTCTCCCTTATTGGACGGCGAGCTTCGTCGGCGCGAGGTGCACGGGATCGAGCCGCCGCTCGAGCCAACGGCTGTAGGCCGACAACGGCCAGCACAGCAGGAAATAGAGAAGCGCCACCAGACCGTAGACGATGAACGGCCGGAACGTGGCGTTGTTGACCATTTGCGCCGTGCGCGTGAGCTCGGCGAAACCGATGATCGAGGCGAGCGATGTGCCCTTCAGCACCTGGACCATGAAGCCCACGGTCGGCGGAATGGCGATGCGGAAGGCCTGCGGCAGGATCACCAGGCGCAGTTCGAGCATCGGACCGAGCGCCAACGCCCGCGCGCCGTCCCATTGGCCGCGCGGGATGGCCTGGATGCAGCCGCGCCAGATCTCGCCCAGGAAGGCGCTGGTATAGAAGGTGAGCCCCAATGCCGCCGCCAGCCAGGCGTTGGCCTGCAGGCCGAGCAGACTGGCGCCGAAATAGACGAGATAGAGCTGCATCAGGAGCGGCGTGCCCTGGAAGAGCTTGATGTAGGCGATGGCGACGGCGCGCGGCAGCCGCCGCCTGCTGACGCGCAGGACGGCAATCACCAGTCCCACGACGCCGCCGCCCACGAAGGCGAGGATGGCGAGCAGAACGGTCCAGCGCACGGCCTGCACCAGGAACCACGCCTCGCTCAAGGTGAACTCGCGGATCATGTGTGCGCGCTCCAGCGACGGAACAGCAAGCGATCGACCACGGCAAACACCGCCTGGAAGGCAAGCGACAGCGCGAGGTAGATGCCGGTCGCGACGAAGTAGAATTCGAAGGAGCGAAAGTTGCGGGCGATGATGGTGTCGGTGACCGCCGTCAGCTCCTCGGCCGAGATCACCGAGACCACGCTGGAGGCCAGCATGACCAGGATGAACTGGCTGCCGAGGGCGGGAAACACCGTGCGCAACGCGGGCACGATCACGACGAAGCGGAAGATCTGGTGCGGCTTCAATCCGAGGGCACGGCCCGCCTCGATCTGGCCGCGCGGAACCGATTCGATGCCGGCCCGCACGATCTCGGTCGCATAGGCGCCGAGATTGACGACCATGGCCAGCAGCGCCGCCTGATCGGGCGTGAGCCGCAGGCCGAGCGACGGCAAGCCGAGATAGACGAGCAGCAGCTGAACGAGGAACGGCGTGTTGCGCACCGCCTCGACGTAGCCGTGTGTGATCGCCCTCAGGACGCGTGACGACGAGGACTTGCCCAGCGCCCCCAGGATGCCCACCGCGAGGCCGAGCACCATGGTGAAGGCCGACAGGCGCAGCGTGAGCCAGGTACCCAGCAGGAGCTTGTCGAGCTCCTGCCAGACGATGCCGAATTGGAAGACATAGCTCACGGCGGATGACGGCGCCGGGTGATCAGAACACCGGCAAGGTGCCGAGCGGCAGCTCGCGCCACTTGCGGCTGATGGCGTCGAGCTCGCCGTTGTTCTTGATGGCGTAGACGAAGGTGTTGAGCCATTGCAGCAGGTCGGTCGAGCCGCGGCGGACACCGATGCCGAAATGCAGTTCGCGCAGCACCACCTTGACCTCGTAGTTCTTGCCGGGGTCGTTGCGGTTCAGCGTACGGTTGACCAGCAGGCCCGTGCCGACGAGGTCGATCTGCCCCGAGATCATCGCCTGCAGGCCGGTCGCCTCGTCGTCGAAGCGCTGCAGGTTGATCTTCTTGTCGGCGACGAGGGGCGTCAGGATGAGATCCTGCATGGCGCCGCGCGGCACGCCGACCTTGAGGCCGGCGAGGTCGTCGACCGACTTGACTTTGCGGCTCTCGGGCGCAACCAGCGTCGCGGCCTCGCTTGCGTAGGGGATCGAGTACCAGACCTGCAACGCCCGCTCCGGCGTGATGCCGAACAGGCAGATCAGCATGTCGACCTTGCCGCTCAGCAGGTTGGGGATGCGGTTGGCGCCGGTGACGGAGACGAACTCGACCGGCACGCCGAGGTACTTGCCGACCAGGCGCGCCACGTCGGGATCGTAGCCCTCCGGCTGCCCGTCCTTGCCCATCAGGCCGAAGATCGGCGTCGTGGTGTTGACGCCGATGATCACCTTGCCGCGCTTGATGATCTCGTCGACCGTCTGGGCCTGCGCGGCCCCGAGCGGCGCAAGGCCAAGCAACATCGCCATCAGCAATCCGAAAATTCCGCTTCTTGTCAGCATGGCGTCCTCCCTCTCTTGTGCGATTGTCGTCGGTCAGGCTCAGGCCTCCCGCAGCCAGACCACCATTTCCCCTGCTTCCCGGTGATCCCAGACGTGATAAGGCACCGCCTTGAACGGCACGCGTCGGGCCGGCCACGGCTCCGTCCGGTAGAGCGCCGGGTCGACCGGCTCGGCCGCCAGGGCCGTGCCGCTCAAGGTCGCGATCCCGCCCAAAAGATCGGGTTCGAGGCGGGACGTCACGGCTTCGTCGCGCGGCAGCGCGAGGCGGTGCGGCGGCGCGGACGCATCCACCGCCTCCACGCAATAGACGATCGGCCCGCGCTTCAGGGCCACGCGGCCCTGATCGGCGTGCACGTCGGGATGGGCATAGAGGCGTTCCACCGGCATGGCCAAGGTGAGCACAACCTTGTCGCCGCTCTGCCAACGCCGGCGCAGGCAGGCGTAGCCGCGCTCGGCGAGCGCCTTGGTGTCGAACACCTGTCCGTTGACGGCGAGCGTGGCCGAGCGGCACCAGCCGGGAAGGCGCAGGCGCAGGGTGAACTCCATGGGCATCGCCGGATCGACGGCGATCTCGACGGTGCCCTCCCACGGATAGTTCGTCGTCTGCCTCAGGCTGACGGCGGCGCCATCGACCTCGAGACGGGCGTTGCTCTCGGCATACAGGTGAACCGCGAGCTCACCGGGCGCCGTCGAGTAGACATAGGAGCCGAGCGAGGCGATCAGACGGGCGATGTTGGGCGGGCAGCACGGACAGCGGTGCCAGGTCCAGCGATGATGGGTGCCGCGGCTGGCCAGCGGGTTGTCGTAGAAGAACCGCTCACCGTCGAGCGACAGGCCGCTCAGCGCGTTGTTGTAGAGCGCCTGTTCCATGACATCGCCATAGCGGCCGTCGCTCTCGAGCAGCGCCATGCGGTGCGCCCAGAACACCAGGCCAACCGAGGCGCAGGTCTCGGCGTATGCGGTCTCGTTGGGCAGATCGTAGTCGGTGGTGAAGCCCTCGTTGTGCTCGCTGGGGCCGAGCCCGCCGGTGACGTAGAGGCGCTTGTCGTTGAGATCGGCCCACAGCCGCCGGCAGGCAGCCAGCCAGCAGGCCCGAGTCGCCGGTCTCCGCCGCGAGATCGGCCATGGCGCAATAGAGGTACATGGCGCGCACGGCGTGTCCGACGACGCGATCCTGCTCACGCACCGGCACGTGGCTCTGGTTGTAGTGGTAGGTCGAATACCAGTAGTCCGCCGGATCGGCGCCGCGCGCACGGGCCTCGATGTCGAAATAGTGCGGCTGGCGGCCACGCTCGTCGATGAAGTAGCGCGCGAGCTCGAGATAGCGTCGCTCGCCGGTCAACCGGTAGAGCTTGACCAGGGCCAGCTCGATCTCCTCGTGGCCGCAGTAGCCGCGCCGCTGGCCCTCGCCCGGTCCGAACAGCCTTGCGACGAGATCGACCTGCCGGCACACGAGGTCGAGCAGGTTGGTCTTGCCGGTCGCCTGGGTGTGGGCAACCGCCGCCTCGATCATGTGGCCCAGGCAATAAAGCTCGTGCCAGTCGCGCAGGTTGGTCCACTTCTTGGCGGGCTCGCGGCGCTGGAAGAAGCTGTTGAAATAGCCGTCCGGCTCCTGCGCCTTGGCGATGCGCGCCACCACGTCGTCGATCAGCGCCTCGAGCGCCGCGTCGGGACAGGTCGCAAGCGTGTAGCTCGCCGTCTCGATCCATTTGGCGATGTCGGAATCCCAATACATCACCGAGGTCGAGGTGTTGTTCTTGCGATAGGGAAAGGCGAGCGGTCCCGGCGGCTTGGTGACATCCAGTGCCTCGATGGTGCCGATCTTCTCCATCTGGCCGTACAGGAAGGGCACGGTGCGCTCGCGCACGACGCGCTGGCGCGGCGCCCACAGGCGATCGGCGAGCTCGACGGCGGTGAACGCCACCGGCAGATGGCGGGGCCGTGGCCGATCGCCGGCGGACGTGGTCACCTCAGGCTGCGTACGCGCCATCATGATGCTCCGGAAGGATGTCGGCGGAAGCGCCGGTTGCCGCGCCGCAGGACTGCCGCACCACCAGCCGGCAGGGCAGGCACTCGACGCCGGAGGGGCGCGGGCCGTCGATCATGTCGAGCAGGCGCAGGCCTGCCTGCCGGCCGAGCTCGTGCAGGTTCATGTCGACCGTGGTGATGGGCGGCCGCGTCGCGGCGGCGATGACATCCCAGTTGTCGAAGCCGACCACGGCGACGTCGTCGGGCACGCGCACACCCGTCTCGCGCAGGCTGTCGATGACACCGCGCGCGATCTGGTCGCTGCCGCAGAAGATCGCGTCGATGGCCGGACGAAGGCCGGCCAGATACTGCGCAGCCTCGCGGCCGAAGGCTTCGCTCCACGCGCCGGTAAGGACGTGGCCGGCGCGGCCGCGCAGACCCGCCGCCGCGAGGGCGTCGCGGAAGCCTTGGCGGCGCTTGCGCACCGCCTCGAAGTCGACGGGCCCTGTGACGTGGGCGATCCGGCGACGGCCCAGCCCGATCAGATGGTCGACGGCAAGCCGGGCGCCGCCGCGGTCGTCGGGCAGCAGGCAGAGCGCCCGCGGATCGGCGACCTGGGCGAAGGCATAGACGACCGGCACCGACGCACCGCCGAGGTCGACCGGCGAACGCCGGTCGGTGCGGCGGCCGGTGACGATGATGCCGTCGACGCGCTTGGCCAGCAGGGAATCTACGTGCCGGCGCTCGCGGACCGGGTCGTCGGCGCGGCAAAGGAAGACCGAGAGACGCGTGGGCTCGAGGGCGCTCTCGATGCCTTCGAGCACGGGAATGCTGAAACGGCCGTAGCTGTCGGTCGAGATCAGGCCGACGGTGAAGCTGCGCTTGCGCAGCAGGCTTTGGGCCAGATCGTTGGGCCGGAAGCCCAGACGTTCGGCCGCGTTGCGCACGGCGTCGCGCGTCTGCTCGCGCAGCTGGCCGTAGCCGTTCAGCGCCTTGGACACGGTGCCGACGCTCACGCCCGCCAATCGGGCCACGTCGCGAATGGTCACCGGCGGCTTCGTCACGACCGAGATCGACGCCCCCCTTGCGGCCCTCCCGCAGCGGCGAGCATTGCACGGCCATCCGGCCGATCGCAACGGAAAACGTTTTCCGTATAGGTTTTAGCGCAGACGCCATCCCCTCCCCCGTCCTACGGTCCGTCCTACGGTCCTACGGTCCGTCCTACGGTCCTACGGTCCGTCCTACGGGGGAGGATCAGGGAGGGGGAAGCCCCCGTGCCTCGTTACTTGGCGTACCTGCCGCCGGTCTGCGGCGTGTGGGCGCCCTCGCCGCCCTTGTCCTTGTGCTGCGAGCGCGTGGTGCGGGCCCAGGTGCGCTTGAGCTCGTCCTTCACGTTGATGCGCAAGGTGCCCACCTTCTCGACGGTGAGCTCGATCTTGTCGCCGTCCATGAAGGAATGCAGGCCGCGGTGGTTGGTGCCCGTCGCCAGGATGTCGCCGGGCTGCAGAGTATGGATCGAGCTCGCCCATTCGATGCAGCGCGGGATCTGATGCGCCATGTCGTTGGTGTTGAACTTCTGCATCACCTGCCCGTTGTTGGAGAGCGTGATGTTGAGGTTCTGCGGATCGGCGATCTCGTCGGCCGTGACGATCCACGGGCCGATCGGCGCGAAGGTGTCGCGCGACTTCATCTGGAAGAAGACGTTGCCCGGCGGCGGCAGGCCGCGCGCCGAGCCGTCGATGAAGCAGGTGTAGCCGAAGATGTGCGTCATGGCGTCGGCCTGGCTGGCACGCGTCGCCGGCTTGCCGATGATCAGCGCGAGCTCGGCCTCGCCCTCGAAGATGCTGGCCGGCACGTCGGGCAGCACCATGGTGTCACCCTCGCCGATCACCGCCGTCGCCGCCTTGTGGAAGGCGTTGATCTGCGGCTTCTCCTTGAGCGTGCCGTCCTCCATGTAGTTCACCGCCATGCAGACGACGTTGCCCGGCTTCGGCACCGGTGGACGCAAATGCACGTTCTTGAGCGGCATGCCGGTCGTGTCGTTCGCGGCCTTCTCGACCTTGGCCTTGTAGCTGTCCCACCGGGAAATCAGGCCGACGATGAGGTCGCGTGAATCGAGATGCGGGATGTCCTTCACGGCGTCGGTGACGTCGACGACGGCGTCGCCCTTGATGACGCCGAGCCGGTAGTCGTTGAAATAGCAGAGCTTCACTTCTGTTCTCCTTCGAACACCTTCTTGGCGACGTTGGCCGCCGACATGGCGGTCGGCCAGCCGGAGTAGAAGGCGAGATGGGTGATGAGCTCGAGCAGCTCCTCCTTCTTCACGCCGTTGTTCAGCGCGCGCTGGAAGTGGCCGGTCTGCTGCTCGGTGCGGTTGAGCGCCACCAGGGTGGCGCAGGTGATCAGGCTGCGGTCGCGCTTGGACAGGCCGGGCCGCTCCCAGACGTCGCCGAACAGCACGTTGTCGGTGAGATCGACCAGCTTCGGCGCGAAAGACCGGAGCGCTTCGCGTGCCGCTGACGTAGAGGTGGGTGACTTGGACATGATTTTCCTCCTTACCGTGAACTTGCCGATCAGGGGCTGGCGTGGCCGATGAAGCGCTCGGGCGGACGCTCGCCCCACTGCGACTGGAAGCCTTCCTCGACGCTCAGCAGATGGCCGCCGTTGGCCGCGTTCAACCGGTCGGTGTCGGCCCAGCGCTCGTGCACGCGGCCCCACGGGTCCGACCAGTAGTCGTAGACCTGGCTGCCCAGCAGGTGGCGGCCGATGCCCCACATGTGCTCGTACTTGCCGACGCGCTTGATGTGCTCATGGTCCTGGAAGACGGCGTCGATGTCCTGCGCCTCGTAGGAAACGTGGTTCAGCCCCGTCTTCTCGTTGTGCACGCAGAACAGCACGTGGTGATCGACGTATTCGTCGCCGCAGTCGAGGCGGCTGAAGGCGCCGATGACGTTCTCCTTGTCGCCGGCATAGACGTCGTCCGACCGGATCATGCCCAGCGTCTCGCGGAACCAGGCGACGGTCTCCTTGACCTTGGGCGTCGACAGCACGCCATGGCCGATGCGCTGGATCGGCGTCGGCGACTTGCTGAGCCGCATGAGGCGGCCTTTGCGGCGCAGCGGATCGCCGCCGGTGTTCACCGGGTCGCGTTCCACCTTGGTCGACGGCACGGTCTGCATGCCATGGATGACCTCGATCTGGTAGCCGTTGGGTTCCTTCAGCCGAACGCGTTTGCCGCCGCCCGGCTCGTTCAGGGTCTCGATGCCCGACGCGCCCGGCAGCTTGGCGAGCCGCTTGAGGTCATCCTCGCTCGCCGCGTGATAAGCGAAGCCGATGAACTTGGTGCCGCCCTTGTGCACGGCGTGCAGGTGATGATGGCCGTCGACGCCGCGCATGTAGAGCGAGTCAGGCGTGCGCTCGGCGCGGATCAGGCCGAAATGGGTGAGAAACTCCTCCATCTCGTCGAGGTCGGGCGCCTCCATGCGCGGGAAGGCGAATTCGGCAGCTTTGATTGCGACCATGGTTTCCTCCTGTCTCAAACCGTCGTCTTGAACTTGTCGGGCAGGCGTTCCTCGTTGCCGAGCGCCACACGGCGCACGCCGTCGCTGTCGGGGCTGGCCGGGAAGCCGATGATGGCGCGCGGCGCGGGCACCTCGACCACCTTGTTGGAGAGGCGGCCGATACCGCTCACCTCGACGTCGATCGTATCGTCCGCCGCGAGCGGGCGCGAGTTGGCGGGCGTGCCGGTCAGCAGGATGTCACCGGGCAGGAAGGTCATGTGACGCGCGAGGTCGGCGATCAGGTAGCCGCAATCGAAGATCTGCTCGCTGATCGCGCCTTCCTGCACCATCTTGCCGTTCTTGTAGGAACGCAGGGTCGACTGGCGCACGTCCACGCCAGAGACCAGACCCGGGCCGATGGGGCAAAAGCCGTCCATGCCCTTCGCCCGCAGCATCGAGCCGGCATCGGTGTCGCGAAAGTCGTGGCAGCCGAAGTCATTGGAGGGCGCGAAGCCCGCGATGCAGTCCCACGCTTCTTCGCGAGAAACGTTGCGCGTGACCTTGCCGAACACGACGGCCATCTCGCCCTCGTAGTTCACGTACTTGTAGCCCTTGGGCTTGATCAGCTCGCCCTTGTGGGCGTTGAGCGCCGTCAGCGGCTTCTGGAAATAGGTCGGCGACTTGGGCGGCGTGCGGCTGTTGTTGAACTCGAAGTAGCGCGAGATGTAGTTCACGTGCACGCAGATGATCTTGGTTGGCGTGCAGGGCGGCAGGTGCACGACCTCGTCCTCGCCGCAGGTCCGGCCATCGCTGAACACGATGCGGCCGTCCTTGAACTCGACCCAGTACTCGCTGCCGTCCTTCACCACACGCCGCACTTCCTTGCGTGGACCTTCCAGAACGCTCATCTATCTTCACTCCTTGTTTTGCCGGACCGTGGGCCTCCAGGCCCGCTCATGATCATGATGCGGGCCTGGAGGCCCGCGGTCCGGCATGACTACTTCTTCGCCTGCTGGATGGCGCGCCACACGTTCTGCGCCGTGGCGGGCATCGCCACGTCCTTGACGCCGAGCGGCGCCAGCGCGTCCATGATGGCGTTCATCACCACCGGCATGGCGCCGACCGTGCCCGCCTCGCCGGCGCCCTTGGCGCCCAGCGGATTGTACTGCGTGGGCACCGGGTTGCTCTTGATCTCCATGCTCGGGATCATCTGAGCGGTCGGCATGGCGTAATCGAGGAAGCTCGCCGTGAGCAGCTGACCGCTTTCGCGGTCCCACACCACCTGCTCGCTCAGGATCTGGCCGATGCCCTGGGCGACGCCGCCATGGATCTGGCCCTTCAGCCCGATCGGATTCATCACTGTGCCGACATCGTCGACCACGGCGTAGCGGTCGACCGTGACCGTGCCCGTCTCGGGATCGATCTCGGCCTCGCAGATGTGACAGCCGTTGGGGAAGGTGTCCTTCTGGCCGAGGAAGGTGGCGTTCTCGTACAAGCCGCCCTCGAAGCCCTTGGGCCATTTGGTCGGGTTGAACGCCGCCATCGCCACCTGCTTCAGCGACACGCTCTTGTCGGTGCCCTTGACGGTGAAGTTGCCTTCCGTGAACTCGATGTCCTGCTCGCCTGCCTCGAGCAGGTGGCCGGCGATCTTCTTGCCCTTGTCGATCACCTTGCCGGCGGCCATGAACAGCGCCGAGCCGCCCAGCACCGTCGAGCGCGAGCCGTTGGTGCCCATGCCGAAGGCCACGCGGTCGGTGTCGCCGTCGATGTACTGCACGTCCTTGGGGTCGATGCCGAGCCGCTCGTTCAGGATCTGCTTGAACATGGTCTCGTGGCCCTGGCCCTGCGCCTTGGTGCCCATCAGCAGCGCCGCCGTGCCGCTGGGATTGAAGCGAATCTCGGCATATTCCGGCTGCGCCGTGCCGGCCGCCTGCTCGATGGCATTGACGATGCCGAGTCCGCGCAGCCGGCCGCGCTTCTTGGAATCGGCCTGGCGCGCCGCGAAGCCCGCCGCGTCGGCGAGGTTCAGCGCCATGTCGAGGTTCTTCTCGAACTGACCGCAGTCGTAGAACGGCCCGACCGGGCTCTGATAGGGCAGCGCGGACTCCGGCAGCATGTTCTTGCGACGCAACTCGATGCGGTCGACGCCGAGCTCGCGCGCCGCATCGTCGATCAGCCGCTCGATGAGATAGATCGCCTCCGGCCGCCCCGCGCCGCGATAGGGCGCCGTCGGATTGGTGTTGCTGAGCACGCCCACGACGTTGATGTAGGCCTTGGGGATCAGATAGACGCCCAGCACGGTGCCGATCATGCCGAACGGCGAGAGCAGGTTGCGGTCGGAGCCGACATAGGCGCCGATGTTGGCCAGCATGTTGAGCCTGAGTGCTGTGAACTTGTTGTCCTTGTCGAGCGCCAGCTCGATCTCGCCGATATTGTCGCGGCCGTGCTCGTCGGCCATCACCGCTTCACTGCGTTCACACGTCCATTTCACCGGACGCAGCAGCTTGCGCGCCGCCCACAGGGTCAGGCGGTGCTCGACATACTGCCAGCCCTTGGTGCCGAAGCCGCCGCCGACGTCCTGGGCGATCACCCGCATCTTGCTTTCGGGCACCTTGAAGACGTTCTGTGCCAGCATGTTGCGCACGCGATGGGGATACTGGACGTCGGCATAAAGGATCAGGCGATCCTCGCCCTGGTCGTAGACACCAAGCGTGCCGCGCGGCTCCATGTACTGGGCGTGCACGCGGGTGATCACGTAGCGCCGCTTGATGACCTTGGCCGCGCCCTTGATCGCCTCGTCGGTGGCGGCCTTGTTGCCGCGCTCGACGTGGTTGGAGATGTTGTCGGGGCAGTCGTCCCACACCGCGGGAGCGCCGGGCTTCACCGTATCCTCGGTCGCGGTCACCGACGGCAGCGGATCGTAGTCGATGGCGACCAGCTCGGCCGCGTCCTTGGCCTCGGCCAGCGTGTCGGCGATCACCATCACCACCGGATCGCCGACATAGCGCACGCGATCCGTCACCAGCGGCGGCCGCTGCGGCGCGAACATCGGCTTACCGTCGGGCCGCTTGCGCGGCATGTTGGCCTTGGGCATGCCGAGCCCGTCCGCCGCCACGTCGTGGCCGGTCAGGACAGCGACGACGCCGGGCGCCTTCTTCGCCTCCTCGATGTCGATCGACTTGATCTTCGCGTGGGCGTGCGGCGAGCGCACGAACACGGCGTAGGCCTGCCCAGGCAGATTGACGTCGTTGATGTAGCGACCCTGGCCGCGCAAAAGGCGCGGATCCTCGAAACGCAGGACTGGCTGACCGATACCGTACTTGCTCATGACATTCCCCGTACTACCTGCAGCTTACGACTGGTTGACGACATGGGCGAGCGGCCGCCGGGATGGCCGTCCCGCGCTCCGGAAGACGAGCCGGTCATGCCTTCCTCCGCCTGGCAGTGCGTGCGCCATCCAAGGTGAGGCCCGGCACTTCCGACGCCGCCTGCTCGACCGTGGTGCGGATGTGCTTCTCGATCAGCGTGCAGGCGAGGTCGACGTCACGCGCCAGCACTGCGTCGCGCAGTTCCAGGTGTTCGTTCCTGCGCCGCGAGCGGGCGTGGATCATGGTCAGCCAGTGGTAGCGCCGCGCCTGGTCGAACAGCTCGCTGCGGAAATGCAGCGACCACGGCGACATGCAGGTCGCCACCAGCGAATCGTGGAAGCGCTTGTGCCGCTTGCCCCACTCGCGCTTGACGCTGACCGGATCGTCGGTCTTGGGCGGCGCAAGCTTGCTCAACAGGAAGTAGGAGCTGACGATCTCGGCTTCCCAGGTATCGGTGCCGTGGCGGATCGCGTCGGCGAGCGTCCTTGTTTCCAGGTAGACGCGCAGTTCCGAGAGATCGAGGAAGTCGGCGAGCGAGATCGGCGCCACGCTGAAGCCGCGGCCGGCCTCGGTGCGCGCCAGGCCTTCCGACACCAGATGCGACAGCGCCTCGCGCAAGGTGCCGACCGAGGTGCCGTAGCGCTGGCGCAACTCGCCGAAGCGCAGCCGCTGGTCGGGCTTCAGCACGCAGCACAGGATGTCCTCGCGCATGCGGCGCAGCACGTCGAAGGTCGCGGCATCCTCGGCCAGCACGTCCTGCGGCGCGGTCGTGGCGGCTGCACGGTCGGTGATGTCGGGCATCTTCAGGATCTTGGCCATGATCGTCCTCAAACGCCGAGATAGGCTTCGCGGATGTGGGGTTGCTGCAGAAGGTCGGCCGGCAGGCCGGTGCTGACGAAGCGCCCCTGCTCCAGCACATAGGCGCGGTCGGCGACGTCGAGCGCCTTGAGCACATTCTGCTCGACCAGCAGCACGGCGGCGCCATCCTGGCGCACACGGGCGATGATGTCGAACATGTCGTCGACGATGGTCGGCGCCAGGCCCAGCGACGGTTCGTCGAACAGCACGATGCGCGGGCGCGCCATCAGCGCCCGGCCGATCGCCACCATCTGCTGCTGGCCGCCCGAGAGCTCGCCGGCCGGCTGGCGGCGCTTGTCGCGCAGGATGGGGAACAGGCCATAGACGCGCTCGAGCGATTCCTGGCGATGCATGCGTGCCGCCGGCAGATAGCAGCCGAGCTCGAGGTTCTCCTCGACCGACATTTTAGCGAACAGCCGGCGCCCCTCGGGAACCAGCGCAATGCCATGGCCGCAATAGCCATGCGCACGCACCGACGTCATGTCGACGCCGTCGAAGCGCAATTCGCCGCTGCGGCAGCGCAGCAGGCCCGCCATGGCGTTGATCAGCGTGGTCTTGCCCGCACCGTTGGGGCCGATCACCGACACGATCTCGCCGGCATCGACGTCGAGCGAGACATCCCAGATGGCCGTGGCGTCGCCGTAGCCGACATGGAGGTTGCGGGCTTCAAGCAGCATAGGCCTTGCCCAGATAGATTCTGACGACGCGCGGATCGCGCATGACCTCGCGCGGCTTGCCGAGCGCGAAGAGCTTGCCTTCGTTCAGGACCGCGACACGGTCCGACAGTTCGACGACGGCCCGCATCAGGTGCTCGACGAAGACGATGGTGGCGCCTTGCGCGCGGATGGCGCGCACCAGGCGGATGGCGTTGTCGATCTCGGCCGGGTTCAGGCCCGACAGCACCTCATCGAGCAGCAGGAGCTTGGGCCGCGCGGCGAGCGCTCTCGCCAGCTCGAGGAACTTGCGCTCGTGCAGGTTCAGGCCGGCCGGCAGCACCTCTTCCTTGCCGCCGAGACCGGTGAAGCCGATCCAGTGCAGGGCCTCGTCGCGGGTCTCGGCCTTGGAGCGCACCGGTCCGCCGAAGGTGGCGCACAGAGCCACGTTGTCGAGGACGGTCATGTTCGCGAACGGCCGCGGGATCTGATAGGTGCGCGCCACGCCGCGGCGGGCGATCTCGTGCGCCGGATCGCGGCCGATCTCCGCGCCGTCGAGCGTGATGGTGCCGCTGCTCAGCGGATAGAAGCCCGAGATCACGTTGATCAGCGTGGTCTTGCCCGAGCCGTTGGGCCCGACCAGGCCGAAGATCTCGCCCTCGCGCACGTCGAGGTCGACGCCGGCCAGCGCCTGCAGGCCGCCGAAGCGCTTGGTCACGCCCCTCACCTGCAGGATGGCGTTTTCGCTGATCTGCGGTGCCGCTGCCGGAACGACCGGAACCACTTCCGCTCTTGTCGCCACGGGCGCCGCTCGACGACGCTTCAACCAGGCTTGAATGGCAGGAATGACGCCGTCGGGCAGCCACAGGATGGCGACGATCAGGATCAGGCCGACGATGGCACGGCCCATGATCGCCTCGCCGCCGCTGATGAAGGCGTAGAGCAAGGCGGTGATGGCGGTGGCGCCGATCGCCGGTCCCAGCCAATGGCGCGAGCCGCCCAGCACGCTCATCAGCACGACGTAGAGCGGCACGGTGAGGTCGAACGTGCCGGCCACGGTGATGAAGCCGACATACATGGCATGGATGCCGCCCACGGCGCCGGCGATGGCGGCCGACAGCGCGAAGGCCGCGATCTTGTAGCGGAAGGTCGGCACGCCCTTGGCCTCGGCGACATCCTCGTCGTCGTGGATGGCGAACAGGCCCATGCCAAGACGCGAATGGACGACCCACCACGCCGTGGCGAGCGTGAGCACGCACATCGCGAAGCCCAGGATGTAGATCGTGCCGGTCGGCGTCGGCATGAGGTCGGGCAGCGGCACGGCGCTCATGAACACGCCGCCACCGCCATCGATCGGCGTGTTGAGGATAATGGTGGCGATGACAAAGGTCACCGCGAGGGTGAGCAGCGCGAACAGCTCGCCGCGGAGCCGGCGCAGGCGGAACACCACGGCGCCGATGCCGGCCGCCAGCAACGCGGCCAGCGCGGCCGCGACCGGCACGGTGACGAGGAAGGGCACGCCGAACTGGGTGGTGAGTGCGGCGGTCGTATAGACGCCGACCCCGAAGAAGGCGGCATGGCCCAGGCTGAAGTAGCCGGCAAATCCACTCAGCAGAGCCCAGCTCGTCGACAGCGAGACCCAGAAGAAAATGAGATAGATGAACGACTCGTAGAAAGCCGGCATCTTCGCCATCGGCAGGAATGCCAGGGCGACGATGGCGGCGGCGGCTGCCGCCTTCGGCAGGTCGCGGGCGGCGTTCACAGCCATTCCGGATCCCACAGCAGGATGGCGATCAGCACCGAGAAGGACACGACGGGAGCCCAGGCCGGCGCGAAGACCGCCATGGCGATCGATTCGCTGGCGCCGATCAGCATGCCCGCCAGCAAGGCGCCCAGCGGATTGCCCAGCCGGCCGATGATGACGACGGCGAACACCACGCCCAGCCAGGCCCAGATCTGCGCCGGCGCAAGCGTGGCGATCAGCGCGATGAAGGTGCCGGCGATCGCGGCGTAGGCCGCGCCCATGCCGGACAGGAGATAGGCGAGCTTCTTGTGGTCGACGCCGTAGGCTGCCGCGATGTCGGCATCCTCGGCGGCGGCGCGCAAGGCCTTGCCGACATAGGTCTTGCGCAGCCACAGCCAGGTGCCCCAGGCCAGCACGCCCGCCACCATGCAGAGCACGAGCTCGAGCACGGGGATGTAGAACGCACCCACCTTGATCGACATGGTCGAGTAGTGCGTCTCGAAGCGGCGGTAGTCGGCGGTCCAGTGGAGCTGGATCGCGACTTCGAGGATGACGGCGAAGCTGAAGGTGATGAGCAGCGAGGCAAGCTCGTTCACCTTGAAGCGGTCGAACAGCCAGTGCTGGGCGAGACCGATCAGGAACATCACCGGCACGACCATCGCCGCCGCCCACCACGGCGCCACGTGATAGGTCGTGCCGAGCTCGTAGATCAGGTAGGCGGCGAGGAAGGCGAGCGCGAAATGGCTGAGATTGACCAGCCGCAGCAGGCCCCAGCTCAGGCTTAGGCCCAGCGCCAGCAGGCCATACATTCCGCCTGCCAGGACTCCGGAGATCAGGGCCTGGCCGAGAAGCGTCGCGCTGGGCATTACGCCGCCATCATTCCTGCCCCGTCATACGGGGGAAGATACAGGTGGACAAAAGCCCCAAACGCGATCTTTGAAAACATGATGATCTGAACCTGCGAACATGTCGCCCGTGACCTGCCCCTCCCTATCCTTCCTCCGTATGACGGGGAGGAGAGCAGGGTTACGAGGCAATCAGCTTCACGCCTGGCGCGGCGACGTCCTTCGGCCAGACGACCTTCCATTCCTTGTTCTGCACCTGCTTGATGAACTGCGCGGCATCGCCGTGATTGTATGGGCCGTCGAAGCGCAGGCTGCCGTAAACCGTGTTCACCCGGTTCTTCTTGAGCCAGGCCGCGATCTTCTCGTCGTCGAGGCTGCCCGCGACATTCACCGCCGTCTCGAGCATCTGCCATTCCGAGATCATGCCGCAGGCCTGCGCATCGATTGTCGTGTAGGGCAGGTTGGCTTTGGTCGCCCGCGCCTTGTAGTCGGCGGCGTACTTCTTCATGCCGGGCCGGCTCATGAAGGGCTCGTCCGGTTCGAGGAAGGTCGAGCACAGCGCCTTGTCGCCGTCCGGGGACAGGGCCAGCGGTCCCGGCGCCGGATAGAGATGGAAGTGGTTCCTGGGCGTGTAGTCGAGTTTGCGCAGGGCTTCGAGAAGCTGGTTGCTCTCCAGGCCGAGCGAGCCCACCCACAGGAAGTCGGCATTGGCCTCCTTCACGCGCGCGGCGATGGCGCCGAAGTCGCGGTTGCCCGACTCATACTCGAGATAGAGCACCACCTTGACGCCCCTCTTCTCGGCCTGCTCGCGCATACCCAGCGCCATGAACTGCGCCGATGGGAACTTCGAGGTCAGCACCACGATGGTCTTGGGTGGCGCCGGCATGGCCGCCATCGCGTCAAGGATCACGTTGGGATAGGTCTTGTCCGGCTCTGAACCGAACGGCGTCGCCGGGAAGGCACGGTCGTAGGTCTGCAGCCTGGGGATGCCCATGCTGCTCTGGATCATCACCTTGCCGTAGCGCTGCGCCACGCCCATCGCTGACAAAATCGGCGCGGTGGCGTACGGGCCCTGGATGAGATCGACCTTGTCGACGGTGATCAGCTTCTCATAGAGACTGCGCGCCACGTCGGGCTTGGACTGGTCGTCGAGCAGCACGTACTCGACCGGCCGGCCGAGGAAGCCCTTACGGCTGTTGATCTCCTCGACCATCATCTCCGACGCGATCTTGTGGATCACCGCGGTCTGCGCCAGGAAGCCCGTCAGCGACAGCGTGCCACCGACCTTCACCGGCTTGCCCGACGCCTGCGCCCGCACGATCGCCGGCGCCGCCAGCGTCACCGTCGCTCCAACCATGCCCGACAAGACGCCGCGACGGCGCCATACGCCCATCCGTTGATCCATCGTTCCCTCCATACCCGCGGCGCATTGTTGTGCGCGCCGTTTTCCCGATGTTGGGACAAGGCCGGCGGCCTGTAAAACGTTTTTTCGAAAGTTTCGAAACTTTCGAAGATCGTTACCCGTCGGTGACTCCCAGGAGTCGTTCGAACGGCTCAGGGTCAGACAGCAAAGCCGCGCTGGCGCTCTGATGCAAGATGCGGCCGCGCTCGAGGAGCAGCGCGCGGTCGGTCGGTGATGGGCAGGATCTTCTGCGCATGTTGCTCCACGATGATCGCGGCGAGCTTCTCTTCGCGGAGCAGCCGCGTCAGCGCGGTCAGCAGCTCCTGCACGATGATGGGCAGCATGCCCAACTCGACTCTCTCGCATCGTCCCGTGCCGCACGGACGGCACTCGCCGAAAACCATGTGGGCCTGCCATTCTGACAGCCCTTGCTCTATGCTCCCGCCGCAAGACACGGGAGCAAGCGCATGAAGAGCTACAAGGTCGTCAAGTTCGGCCAGCCGCTGCAGAAGGTCGAGGAAGCCAACCCCGCCCCGCAAGGCACCGAGGTGCTGGTGCGCATCACGGCGGCCGGCGTCTGCCACAGCGACGTCCATCTGTGGGAAGGCTATTTCGACATGGGCGGCGGCAACAAGTACTCGACCGAGAAGACGATGGCGCCGCCGCGCACCATGGGCCACGAGATCGTGGGCGAGGTCGTGGCCGTCGGGCCTGAGTCCAAGGGCGCCAAGGTCGGCGACAAGGCCGTGGTCTATCCGTGGATCGGCTGCGGCAAGTGCTGGTACTGCCAGGCCGGCAGCGAGCATCTCTGCCCGACGCCCCGCGCACTCGGCGTCAACAAGGACGGCGGCTATGCCGACCACGTCCTCGTGCCGCATGCCAAGTACCTCTATCCCTACGGCAACCTGCCGGTCGAGCTCGCCTGCCTCTATGCCTGCTCGGGCATCACGGCCTTCGGCGCGGTCAAGAAGGCGGTCGGCCACGATGCCGGCAAGCCGATCCTGGTGATCGGCGCCGGCGGCGTCGGCCTGATGGGCGTTCGCTTCGCCAAGTCGGTGCTGGGCCACGAGCCGATCGTGGCCGACATCGACGAGAACAAGCGCAAGCTCGCGCTCGAGAACGGCGCCTGCGCCGCGCTGGACCCGCGCGACAAGGAAGCGCGTAAGCAGATCATGGAGCTGACCGGCGGCACCGGCGTGGGTGCGGCCATCGACTTCGTCGGAGCCGAGGCTTCCAGCCAGTTCGGCGTGCGTGCGCTCGGCCGCGGCGGCCGCTTGATCGTCGTCGGCCTGTTCGGCGGCACCTTTTCGATGCCACTGCCGATGTTCGCCTTCACCGGCTGCCAGATCATGGGATCGGTGACCGGCAGCCCGGCCGAGATGAAGGAGATGATGGACCTCGTCACCGGCGGAAAGGTGACTCCGGTGCCGGTCATCAAGCGCAAGCTCGACGAGGCCGACGCCACGCTGCAGGAGCTCCGCAAGGGCCTGATCATGGGGCGCGCCGTCCTCGTTCCGTAGCCCAAGTCTCCGTGAGCCAGGCCAGCCGCGCCCTCGTCCACGCCTTCGAAACCGGAGCGCTCACGCCTGAGCGGGCGTTCTTCCTGCGTGCCGAGCTGGCGCCCTTCCGGGACATCGACGCCGAGCAGTCGTTCCGGCCGGAGTATCTCCGCCTGAAGAATGCCGGCTGGTCGGTCGTGCCACGCATCGAGAGCGGCGCCTACCGGCTCGGTCAGCTCCTGCTGACCAAGCACAAGGAGGAGAATTTCGCCAACATTGCGCGTGCCTGGTCGTTGCTCGCCGAGGACGGCACCCTCGTCTGCTCGGGTTCCAACGACGATGGCGCCGCCAGCCTGGAGAAGCAGGTCGGCAAGGCGTTCGGCCTCGACGGCACGCTCTCGAAGTTCCACTGCCGCGTCTTCTGGCTGACGCGCGCCGACAGGAGCCCGCCCGACCACTGGCGCGACCTCGCTGCGCTGCGGCCGGTCGGCGACGGCTCGTGGCTCAGCCAGCCCGGCATCTTCTCCTGGGATCGCATCGACGACGGGTCGGCGTTGCTGGCGAAGCAGCTGCCGGCAGACCTCAGCGGCCACGTCGCCGATTTCGGCTGCGGCTGGGGCTACCTCTCGCGCGAGGCGCTCGCGCGTTCGCCGGGCATTGCGAAGATCGACGTCATAGACGCGGAGCATCGTGCCATCGAAGCGGCACGCGCCAACGTCACCGATGCACGCGCCTCGTTCCATTGGCTCGATCTTGCCCAGGAAGCGGCTCCGGCGACCTGCGACGCGATTCTTTGCAATCCGCCCTTCCACGCCGGTCGCGCCGCCGAGCCGGGGCTTGGTCAGACCGTCATCGCTGCCGCGGCGCGTGCACTGCGGCCTGGCGGCCGCTTCTACATGGTCGCCAATCGGGGACTGCCGTACGAGCCGCTACTGAAGGCGAACTTCACGTCGTTCGAGACGTTGGCCGACAACAACAAGTTCCGGGTGTCGCGCGCTATCCGCTGAACCGGCCGGCGATCAGGAACTCCTTGTTGCCTTCGGCGCCGTCGATCGGACTCTCCGTGACACCCAGCTCACTCCAGCCGGGCTGGGCCGCCAGCCAGTCCGTGATCGTCTTGCAGACCTCTTCATGCAGCGCCGGATCGCGCACGATGCCGCCCTTCCCGACCCGGCCTTTGCCGACCTCGAACTGCGGCTTGATCAGCGCCACGAGGTGAGCGCCGGGCGCCGCCAGGGCCAACGCCGCCGGCAGCGCCGTGCGCAAGCTGATGAAAGAGGCATCGCACACGATCAGGTCGATCGGCTCGGGAACCTCGCGGCGCGTGACGTCGCGGATGTTGGTCTTCTCCATCGAGATAACGCGCGGGTCGCTGCGCAGCTTCCAGGCGAGCTGGTTGGTGCCGACGTCGATGGCATAGACCTTGGCAGCACCGCGCTGCAGCAGCAGGTCGGTGAAGCCGCCGGTCGAGGCGCCGACGTCGAGGGCGATGCGGCCGGCGACCGGGACGGCGAAATGGTTCAGGCCCTTTTCGAGCTTCAGCCCGCCGCGGGAGACGTACGGATGCGGCTGGCTGCGCACTTCGATCGGCGTGTCGCCGGCGATGGCGTGACCCGGCTTGTCGAGCCGGCGCTCGCCCGAGAACACCAGGCCGGCCATGACCAGGCGCTGCGCGGCGGCGCGCGTCTCCGCCAGGCCGCGCTCGACCAGCGCCGCGTCCAGCCGCGTCTTGGCCATCAGACTTCCGGCGGCGGCGCGCGGTGTTTGGCCGAGATCGGGCTCATGAGGCCGACCGCGATGCCGTCCGGATCCTCGACGATGGCATAGCGCGCACCCCAGAAGGCGTCGTAGGGCGCCTGCAGGCCGCGATGGCCGGCCGCGGTCATCTCGCCATAAAGGCGATCGACCTCCTCACGCAAGGCGACGCCGAAACCCACGACCACGCGGCCAGCAAGGTCTTTGCGGCCAGCCCACCCCTTGTTCCAGATCTGGCTGAAGGCCGCGCTGTCGAGATCGAGGCCGGCCGCCTCGGTCGGCCCAGGCTCGACGGCGGTGACATGGTGCGCGCCGGTGGCGGTGCGCCATACCCGCGGGTCGGGAATGTCGACACCCAGCCGGCGATAGAAGGCGATGGATGCGTCGACGTTGCCGCTTACAATGTTCAACTGATTGAGCGTCGGCCGCGTCCGGTCCATGGGCTCACTCCATATCTCGAGGGAAGAAACACTTAGCATGAGCACGAAGCTTCTGGAGGGCGAACGCGCCCTGGTCACCGGCTGCGCCGGCGGCATCGGCCGCGGCATCGCCAAGGCGCTTTTGGCCGAGGGCGCCATGGTGCTGGGCAGCGACATCACCGCACCGCCGGCCGAGGACGGCATCGACTTCCTGGCCGCCGACCTCGGCAAGCGCGACGGCTGGAAAGGCCTGCTCGACGGCGCGCTCGCGAAGCTCGGCACGATCTCGCTGCTCGTCCATTCCGCCAGCCCGCGGCGGCTGGAGGCCGACACGCCGCTCTCGGTGTCCGAGGCGACCTGGGACGCCATGACCGACATCAACCTGCGCACCGGCTTCTTCCTGTCGCGCGAGGTCGGCCGTCACATGCGCGACAACAGGATCAAGGGCCGCATCCTGCTGATCACCTCACAGCATCGCGAGATGCCGCGGAACCTGCCGCACTACAGCGCCTCCAAGGCCGGCATGACCATGGTGATGAAGGAGCTGGCGCGAACCTTGGCCCCCGACGGCATCCGCGTGAACGCCATCGCGCCCGGCGCCATCCCGGGCGGCGGCTTCGTCGCCGACGATCTCGGCGCCCTGGTGGCGCAGATCCCGATCGGCCGCCCCGGCACGCCCGACGACATTGCCCAGGTCGCTGTCGCGGTCTTGTCAGAAAGATTTGGTCGTTATGTCGTGGGCACGACGGTAGAAGTCGATGGTGGTGTCGGCCTGATAAGCTGGATTCCTGCCAAGGCTTGACCATCGGCCCCGGAAGGCCGATTTACCCATCCAGTAGAAAGCTTTCTCACAGAGGGGGTTCACCATGACGCTTCGCATCAACTCAACCGCGCCTGACTTCAAGGCCGAGACGACCCAGGGTCCGCTCGAGTTCCACAAGTGGATCGGCGACGGCTGGGCGATCCTGTTCTCCCACCCGAAGGACTTCACGCCGGTCTGCACCACCGAGCTCGGCTACATGGCCGGCCTGAAGCCCGAGTTCGACAAGCGCAACACCAAGATCGTCGGCCTCTCGGTCGATCCGGTCGGCAACCACGAGAAGTGGTCGAAGGACATCGAGGAAACCCAGGGCCACGCCGTCACCTATCCGATGATCGGCGATCCCGAGCTCAAGGTGGCGACCGCCTACGACATGCTGCCGGAAGGCTCGGGCACGACGTCGGAGGGCCGCACCGCCGCCGACAACGCCACCGTGCGCTCGGTGTTCATCATCGGCCCGGACAAGAAGATCAAGGCGATGCTGACCTATCCGATGAGCACCGGCCGCAACTTCGACGAGGTGCTGCGGCTGCTCGAATCCTGCCAGCTCACGGCCAGGCACCAGGTGGCGACGCCGGTGAACTGGAAGAACGGCGAGGACGTGATCATCGTCCCGGCGGTGTCCGACGAGCAGGCCAAGGCGAAGTTCCCCGACGGCTGGAAGGCGCCGAAGCCCTACCTGCGCATCGTCCCGCAGCCGAAGTAAGAGCTGCCGAGCTTTTCTCGGGAAGGGCGCGCCACGCAGGTGGCGCGTCATGCTCTTCCGGACCGCGAGCCTCCGGCTCGCTCATGAGCGCGCTGGAAGCGCGCGGTCCGCATGACCATGAGAAGACGCGCCACTGGAGTGGCGCGCCCCCAGCGGCTAACCCCTTGCTCGCTCGACCTGCCGGCCAAGAGCGGCGAGCGCCGTGGCGACGATGCCCTTCGCATCCAGGCCCGCCTGCTCGTACTGCTTGGCCGGCGCGGCATGGTCGATGAAGCGGTCCGGCAGGATCATCGGCCGCACCTTCAATCCGTGATCGAGCAGGCCCGCCATGGCGAGGTCCTGAAGGACGTGGCTGGCGAAGCCGCCGATCGAGCCCTCTTCGATCGTGATCAGCACCTCGTGCTCGCGCGCCAGCCGGCGCACGAGATCGGTGTCGAGCGGCTTGGCGAAGCGCGCATCGGCCACGGTGGTGCTGAGACCCTTGGCCCCGAGATCCTCGGCCGCGACCAGGCACTCGGCGAGACGCGTGCCGAAATTCAGGATGGCGATCTTGCTGCCCTCACACAGCACCCGGCCCCTGCCGATCGGCAGCGGCGTGCCGCGCCCCGGCAATTCGACACCGACGCCCTCGCCGCGCGGATAGCGGAAGGCCGAAGGACGGTCGTCGATCTCAGCCGCGGTCGCCACCATGTGCATCAGCTCGAGCTCGTCGGCCGCCGCCATGACCACGAAGCCCGGCAGGCAGGCGAGATAGGCCACGTCGTAGGAGCCGGCATGAGTGGCGCCGTCGGCGCCGACCAGCCCGGCGCGGTCGATGGCGAAGCGCACCGGCAGCTTCTGGATGGCGACGTCGTGGACGACCTGGTCATAGCCGCGCTGCAGGAAGGTCGAGTAGATCGCGCAGAACGGCTTGAAGCCCTCGGTGGCGAGGCCGGCGGCGAAGGTCACGCCATGCTGCTCGGCGATGCCGACATCGAAGCAGCGCTCGGGGAAGCGCTCGGCGAACTTGTCGAGGCTGGTGCCCGAGGGCATGGCCGCGGTGATGGCGACGATCTTCTTGTCGGCCTCGGCCTCGGCGATCAGCGCCTTGGCGAACACCGCCTGGTAGGCCGGCGCATTGGCCACCGGCTTGGACTGCTTGCCGGTGATGACATCGAACTTCACCACGCCGTGGTACTTGTCGGCGCTGTTCTCGGCCGGCGGATAGCCTTTGCCCTTCCTGGTGACGACATGGACCAGGATCGGCTTGTCGAGCCGGCTGTCGCGCGCGTTCTTCAGCACCGGCAGCAGATGGTCGAGATTGTGCCCGTCGACCGGGCCGACATAGTAGAAGCCGAGCTCATCGAACAGCGTGCCACCCGCCACGAAGCCGCGGGCGAACTCCTCGGCGCGCTTGGCCGCCAACTCGAGCGGCTTGGGCAGCGCCTCGGCGACGGAGCGGCCGAGATTGCGCAGGCTGACATAGGGCCGGCCCGACAGCAGGCGCGAGAGATGCGCCGACATGGCGCCGACCGGCGGAGCGATCGACATGTCGTTGTCGTTCAGCACCACGATCAGCCGGCTGCGGAGCGCACCCGCATTGTTCATCGCCTCGTAGGCCATGCCGGCGCTCATGGCGCCGTCGCCGATCACCGCCACGACATGGTTGTTGCCGCCGGCGAGATCGCGCGCCACCGCCATGCCGAGGCCAGCCGAGATCGAGGTGGAGGAATGGGCCGCGCCGAACGGGTCGTATTCGCTCTCGCTGCGGCGCGTGAAGCCCGACAGGCCGCCCTCCTGGCGCAGCGTGCGGATGCGGCTGCGCCGGCCGGTGACGATCTTGTGCGGATAGGCCTGGTGGCCGACATCCCAGATCAGCCTATCGCGCGGCGTCTCGAACACGTAGTGCAGCGCCACGGTGAGCTCGACGGCGCCCAGCCCGGCGCCGAGATGGCCGCCGGTGACCGAGACGGCCGAGATCGTCTCCTGGCGCAATTCGTCGGCGAGCTGACGCAACTGGTCGGCCCTGAGCCGACGGATGTCGGCCGGTACGTCGACGGTATCGAGAAGCGGCGTTGGGCCGGTCATGATTGCATCATACTCCCGCGCGGCCCCTCAAGTCCGCCGCGCGACAACGAAATTCGCCGCCTGCCTTAGCAAATCCGCGGCCTCGCCGAACGGTTCGAGATGCGCGGCGGCCTGTCGCGCCAGCAGGTCGGCCTGCCCCCGCGCCCGCTCGCGGCCCAGGATCGACACGAAGGTCGCCTTGCCCGCCGCGGCGTCCTTGCCCGGCGTCTTGCCGAGCTCGGCCGCGCTGCCCTCGATGTCCAAAAGGTCGTCGACGATCTGGAAGGCGAGCCCAACGTCGTGGGCATAGGCCGACAGAGCCGCGCGCAGGGAATCGCTCGCCTTGCCCAGGATCGCCCCGGCCGTGCAGGAGAAGGAGATCAGCGCGCCCGTTTTCAGGCGCTGCAGGCGCGTGATCGCGCCGATCGACAGATCGGGACGGCTTTCGGCCAGCAGGTCGAGCATCTGGCCGCCCACCATGCCGTGCGCGCCAGCCGCCGTGGCCAGATCGCTCACGAGATGGGCGCGCACCCCCGCATCGCCGTGCGTGTCCTCGTGCGCCAGCACCTCGAAGGCCAGCGCCTGCAGGGCGTCGCCGGCCAGGATGGCCGTGGCCTCGTCGAACTGCTTGTGACAGGAGGGCTTGCCGCGCCTGAGATCGTCGTCGTCCATGGCCGGCAGGTCGTCGTGAATGAGCGAATAGGCGTGGAGGAATTCGATAGCGCTGGCGGTGCGCAATGCCGGCAAGGCGCTGACCTTGAACAGCGTTGCGCCGGCCAGCACGAAAAACGCGCGCAGGCGCTTGCCGCCGCCCAGGCTCGAATAGCGCATCGCCTCGAAGACGCGCGCCTCGTCGGCGTCGCCTTTCGGCAGCAGGCGATCCATGGTGTGCTCGACCGACGAGGCGGCAAGCGCCAGCGCGGCCTCGAAGTCGCGGTGCGACGATAGTGGCATGGGTCGCGAACTAGTTCAGGTCCGAGGGCTGGCTGCCGACCGAGCCGTCCGCCGAGAAGACGATCTTCTCGACCTTCATCTTGGCCTCGGCGAGCTTCTGCTCGCAGTGCTTCTTGAGGAGCGCGCCGCGCTCATAGGCCGTGATCGCCTCGTCGAGCTTCACCTGGCCGCGCTCGAGCTGCTGGACGATGCCTTCCAGCTCCTTCAGCGCGTCCTCGAACGACAGGCCGGCGATATCCTTGGGAAGTACGGGTTCTTTGGCCAATTTTGCCTCGCAGGGGGTGCGTGTAATGTAGCCGCCGGCGCCGGCCGCGGCCAGTCATCCAGCAGAATGCTGTAAAAATGCCCATTCCGCGCGGACTTTCCAGCTTTCTCAACTGTGGATAGCGAAACCCGCATATCTAACATGGTAGCTTTGCACGTTCGCAGGACAAAACCCCCGCTCGCGCATTGCGACAGTTAAGCAGCAATGGCACGTTCCGCCCCGCAACGAAATAAACGGCCATTCACAGGAGTAAACCGCTCATGGGTAACGTCAGCCATCTCGTCACGCGAACCGCCGCATTCGAAAGCTCGGTTGAGAACGGACTCGCCGAAGGCAACAGCGGCAAGGACCGCCAGTTCGTCACTGCCCTCGCCCGCGGCCTCGACATCCTGCGCGCCTTCCATGCCGGCGAAGGCATGCTGGGCAACCAGGAGATCGCCCATCGCACCGGCCTGCCGAAGCCGACCGTGGCGCGCCTCACCCACACGCTGACCGAGCTCGGCTACCTCAACTACATCCGCCGCTTCCGCAAGTATGAGCTCGGCGCCTCGGTGCTGGCGCTGGGCTATGCCGCGATCTCGAGCATGGACGTGCGCCGCGCCTCGCGTCAGCCGCTGGAGCAGCTTGCGCACTCGCTCAACGCCTCGACGGCGCTGGGCGGCCGCGACCGTCATTCGATGATCTATCTCGAAGCCTGCCGCGGCCCGTCGGTCGTGGCGATCACGCACGATGTCGGCACGCGCGTGCCGATGGCCAGCACCGCCATGGGCCGCGCCTATCTCTTCTCGCTGCCCGATGTCGACCGCAACAAGCAGATCGACGCCATCCGCCGCCGCTGGCGCGACGACTGGACCAAGGTCAAGACCGGCCTCGAGCGCTCGTTCAAGGAGCTGGCCGACCGCGGCTTCTGCGTCACCTGGGGCGAGTGGCTGCCCGAGCTCTGCGGCGTCGGCGCGCCGCTGCGCAACTCCGACGGCACGGCGGCCTACGCCATCAACGCCTCGGCGCCGATCTACCAGATCAGCCGCGACCGGCTCGAAGCCGATTGGGGCCCGCGCCTGGTGAAGATCGCGCGCGACATCCGCACCGGCATGGCCGCCCAGCCTTCGGCCACGACGACGCCGTCGGCGATGCGTCCTACGACCAGCGGCAACGGGCTTCGCCCGCCGATGTCGGCGATGGCGCGCCGGTAAAGCGATTTCCGGTCTGATCGAACCGCTCGCGGTTCGATCAGACCGGAAATGCGCGCGCGCCTCTCCTTCCCCGAGTTCAAGCGTATGCCTATCCAACGACCGGCCGATGCCCGGCCGGTCGCCGCCCACGCGTTTCGCGGTTTCAACGGACTCATAGGCCACG
>WHTW01000140.1 GCA_009377525.1 Rhodospirillales bacterium
CCCCGGCGATCCTGCTGTTCTGCTGCATCGGCGCCTACAGCCTGCAGAACAGCACCTTCCACGTGTACACGGTCGCGATCTTTGGCATCCTTGGCTACATCTTCGTACGCCTCGGTTGCGAGGGCGCGCCGTTCCTGCTGGGGCTGGTGCTGGGTCCGCAGATGGAGGAATATTTCCGGCGCGCCATGCTGCTGTCGCGCGGCGATCCGATGGTGTTCGTCGAACGGCCGATCAGCCTCGGCCTCTTGATCACCACCGCTCTCCTGCTCATCCTCATGGCCCTGCCCAATATCAAGAGGGCGCGCCGGGAGGCCTTCCAGGAAGAGGGCTGACGTCCCAAAGGAGACTTCGATGTCCGACTTGCCCAAGCGCGTGGCGATCTCCGAGGAGGGCCCTCGCGAGGGCTTCCAGTCGGAGAAGAAGATGATCCCGGTCGCCGACAAGGTGCGCCTCATCGAGGCGCTGGCGGACACCGGGCTGAGACACATCGCCTGCGTCTCCTATGTGAACCCCAAGCGCGTGCCGACCATGGCCGACGCCGAGGAGGTCGCGTCGAAGATCCGGCAGAAGCCCGGCATCGAATACAGCGCCTTGTGGCTCAACCAGCAGGGCCTCGAGCGCGCCCTGCGCGGGCCGCTGCATGTCGATGGCGGCGTGCGCGTCACCGCCTCCGACACCTTCTCGCGCAAGAACATCGGCAAATCGGTGCCCGACGCCATGGTCGAGCAGCGCCTGTCGCTCAAGACCTTCAAGGACCGTGGCATGCCGGTCGAATGGGGCATCATCCTGGGCGCCTTCGGCTGCAACTACGAGGGTGAGCTTTCGACCGAGCTGATCCTGCAGCGCGTGCAGTTGGCCCTCGACGAGGCCGAGCTCGCGGGCTTCACGCTCAAGGGCATCAAGCTCACCGACGCCATGGGCTGGGCGACGCCGCGCTCGGTCGAGCGGCTGATCGGCGCCGTCCGCAACAAATGGCCCGAGCTCGAGATCGCGCTGCACCTGCACGACACCCGCGGCACCGGCCAGGCCACCGCCTATGCCGGCCTGCGCATGGGCGTCACCAAGTTCGACGCCTCGATCGCCGGCTTGGGCGGCTGCCCGTTCGCCGCGACCGACGGTGCGGCCGGCAACATCTGCACCGAGGACTTCGCCTTCATGTGCGAGGAGATGGGCGTGGAGACCGGGCTCGACATCGATCGCCTGATCGAGGTCGCGAGGCTCGCCGAGGAAGTCGTCGGCCGACCCCTGCCCGGCCATGTGATGCGTGGCGGCACGTTGACCGCCGCCAAGCAGAGGGCCAACGCATGAATGCCGAGACCTTCATCGCCGATTCGACCTACGTCGACGTCCCCTCCATTCCCTGGAAGCCGACGCGCTTTCCCGGCGTCGAGGCCAAGACCCTGATGGAGAATCCGGCGACCGGCATGTCGACGGTGCTGATGCGCTGGGCCCCCGGCGCTCGCCTTCCGCATCACGAACATGTTGCAATCGAGCAGACCTTCGTTCTCGAAGGGTCGTTCGCCGATCACATGGGCGTCTGCCGTGCTGGCAACTATGTGTGGCGCCGCGCCGGCAGCCGCCACGACGCGTGGACCGACGAAGGCTGCCTGATGCTGGCCTTCTTCCTGAAGCCCAACACCTTCTTCGATTGAGACAGGTCTGCTCAGCCTCTCGACGTCGTTTGCTCGCGTCGATCCGAAAAATTGGCCCACAGCACGCCGAATTCGCAGAGACTTTCCAAGCAGCAGACGACCGTCAGAAAGCTGCCGGCAGGGTGCCGTTTGAGGCGCGTCAAGCCTGAGTAGATCAGAGCGCGGTCGCTCTGGGTTCTCCCTCGGGTTAGGCAGACGATCAATGTCCGCCCCTCCCAGCCTTTGTAGCTGTGGAGCGTCGTCACCTTCACCCTGGGACTGCCCTTCCAGAAGGCAAGCTTCTTCCGCCTTTCCTCACTACCGGCTGCCTTGCCGGCCTCGTTCACAAGAACGAATGTCTCTGCAGTCCTGATGCCCCGGCCATTGAGAATATTCACAATGTCCACGCCGACGTCGATCCTGTCGACCAGAACCGTGAGATCGGTAACTGCGATGGCCGCACCGGCCTTCGCGGTGACCAGCCGCAGGGCCTCATCGACACAAGTCCGGGGTACCGCCTCCGAATCGACCTGCACCCAACGAAGATGACACGGCTCGGTAGCAAGCTCGCCCTGCGGCGACGCTGGCGCGATCAGCCCGTCGGCCGGCAGAAAAGTATGCGCGAACCGCGCAGCCAGATCGAGCAACGGCGGTGGCATTCGATAGCTGCAGGGAAGCTCGTTCCATCGCCCGGAGAATCCGGCTCCAATCATCGCCTGATCGGTCCATAGTCGCGCCTTGTCATAGACGTCCTGCGTCGCATCCGCGACAAGCACCATCTCTCCGTCGGGCCGACAAAGCTTCCGCAACAGCTGCCACCACAGCGGATCGAAGTCCTGTCCCTCGTCCACCAGGACTGCATCGTACGGTCTTAAGGGTGCTTTCGCCGACGACACGACATCGAACAGCATCCTCGGAATATCGACAAATGCGTCGAAGCCCAGTTCGAAATGGTCCTTCCACTTTGCGTCGTAGGCACTCTCGAGCCCTAGGGCAATCGCCAGGCGCTTGCACAGTGCATGGAAGTTGATCCAGGTGACGTCGTTGCGACGCCCAATGCCAGCGCGTGAGCACAGGTCGCGAAGGTAGTGCAGCAGCGTGATATTGTAAGAAACGACGAGAGTGCGCTTGCCCTCGTTCGACAGTCGCGCGGCGCGGGCCGCCAGGACAGCCGATTTTCCCGATCCGGCAGGCCCGCGGATGCGTCGGTAACCGCTTGCCGTACGCGTCGAGGCGAGGTCGCGCTGGTTGGAATCCAGCCGCAGTCTGTCGCGCCGCTCGGCGGCATGATCAGGCTCGATCAGCCAGCTCCTGAGATCATCGGCCGTTTCCGCCGTCATGAACCGCGATCCCGCCGAATAGGCCGGCGGAAAAATCCTGGCTATGTCCTGTGCGTCGAACGACTGGCGACCAACCACATAGTCGTACGCCGTCGACAATCGACTTCCGAACAGTTTCTGCGCCTGCTCTTCGTCGGCGAAAGGCAGGAACAGCCCGGCGCCCACGACGGCAAGCCCGTACCGTGCATCCAGGCGGGGACAATAGACATCGAAGATTTCTCTCTTGTAGTGACGCAGCTGAAGCACAGGATTGAGGTCGCGGAGAAAACCGCCCTGCCGGACCACAACGTCGGCACCGAACCGGTTCTTGCCCCATCGGGTTGAGTTCGCATCGAGGGTCCAGTCTTTGACCTCGATCACTCCAATTCCGACATTGGGATTGAGCAAGACGAAATCGGGCCTGCAGCCGTTGAGGTGCGGCTGGACATATATTTCCCAAGCCGGAGGCAACCCCGAGTCCAGCGCCTGGAACGTCGCCCACTCTCCCCTTGTCAGAGGGGTGCGCAGCGCCGCCAACACGCTCCGCTTGGGGGAAACCACCCTGGCTCCAGGTCCGTCAACCACGGGCAATCCCTCCGCCGAAGCCCACGACCGAGACGCAGCGGCAAGCGTGCGTGACCGCGAATGCAACGTCAACGCGGGCAACCACTTGCCGACCGCCGAAGGCGGCGGGCGGGCTGCCTTTCGCATTACGAACATGTTGCAATCGAGCAGACCTTCGTTCTCGAGGGCTCATTCGCCGATCACGTGGGCGTTTGCACCGCCGGCAACTACGTGTGGCGCCGTCCCGGCAGCCGGCACGACGCGTGGACCGACGAAGGCTGCCTTATGCTGGCCTTCTTCCTGAAGCCCAACACCTTCTTCGATTGAAGGTCCGGCGCATCGGCCAGCGATGCCCGTTGTGGACTTGCCGGCTCGCGCCGTTCACAATTGCGGCAATCATAGTCGACAGGACCACTGTCGCCGAAGGTAAGGGAGTCAACGTCGCGGGTTCGTCTCGGCGCTGCCCGTCGTCAATGGTCGAAGGCCGCCGTCGGTCCCTGATCGGGGCGGTGGCGCTGCCAGACGCGCGCCTTTTTCGCAGGCGCGGGCATGAAATCGAACCATGAATCAAGGGAGGATCGAATGAAGAGAAGAACGATGGTTGCGGGGACGCTGGCGGCGATACTGACCGCAGGATCAGCGATGGCGCAGAACGTCAAGCTGCCTCCTTCGCTGACCATGACGGCCTACGACACGGGCACGTCGGGCTTCAACATCGCCGTCGCCATCGGCAAGGTCATGAAGGAGAAGCACCAGACTGATCTGCGTGTCCTGCCCGCGGGCAACGACATCGCCCGCCTCGCTCCCCTCAAGGCAGGCCGGGCGCAGGTTTCGGCCATGGGCATCGGCGGCTATTTCGCCGCCGAGGGCGTCTTCGAGTTCGCCGCCAAGGATTGGGGGCCGCAGCCCCTGCAACTGATGCTGTCGGCGGCATCCTGCAACGGCATCACGCTCATCGTCGCCAAGGACACCGGCGTCAAGGAGTTCAAGGACCTCAAGGGCAAGCGCATCGGCATCGTCGTCGGCTCGCCGGCGCTCAACCAGAACGCCTATGCGATCCTCGCCTTCGGCGGCCTCACTCCGAAGGACGTCAAGCTGGTCGAATTCTCGAGCTTCGGCGCCATGTGGAAGGGCATGCTGAACAACGAAATCGATGCCGCGGTCGCCTCGACCATCACCGGACAGGTTCGCGAACTCGAAGCGTCGCCGCGCGGAGTCGCGATGCCGCAGACCCCCGCCTCCGACAAGGAGGGCTGGGCGCGCCTGCACAAGCTCGGCCCCTACTTCTACCCGCACAAGACGACTTGCGGCGCCGGCGGACTGAGCGCGACGAACTCGCTCATGCTGCCCTCCTATCCCTATCCGATCTTCATGGCCTATGCGACCGAGAAGCCGGACCTGATCTACAACATCACCAAGGCGATGATCGTCGACTATCCCGACTACAAGAATGGCGCCCCGGGCGCCGACGGGCTCGAGGTCAAGCGCCAGCTCCTGAACTGGGTGCTGCCCTACCATGAAGGCGCCGTGAAGGCCCTCAAGGAGGCGGGTGCCTGGACGGCCGAGGCGCAGAAGCACAACGACATGCTGGTCAAGCGGCAGCAGACGCTGGGCAAGGCGTGGGCCGACTTCAACAAGGCCAGTCCGCCGACCGACAAGGGCGCCTATGCCAAGGCGTGGCTGGCGGCGCGCAAGACGGCTCTGGAAAAGGCCGGCATGGACCCCGTGTTCTAGCAAGGCCGCGTAGACCCCAATGTCGGAGCAATCCGCAGAGGACAAGCCTGGTTCGGAAGGATCCCGGACCAGGCATCTTTCCACGTTCTGGCGTTGCATCCTGCTCGCCTGGACAGTGGTTTCGATACTGTTGTGCTTCAATCAGCAGTTCACATTGCGTTTCTTCGTCGGGCTCACGCTGCTCGACACCGAGTACTACTGGGGACTGGTCCTCGTTCTCCTGCCGCTGGCTTTCATTCTCTATCCGATCAAGCGAGGCCTGCATCAGGACCATGTGCCGATCTACGACGTCTTTCTGTTCCTGCTGACGACGGCGATCGCCGGCTACCTGATCTACACGGCACGCACATCGGCCGCGGAAGGCTGGGAATACAGCGCCCCGAGCATCGCCGGCGATCTGGCGCTGGGCAGCGCGCTTGCCATGTGGGCGCTGGTGCTCGAGGCGCTGCGGCGCGCCGGCGGCTGGGTGCTGTTCGTCATCATGGGCTTCTTCTCGCTGTTTCCGCTGTTCGCGGCCAGCATGCCGCCGCCGCTCACCGCCTCGTCGGTCGACCTGCTCGATGCCGCCTCCTATCACATCTTCTCGCGCGAGAGCGTGCTCGGCATTCCCATGCGCGCCTTCGCCGAGCTGGTGATCGGATTCCTGGTCTTCGGCACGGCGCTGCAGTATTCCGGCGCCGGCGCGTTCTTCATCAATCTCGCCTTCGCCTTGTGCGGTACCTATCGTGGCGGCGCGGCGAAGGTGGCGATCTTCTCCTCCGGGCTGCTGGGCTCGATGAGCGGCAGCGTGATCTCGAACGTGCTGACCACCGGCACCATGACGATTCCGGCCATGAAGAAGACGGGCTTCAGGCCATCGATGGCCGGTGCCATCGAGGCCTGCGCGTCGACGGGCGCGGTGCTGGCGCCGCCGGTCATGGGCGCTACCGCCTTCGTGATGGCGGAGTTCCTGAACATCCCCTACTCGGAGGTCGCCCTCGCCGCCGCCGTCCCGGCCGCCCTCTTCTACTTCTCGCTTTTCATCCAGATCGACTTCTTCGCCGGGCGCCATTCCATGATCGGCATGCGGCGCGAGGAGATGCCGCGCCTTCGCGACGTCATTCGCGAGGGCTGGTACTTCATCTTCGTCATCATCCTTCTCGTCGTGATGCTGCTCGTGATGAAGCGCGAGAACTGGGCCCCGTGGCTCGCCACCGGCCTGCTGATCGTTCTCAACCAGCTCTTCTCCGACAAGCGCTGGGGTTGGAACGAACTGCTCGCCTTCATCGAGGGCAATGGACGCGTCTTCGTCGAGCTGGTGGCCATCCTTGCCGGCATCGGCCTGCTGGTCGGAGCATTTTCGCTGACCGGCCTGACCGGGACGCTGACCACCGAACTGCTCTACATCGCGGGCGACCGGCCGCTCCTCCTCATCCTCATGGGAGCGCTGACCAGCTTCGTCCTCGGCATGGGGATGACGATCACCGCCTGCTACATCTTCCTCGCCGTGCTGCTCGCGCCGAGTCTCATCCAGGCAGGCCTGGATCCGCTCGCCGTCCACATGTTCATCATGTACTGGGGGATGGTGTCCTTCATCACGCCGCCGGTCGCGCTCGCCGCGTTCGCGGCTGCCTCGGTGGCCAAGTCGAACCCGATCGAAACCGGCCTCGAGGCCATGAAGATCGGCAGCATCATCTATTTCGTGCCCTGCTTCTTCATTCTCAACCCGTCGCTCGTGTTGCAGGGCAGCTTCCTGGAATTCGTCATACACTTCGTGACGGCGCTGGTCGGCGTCGTGCTGGTGTGCGCCGGCTTGCAAGGCTACATGGGCCGCATCGGCGACCTGCGCCGCTGCGGCTTGCTCGAGTGGCCGGTGCGGATCGCGCTGATGGTCGGCGGCCTGCTGTTCGCCGCCCCGGGCGGCGGGATGATGCCGCTGTCGTCTTTGCAGATGACGGCGGCGGCGGTTGCGCTATCTTTGCCCGCGCTTGCCGTTGCCTGGATTTACGCCCGCCGTCCCGCGGTGGCCTGACCCTCGCCGCGGCCGCGCGGTGCAGGGAGGAACTGACAAGTCATGGCTGCTGTGCTCGAAGGGATTCGCGTTCTCGATTTCGGCCGTTACATCGCCGGGCCGTTCTGCGGCACCATGCTGGGTGACCTCGGCGCCGAGGTGATCCGGATCGAGAAGCTCGACGGCAGCGAGGACCGCTGGGTGACGCCGGTCGCCGAGGGTGGCGAGGGCGCCATGTTCCTCCAGATGGGCCGCAACAAGCTCAGCCTGACCCTGAATCCGGTGAAGCCTGCCGGCCGCGAGGTCGTGAAGAAGCTTCTGGCCGTCTCGGATGTGGTGATCGCCAACCTGCCCTACGAAGACCTGCAGAAGATGGGCATCGACTACGAGACCATCTCGGCGATCAACCCGCGCATCATCCTCGCCACCACCTCGACCTTCGGCTCGGAGGGCCCCTACGCCGCCCGCGTCGGCTTCGACACGATCGGCCAGGCGATGTCGGGCGCCATGCACCTGTCGGGCGACGGCAAGGTGCCGACCCGCGCCAATGCCCCGTTCGTCGATTTCGGCACGGCGCTGCTCAACACCGTGGGCGTGCTGGCCGCCCTCATGGATCGCGCCAAGAGCGGCAAGGGCCAGAAGGTCGAGACGGCGCTGCTGCGCACCGCCGTCAACATCACCAACAGCCACCTGATCGAGCAGGCGGCACTGCAGCTCAACCGGATCGCCACGCTCAACCGCGGCTTCACCGCCGGACCGTCGGACAGCTACAAGTGCAAGGACGGCTGGATCTACGCCATGACTATCGGCCAGCCCCTGTTCGTGCGCTGGTGCAAGCTGATGGGCGACCAGGGCCTGGTCCGCGACCCGCGGTTCAAGGACGACCTGGCGCGCGGCGACAACGGCGAGGCGCTGTCGGCGATCATGCAGAAATGGTGCGATGCGCGGACGGTCAAGGAGGCGCTGGCCGAGCTCGAGGCCAACCGCATCCCCGCCGGCCCGGTCTACGCGCCGCAGCAAACGCTCGACGATCCGCACGTGAAGGCCGCCCAGTTCTTCCATCACATGGACTATCCCGGCATGGCCAAGCCCGCACCGGTGCTGCAGGAGCCGGTGAAGCTGTCGCGCACGCCGCTCAGCATCCGCCGCCGCGCGCCCACGCTCGGCGAGCACACCGACCAGATCCTTAAGGAGCTGGGCTACGAGGCCGCCGCCATCGAGAAGCTGCGGGCCGAACGGGTGGTCTAACCGACGACCCTCGTCTCGTTGCCGCGGACCACGAGGACCTCGCCGTCTCTCAGGGTCCGATGCGGAATGCCGGTCGCTTCGTAGAAAGCAACTTCGCGATCGACTGATTCGGATTCGGGATGATCCGACTTGTGGTGAACGGCAAGCGCGAACGGGATGAAGCCAAGCCCTTCCCAGACGATGTCTTCGTCATAACCAGAAGGGACTTCCCTGGGGTTGTCGGTCAGCTCCAGCCCTTTGAGGCTGTCGAAAGCGATGACGGCTGCCGCACTGAAGCCTGCGTAGACGATGCTGTCGCGAGCGACGGCATTCTTGATGAGCACATCGAAGCTGCTCTGCTTCATGGCCCGGCGAAGAATGAAAGAGTTGCCTCCGTTTATCCAGACGAGGTCTATTCCGCCCAGAAATCCCTGCAGTCCCTCCGGCGCTGCGAAATAGCGCCTGAGATCGAGCTCAGTCACGCCGAAGCCGAGATCCACGAGCTTGTCCGTCTGCTTCTCCAGCCACATGGCTCGGGCTTCCGGCCGATGGTCGAGCGCGTTGACGATGATGGCAACGCGTCTCGCCGAGCCGGCGAGCGCCACGAGCTCTTCGGGCCGGTTACCAAGATCAACGACGAAAGATAGAGTCGCATGGGAAAACACTAGCATTGCCCCGCGATAGGGGGTGATCCGGACGCGCTCTGCAGCGTATGATGAACGAGGGGATCATCATGTTCCGTCTTGTCGCCGTCCTGTTCCTGGCGATGGCAGGGGCCGTAACGGCAGCTGGCGCCCAGGACCCGCCTTATGGCCCGACCTTGTCCTTTGCCGTCTACCGCAACGGCGAGCCGATCGGGCGGCACACGCTGGCCTTCCAGTACAACGGACCCGACCTGACGGTATCGACCACGATCGACTTCTCGGTGAAGGTTCTGGGCTTCACCGCCTATCGCTACAGCCACCGCGGCCAGGAAGTCTGGGACGGCGACACCTTCCAGTCGGCCACCACCCAGACTGACGACAACGGCACGAAGTACACGGTGCGCGCCCGGCGGACCGCCAATGGCATCGACGTCCAGCGCTCGTCGGGGCGTGAGGTCATGCCGGCGGGCACGCTGCCGACATCCCACTGGAACGTGCGCCAGATCGGCCAGACGACGCTCCTCAACACCCAGAATGGTGCACCGGCGCATATCCAGGTCACGCCGCTCGGCCGCGAGAAAGTGAAGACCGCCACCGGCTGGATCGACGCCAACCACTATCGCTATTCCGGCGACGTCGCCAAGGACCAGTGGTTCGACGAGCGAGGCCGCTGGGTCAAGACGACATTCAAGGCTTCCGACGGATCGACGATCGAGTACATTTTGCAGGAATGAGCCCTGCCGATCGTTTCGCCCGACTGCCCGACCTCCTGGCCGCCGACTCCGACCTGCAGCGCCGCGGACGCTGGGTGACGGTCGATTGCCGCGTCGATGTCGGCGACCAGCCCTTCTTCCTCGCCCTCGAGAACGGCGCGCTCGCGGCCTTCGAGCGCGGCACGCGGCTGATGCGCTCGTCGGCCTTTACCGTGGGCGCCACCGACGAGGCCTGGACGCAGCATTGGCAGCCCGTACCCGCCCCCGGCTGGCACGACCTGTTCGCACTCACCAAGCGCGGCGTCGCCTCGATGGAGGGTGATTTCAGGCCGCTGCTGCAGAACCTGCAATTCTTCAAGGACCTGCTGGCCCTGCCGCGCCGCCTGCCGGAGAGGATCTGATCATGGCGCCCGTCCTCGATCCCATGATCGGCCGCTACCTGCGCCTGCAGATCGACGGTGTCGATCACCGCGTCTATTTCGAGGAGGCTGGCCGGGGAATCCCGCTGGTCTGCCTGCACACCGCCGGCGCCGACGGACGGCAGTATCGGCACCTGCTGGCCGATCCCGCGGTCACCTCGCGCTTTCGCGTGCTTGCCTTCGACATGCCGTGGCACGGCAAGTCGACGCCGCCCGACGGTTGGGAGAAGAGCGAGTACCGGCTGACGACGGCGTCCTATACGGCGGCCATCCGCGCCTTCTGCAAGGCCATGGAGCTCGACAAGCCCGTGGTCATGGGCTGCTCGATCGGCGGGCGCATCGTGCTCAACCTCGCGATCGCCCATGCCGCGGAGTTCCGCGCCCTGATCGCGCTCGAGGCCGCCGACTTCCAGCAGCCCTGGTACGACACCGCCTGGCTGCATCGCCCCGACGTCCATGGCGGCGAGGCCTGCGCCGCGCTGGTCTCGGGCCTGATCGCGCCGCAAAGCCCGCCAGTCAGCCGCCATGAGACGCTGTGGATGTACATGCAGGGCGGCCCCGGCGTGTTCAAGGGCGACCTCTATTTCTATCGCGTCGACGGCGATCTGCGCGAGAAAGTGAAGTCGATCGACACCAAGGTGTGTCCCCTCTATCTGCTGACCGGCGAATACGATTTCTCCTGCACCTCGGAGGACACGCTGCGAACGGCAGCGCAGATCCCCGGCGTCGAGGTGCAGATCATGAAGCATGTCGGGCACTTTCCGATGAGCGAGCATCCGGCGAAGTTCCGCGAATACATCCTGCCGATATTGGAGAAGATCTCCTGAGCGCTGGCTCAGATGGCGTGCGCAGCAGAACCGACCTCATCCTGAGGAGGCGCGAAGCGCCGTCTCGAAGGATGGCAACCTACCTTGCTGTTGCCCACCCTTCGAGACGCCACGCTTCGCGTGGCTCCTCAGGGTGAGGTGGTGTTATGGAGTCGAATTCTTACTACAGCACCTGGAACACGTCGTAGACCGGGCCGGTGGGGTCGCGCCGGCCGGTGGCGACGCTGACGATGCGGTTCAGGAAACGGTATTTCTCCGACGCGGTCTCGAACCACGGCGTGGTGCGGAAGTAGTACTGGCTCGGATCGACCTTCTCGCCCTTGTTGAGCTGCTCGATCACCCAGGCCGGCCCGTGCCGCATGCCGCGATAGCTCATGTAGATGAGATGGTCGTCGGCGGTCTTGAGCGTGATCCGGACATCGAGCTGCAGGATGCCGTCGCGCCGCAGCAGCAGCCAGTCGCCGCCGGGCGACGGCAGGACCGTGCCCTTGAGCTCCTCGCCCTCGAAGCTGCCGCCGGTCACGGTGGCGATGCGGCGGCGGCCGTACGGCGTCTCGCCGACGTCCGAGGAATTCGGATCGACGGTGAGGCTGAGCGTGAACAGATGGGAAGTGCGCAACGTCGGTTCAGTCATGGTCGCCTCAAATCTTCGCCGTGCGGCCGGCCCAGTAGGGCTCGCGCAGTTCGCGTTTCATGATCTTGCCGATGGTGCTGCGCGGCAGCGAATCGCGGAACTCCACGGCGGCCAGACGCTGGGTCTTGCCGAGCTGGCCGTTCGCCCAGTCGCGGATCGCGTCTTCCGAGGCCGTGGCGCCGGCCCGGCGCACGCAGAGCGCCATCGGCGATTCGCCCCACTGCTCGCTCGGGATGCCGATCACCGCCACGTCGATCACGTCCGGATGCTTCAGCAGCAGCACCTCGATGTCGGCGGCATAGACGTTGAAGCCGCCGGAGATGATCATGTCCTTCTTGCGGTCGAGCAGGACGACGAAGCCGTCCTCGTCGATGCGGCCCATGTCGCCCGACTTGAAGAACAGCCGGCCGTCCTTGTCGTGCCAGAACAAATCGCGCGTCTTGTCGGTCTGCTTGTAGTAGCCCTTCATCATCGCCTGGGCGCGGCCCGCAAGCTCGCCGACCTCGCCCTGCGGCAGGACCTTGCCCTGCTCGTCCAGCACCACGATCTCGCTGCCCAGGGCCGGCGGACCGACCGTATGCAGCTTGTCGGGATGAAGGTTGGCTTCAAGGATGCACGATCCGCCGCCTTCGGTGAGGCCATAGATCTCGATCAGCCGGCCCGGCCAGCGCGCCACGCAATCGGCCTTGATGTGGGCACGCAACGGCGCGCTGGTCGACAGCTTGGTCTTGAAGGCGCCGAGGTCGTACTTGTCGAAGTCCGGATGCGCCAGGATGCGCTGGTACTGGACCGGCACCAGCATGGCGTGGGTGACGCGCTCGCGCTGGGCGATCTCCAGGAACTTCACGACGTCGGACCGCGGCATCAGGATGGTCGTGCCGCCGATGCCCACCGTCGCCAGCACGGCGACCAGCGTCGTGTTGGAGTAAAGCGGCGTCGACGCGAGCGAGACCGTGTCGGGGCCATAATCGAAGGCCGTGAACCGCACCGCCAGCAGGTCGCGCATGACGTGGCTGTGCAGGATGCCCTTGGGCAGGCCGGTCGTGCCGGAGCTGTAGATGATGTTGAAGTCGTCGAGCTGGCCGATCGGCACCTCGAACGGCGCGTCGCTCGCCCGCTCGAGCCATTCCTCGAAGTCGCGCCAACCGGCACGCCTGAAATCGTAGGCGATGCGGCCGCCGGCGATCAGCTTGCCGAGGCGATCCTCGTAGGGCTCGACCAGACCGCGATACTGCTCCGAGAGGAACAGCACCTTGGCATCGCAGTCATCCAGCATCTTTTCGAGCGCATCGGCCGCCGCCATGGTCGAGAGCGGCACCACGCAGGCGCCGGCCCGCAGGCCGCCCATGAAGGTCTCCAGGTATTCGATCGAGTTGGCGGCGAGGATCGCGATCTTGTCGCCGCGGCCGATGCCCATGCCGGCGAGCGTGCGGGCAATCCGGTTGATGCGCCGGTCGAAGTCGCGCCAGGTGCGCGCCTTGTCCTCGCACAGCACCGCCCGCTTGTCGGGCCAAGCCGCGGCGTTGCGCGCGACGCGGATCGGGATCGAGACGAACTCGGGAAACTGGTCGAGTGTCGGCTGCGGCACCAGGACGGTGTCGGGGCTCATCGCCAACCTACTTCTTGGACTCGACCTTCTGGACGGGGCCGCCCGCCGTCTTCCAGGCGCCGAAGCCGCCTGCGATGTGGGCGACCGGCGTCAGGCCCATGTCCTGCGCCGTCTTGGTCGCCAGCGCCGAGCGCCAGGCGCCGGCACAGAAGAAGATGAACTTGTTGCCGGTCTGGAAATAATCCTTGGCGTAGGGGCTCGCCGGATCGATCCACATCTCGAGCATGCCGCGCGTCACGTTGATCGCGCCGGGGATCGTGCCGTCGCGCCACAGCTCGCGCGGATCGCGGATGTCGATGAAGGTGACGCCGGGCTGGCCGTGGGCCTTCATGGCGTCGGCAAGCGGCATCGTCTCGATCTGGCTGTCGGCCTCATCGACCATCTGCTGGACGGACTTCTTGATTTCGAGCGGCATCGAGCTTCCTCCGATGCCTATTTGTACTTTCAGACGGCCAGCGGCGAAAGACGTCACAGACGATCGATTTCGAAGTCCTCGCACGAGAAGCCGAACTGCGAGAGGCCCTCTTCGAGATGATCGGAGAGCAGCGGCTCGCCCAGCAGATAGGCGGCGGTGCGGTCGTTGTGCTGCCGCTGCGCCTCGTCACGCAGGTCGTCCCAATCCTCCAAAGTACCGTCGCCACGGCCCAGCCACAGTAACGCCACGAGGTCGGCCTGCTCCTCGTCGCTCAGCGCGTTGATGAAGGCTACAAGTTCCTTCTGCGTCAGATCGTCGGAGTGCGCCTCGAGCACCGACGCCATCTTGTCGTCGGCGGCGTTGGAACCCGAATCGGGATCGGTCACCACGTCCTGGGCGTCGAATTCGCGCGCCTTGACGATGATGAAGCAGACGCTCTCGGATGAAATGGTCAGCGTTGGATCGGCCATTGCACACCCTCCCTTGGTGGGATCGGAGTGCCAACGCAGACCGGCCGGTTTCGTTCGCGGGCCGGTCTGTGACCTTTCTATTTCGCCCTCTCGGGAACCGCCTCGAGCTCGGCCAGCCAGACGTCCGGGCTGCCGTCCGACGGGGCGCGCCAGTCGCCGCGCGGCGACAGCGAGCCGCCCGAGGAGATCTTGGGGCCGTTGGGCAGGGTCGAGCGCTTGAACTGGTTGGTGAAAAAGCGCCGCAGGAACAGCTTCAGCCAGTGCCGGATCTCGCCGAGCTCATAGGCCCGGCGCGTCCCTGCCGGCAGGTTGGCGGGCCAGGCACCCTTGTCGACGTCGTGCCAGGCATTCCAGGCCAGGAACGCGATCTTGGACGGCCGGAAGCCCAGCCGGGTCAGGTAGTACAGGTTGAAATCCTGCAGCGCGTACGGGCCGACCGACTGCTCGGTCGACTGGATGGCGCCGGTGGCGCCGGCCGGGATCAGCTCGGGCGAGATCTCGGTGTCCAGGATGTCGTGCAGGATCTCGGCCGTCTCCTTGCCGACGTCGCCCGAGGCGGCGACGAAGCGGATCAGATGCTGGATCAGCGTCTTGGAGACCGAGCCATTGGGGTTGTAGTGCGACATGTGATCGCCGACGCCGTAGGTGCACCAGCCCAGCCCCAGCTCGGAGAGGTCGCCGGTGCCGACCACCATGCCGCCCTGCTGGTTGGCGAGGCGGAACAGGTAGTCGGTGCGCAGGCCCGCCTGCACGTTCTCGAAGGTGACGTCGTAGACCTTCTTGCCCTTGGCGAAGGGATGGCCGATGTCGGCCAGCATCTGCTGCGCCGCCGGCTTGATGTCGATCTCGGCCGCCGTGACGCCCAGCGCCTCCATCAGCCGCCAGGCATTCTTGTGCGTCTTGTCGGAGGTGCCGAAGCCCGGCAGCGTGTAGGCGAAGACGTTCTTGCGCGGCAGCTTGAGCTGGTCCATCGCCCGGCAGGTGACGATCAGGGCCTGCGTCGAATCGAGGCCTCCGGACACGCCGATGATCGCCCTTTCCGTGCGGCTCGACATCAGGCGCTGCGCCAGGCCCTGGACCTGGATGTTGTAGGCCTCGTAGCAATTGTCGCGCAGCTTGGCGGGATCCGACGGCACGTACGGGAACCGCTCGATTGGGCGCTCGAGCGCCACCTTGCCGCGCGGCGCCTCAAGCGCGAAGTCGAGCTTGCGGAAGCGCCTGACCCTGTCGCCCTCGATCATCGCGCAGTCGGCGAAGCCGTTGTTGCGCAGCCGCTCCTGGCGGATGCGGCCGAGGTCGACATCGGCGCTGACGATAGTCGAGTCCTTCTCGAAGCGCGTCGTCTCGGCGAGCTGGTCGCCCAGCTCGTAGATCGCGGCATGGCCGTCCCAGGCGAGGTCGGTCGTCGATTCGCCCGGGCCGGACGCCGAATAGGCATAGGCCGCGATGGCGCGCGCCGACTGGCTGCCGCACAACAGGCGCCGCGCCTCGGCCTTGCCGATGGTGATGTTGCTGGCCGACAGGTTGACCAAAAGCTCGGCACCGGCGAGCGCCGCATGGCTCGACGGCGGCACCGGCACCCAGATGTCCTCGCAGATCTCGACATGGAAGATGACGGGCACGCTGCCGGTCGAGCGGAACAGCATGTCGGTGCCGAACGGCGCCTCTTGGCCGGCAAGCTTGATGGTGTGCTCGACGATGTTGGCGCCCGACACGAAGTGGCGCTTTTCGTAGAACTCGCGGTAGTTCGGCAGGTAGGTCTTGGGCACCACGCCCAGGATCGCGCCGCGGTGGATGACGACAGCGGTGTTGTAGAGACGGCCGGCCAGGCGCAGCGGCGCGCCGACGATCAGGACAGGGAAAAGCTTGTTCGAGGCGGAAACGACCTTGGCGATCGATTCCTCGACCTCGTCCAGGAGCGCATCCTGCAACAGCAGGTCCTCGATGGCGTAGGACGACAGTCCCAGCTCAGGAAAGACCATGACGGCCGTGCAGGCCTTGTCGCCCTCGGCGGCCAGCCGCAGCGTTTCGGCGAGGTTGTAGGCGGCGTCGGCGACACGGGTGCGCGGCACGCAGCACGCGACTCGCACGAAGCCGTGTGAATAAAGGGAGAAGAATTCGGACAAGGAATTGTGGTGGGCGATGGTGGGCGCGACAGGGATTGAACCTGTGACCCCTGCCATGTCAAGACAGTGCTCTACCGCTGAGCTACGCGCCCATCGCCGGAAAGGCGGTCGTCTACATCGCGGCCCCTGGATTGGCAAGAGTGGGGATTGGCAAGAGCGAGGGTCCGGGCCGCCATGCACGCGCAGTGCGTGACGCGCCCCGATCCGCGCGCTATGACGCAGGCATGGAGTTTTTGCCGACCGCGTCCGATCACGAGGCCTTGGATTACCGCCCGCCCCGGCGCCAGACCGCACCGGTCGTGGTGGCCTCGCCCCACAGCGGATCGGTCTACCCCGCCCGCTTCCTTGCCCAGACCGCAGTGCCCCTGGCGGCGCTGCGCCGCGCCGAGGACGCCTTCGTCGACGAGCTGTTCGCGGCGGCGCCGGCGCTCGGCATGCCCCTGCTGGCCGCCCGCTTTCCGCGCTCCTTCGTCGATGCCAACCGCGAGCCCTACGAGCTCGACCCCGGCATGTTCGAGGGGCCGCTGCCGCGGCCGCTGAACCATCGCACGACCCGCGTCGCGGCGGGGCTGGGCATGATCCCGCGCGTGGCCGCCAGCGGCGAGGCTATCTATCGCGGCCGCGTCCCGTCCGAGGAGATCGAGCACCGCCTGGAGACCTGCTGGCGGCCTTATCACACGGCCCTGTCGACCCTGGTCGAGCAGACCCATCGGCAGTTCGGCACGGTGCTGCTGATCGATGCCCATTCCATGCCGTCCTCGGCGTCGGGCGTCGGCCCGCGCGAGCGAGACCATCGCGTCGATATCGTGCTGGGCGACAATCACGGCGAATCCTGTGCGCCTGACCTGGTCGACGGCGCCGAGCTCTGGTTCGCCAACCACGGCCTCAAGGTGCAGCGTAACCAGCCCTATGCCGGCGGCTTCACGACGCAACGCTACGGACGGCCCGGCCGGAACCGGCACGCCTTGCAGATCGAAATCAATCGGTCGCTCTACATGGACGAGAGCCGCCACCAGAAGCTCGCGAACGCCGCCGCCATCGAGCGGATCATGACGGGCTTCCTCGAGGAGATTGTGGGCCAGGCGCTGGCCGTGCTGCTGCCCCGGCCGCTGGCCGCCGAATAATCACCAAGCGAGCAAAAAAAGGGGCCGTGACAAGCACGGCCCGAGTTTAGGGAGGAAACGCCCAAGACGGGCATACAGCAAACAAAGAGGTCGCCGAGGCGACGTTTGCTGCACCCCAAGAATGGTGCACCTGCGAACAAAATTCAAGAGGGAAAAAAGCTCTTAGTTTCACAGATTTAGCCAATTTCGTGTTCCGATTTTAGTGTTGCCTTTTTGCAACGCACAAGAATCCGCGAAGCTGGCTTGCAGACGATGCAAAGCTTTCAGAGCCGGCTTTTCAGGCAATTCGATAGATTGCTCAAGGACTTGGCAGCAACGGGAGAGTGACGGTGGCACAAAAATTCGTCGTAGCGATGATGATGCACGAGACCAATACCTTCTCGCCGCTCCCCACCCCCATCGAGTCGTTTTCCCGTGCCGGCGCGCTGAGCGGTCCAAGCGCCATCAAGGAAGCCGAGGGCACCAACACCTCGCTCGGCGGCTTCATCGAGGTGGCGCGCGAGGTGGGTGCCGAGTTCACCGTGCCGATGGCGGCATCGGCCCATCCGTCGGGCCTGGTGACCAAGGCCGCCTATGAGCAGATGACGACGGCCATCGTCGACCAAGTGAAGAAGGGCTGCGATGCCGTCCTGCTCGCCCTGCACGGCGCCATGGTGGCCGAGCACTACGACGACGGCGAAGGCGAGCTGCTGAACCGCATCCGGAACATCGCGCCCGACGTGCCGATCGCCGTGGCGCTCGATTTCCATACCCAGATGACCGACGCCATGATCAAGGGCGCCAGCATCATCACCGGCTACCGCACCTATCCTCACATCGACATGGCCGACACCGCGCACCGCTCGGGGCGCACGCTGATGCGCATGCTGGCGGGCGAGGTCGAGCCGAAGATGGTGTGGGGCAACCGGCCGATCATGAGCAGCTCGCTGGTCCACACGCCCTCGCGCGAGCCGATGAAGACGCTGATGGGCATGGCCAACCAGGCCGAGGATTCGGGCCAGGTGCTGAACGCCTCGGTGTTCGGCGGCTTCCCGCAGGCCGACATCCCTCACCTCGCGCTCAGCTCGGTGATCGTCTGCGACAAGCGCACGGCCGAGGGCGAGACCCTGTTGAACAAGATCCTCGATACCGCGTGGGAGAAGCGCGAAGGCTTCCTGTTCCATCCCGAGCCGCTGTCGGTCCAGGTGGGGCGCGCCAAGTCGCTCGACGGCGGCCCGATCGTCATGGCCGATCACGGCGACAACACCGCATCGGGCGGCACGCAGGACGTCATGAGCGTGATCGAGGAGGCGATGAATCAGGGCCTCGAGGACGCCTGCGCCGGCCCGATCTGCGATCCCGGCTGCGTCGAGCAGATGATCAAGGCCGGCGTCGGCGCCGAGGTGACGCTCGAGCTCGGCGGCAAGATCGACATGCCGGCCATGGGGCTGAAGGGCAAGCCGCTCAAGGTGACGGGCACGGTCAAGGCCATCACCGATGGCCAGTTCGTCGTCACCGGGCCGATGGCCACCGGCACCACAGCGCGCATGGGCCGCACCGCCGTGCTCGACACCGGCAAGATGCAGATCGTGGTGTCCGAGCGGCGCGCGGAGCCCTACGATCTCGGCGTCTTCACCCATTGCGGCATCGATCCGCGCCGCAAGAAGTACGTGCTGATCAAGTCGCGACAGCATTTCCGCGCGGGCTTCGAGCCGATCGCCAAGCACATCGTGATGTGCGACGGCGACGGCTGCACGGCGTCGGATCTGAAGCTCTTCAAGTACACCAAGGTCAAGCGGCCGCTCTATCCGTTCGACCTCGACATACGGCTCGGCCGCAACGAAGCCTAGTCGGGCGTTTCCATGGTTCGAATCTTATCACGCGACCTTTTTAAGCTTGTAGGACCAAGTGTGGACGACGGGGTTGTCGTTGAAGTGATCCATGGCAGCCATGATGCGGTCCTTGAGTTGTTGTTTGGATGCGACGCGGATGTGGCGCAGGACGGAGCGCGCGAACTTGGAGAAGAAGCCTTCGACCAGGTTCAGCCAGGAGCCGTGCTTGGGCGTGAAGGTGAACTCGAAGCGTCCCGGTCGGGCGGCGAGCCATGCATTGGTCTCTTTGGAGATGTGGGCGGAATGAT
>WHTW01000141.1:0-19173 GCA_009377525.1 Rhodospirillales bacterium
ATATTTTCAGCGGCGGTAGCTCTCTTTTGGGGAAAGCTTGGGATGTCTGCCGCAGCCGCGGCGGACTTGGCATCGCGATGCGTCGCCGACTATGTAGAGCGGCGAGATCTTCCGATCGCGGACGGGCCCACGCTCAGAGCAAAGAAGTTCGTTCCGGTGAACGAGGCCCGAGGGCGAGTCTATCTTGCGGGTCCATTCTTCAACCTTCAGCAACGACGCCTGATTGAGGAAGTGCTAGCTATCCTCGAATCCGCCAAGTTGAAGGTGATCTCTCCGTTGCACGACATCGGTCACGGGTCTGCAAAAGTAGTGGCAAGGGCAGATTTGGCCGCGCTCCGCAGTTGCGATCGCGTTTTTGCCATCCTTGAAGGGTGTGACCCTGGTACCTTGTTCGAAGTCGGCTATGCCCGCGCCAAAGGCATTCCCGTCTTCGCCTACACCGAGACCGTGACCAACGAGAACCTCACGATGTTCATCGGCAGCGGCTGCCACGTGTTCTCTGATCTCGTGACCACGATCTATCGCACCAAATGGAAGCGTTAAACGGCACTACTCTCCTTCTGCTCTCCGGGGGAATGGATTCAGTTGCCATCGCATACTGGAAGCGGCCAAGGTACGCGCTCACAATCGACTACGGCCAACGGGCGGCGACTGCGGAGGCGAGGGCCGCCAAGAAGGTTTGCAGCTCGCTGGGAATCACCCATCACAAGTTGTCCATCGACTGCTCCGCGATAGGAGTTGGCGACATGGCGGGGCGGCCATCACCAGCTGCGGCGCCAACACCAGAGTGGTGGCCGTTCCGCAACCAGATGCTTGCCACCTTCGCCGCAGTGTACGCAATTCGTCTCGGCGTAAGCAGGGTAATGATAGGTACTCTCAAGACTGACCACATACATGCTGACGGAACCGCCCAGTTCATCGCCACAATGGACAACCTGCTTCGCCTTCAGGAGGGCAGTCTTCGGTTTGTGGCTCCAGCTAGAGGTCTGACTGCGGCTGGACTCATCCGGCGATCGACAATTCCTTCGAAGATCCTGCGCTGGTCGCACTCGTGCCATGTCGCGAACCATGCCTGCGGGGCTTGCCGCGGCCGCACTAAGAGACAAGCGACATGGATAGAGTTGGCGGGTACGAAGAGGAAGCGCGAGGCGAAGCTTCGGCCCTGAACCGCACTATTCACCGTTCCTCTGGCCTAAGGTCTGGCCCGAGGCTTCCGAGCGCGTGATTGTTGGACCTCCACTCCAGTCGGCAAGAATCACGGTGTCTCCAATGACGGTGACACCTTCGGGCGGCTCAGCGGTGCTCTAGCCATATCTGCTTCTGGACGGTCCCGCGGAGTTGTCGGCGTTTACCCTTTTCACCAGGAATTGGATTGCCATTGCCCAGTGCAAATCCCGTCATTCGTACTGGGTTGCCGGGCGTCGACTTTCCATATCGTCGCTTAGACGACGTGGATCACTTGGTTGCCGGAACTCGCTACTCTTCTCCCGACCAAAAAGGTGATGCAGCGGCTCCATGGCGCTCCGGCAAACGCTCATTTAGGAAACCTGATTTTGAGACAGGCCGGGCAGCATCCGGAGAACGTTGAATTACAGGGCATTTCCGACCCTCGCATTTGAGCTCGAAGATCAGCCGCCGTGCAGGTGATCGAACAGGAAGACGCGATCGCCCGGCGACAAGGGCGTGGACAAGGCGACGACCTTGCCATTCACCGAAGCGGCATAAACCTCGTGCTCGGCGCCGATCTGCGCCGTCAGGTCCTCGATCGTTGCATCGTCGGCAACCTGCATGACGGTCGAGCCGACGCCTCGGGGCGCAAAGCGGCGCAGGTTTCCCCACATCGTCACGCTCACCTGCATCAGTCACCTTCCCCCGTTCATGCGCAACGCGATCTTCTCTGCCGTGATCGGCAGCGATTGCACGCGGACTCCCGACGCCACGGCGATGGCGTTGGCGATAGCCGCCGGCGGCTCGATGCAGGGTGGTTCGCCGACGCCTTTGGCCCCATACGGCCCGTTGACGCTCGGCTTCTCGATGAGGATACATTCGACGCGTGGCATGTCCATCATGGTCGGCATCTTGTAATCGGTAAGGTTTGCGTTCAACACGCGGCCATCCTCGTAGACGATTTCCTCGCTCAAGGTCTGGCCGATGCCCTGGGCAACGCCTCCCTCGATCTGGCCTTCGATATAGGTCGGATTGATGGCGTATCCCACATCCTGCGCGACCACGTATCGATTGATCGAGACCTCGCCGGTGATGGAGTCGACCGACAGGTCGACAGCGTGGGCGTGGAAGCTGTGGCTGGTCCAGGCCGGCAGCGGATGGTGCTTTACCCGATTGGGATCGAACACCGGCATCGGCTGGATGGATGTACCGTGCGAGATCAGCCCGCCACCCATGCGTTGCGACAGGGACGCAACGTCGGCCAGCGACATACGCTTGTCGCCGCCGACGACGCTCTTGTTTTCGAGCCGAAGGCTAGCGGCCGGCACGTTCCACTGCGTGGCGACGAGCTCGAAGATCTGCCGCCGCAGATCCGTGGCGGCCGCGATGCAGGCGTTGCCGACCGAGAACGCCGTGCGGCTGCCCTGGGCACCGTAGTCGTAGGGCGAGGAATGGGTGTCAACGTCGGTGACGTTGATGTCGGTGAGATCGACGCCGAGCTCTTCGGCCAGGATCTGCGCGGCGCCCGTGATGGCGCCGCTGCCGAGTTCGACGGCGCCGCTGATCAGCGTCACGGTGCCGTCCGGGTTGATCCTGACATAGACGCCGGACGAGCCGCCCGTCGTCAGCCACCAGCTGCAGGCGAGGCCCTTGCCGCGACCCTCGCCGGGCTTGCGCTCGGACCAGCCGATCGCGGCCGCCGCCTTGGTGAGACACTCCTCGATGCTGACGCTCGCCAGCGTCTCGCCGGCCGGGCCCGTGTCGCCCTCGCGATAGATATTGCGCAGGCGGATTTCCAGCGGATCGATGCCGAGATCGTCGGCGATCAGGTCGATCTGCGATTCGACGGCGAAATTCGCCATCGGCCCCGCCGGCGCGCGGAACGAGCCGGTTGCGCCCTTGTTGGTGTAGACGGCGAGCCCCTCGAAGGCGAGGTGCGGCGTGCGATAGGGACCGGCCAGCACCTGCAGCGCAATGGCCGCCGTCGCCGGACCCGAGTTGGCGAAGGCGCCACAGTCGAGGATGACCCGACCCTGGCGTGCCAGCAACAGGCCGTCGCGGCTCACACCAGTCTTCAGCGTGACCACGGTCGGCTGGCGCGGATAGGCGTCGGTCAGCTCCTCCTCGCTGGTGGTAATCACCCTCACGGGCCGGCGCGACTTGCGTGCCAGCCATGCCGCATAATGCTCGACACCGACTCGCAGCTTGCCGCCGAAGCCGCCGCCGATGCCGGGCACGATGACGCGTATCTTGCTCGCCGGAAGATCGAGCACCTCGGCCAGCATGTTCTTCATGTCGAACGGCAGCTGGGTGTTGGTCCAGACGATGACGTCGCCGTTGCCGTCCCAGCTGGCCACGGCGGCGCGCGGCTCGGTGTAGCCGGGATGGACGTGCTGAGTGGTGAAACGGTGCTCGTAAACGCGGTAGGATCGGGCGAAGCCCGCCTCGACATCGCCGCCGCCGATCGCGGAGCGGCCGGAGATGTTGCCTTCGCGGTCGAACACGGGCAGCGCCTGGTAGTCGTTCCAGCCGGCATGAACCAGCGGCGCGCCGGTTAGCAGCGCCTCTTCGGGATCGAATACCGCGGGCAATGGCTCGTACTCGATCTCGATCGTCCGCACGGCCGCCTCGGCGATCTCCAGGCTGGTCGCGGCCACCGCCGCAATCGCCTCGCCACGGAAACGGACCTCGCCTTCGGCAAACATGGTCCTGTCCTTGATCGCCGTGCCAAAACGGATCTGCGGGATGTCCTGGGCGGTGAGCACACTGCGCACGCCCGGCAGGGCAAGCGCTTTCGCGACGTCCAACCGCGCGATCCGGGCATGCGCCTCGCCGCTGCGCAGGATCTTGCCAAACAGCATGCCGGGCAGCGCGAAATCGGCAGCATAGACATGCTTGCCAGTGACCTTGCCGATGCCGTCGATACGGTTGAGTCGCTTGCCCGCGACGCGTCGTTCGAGGCTACTCATCACGACCTCCGTGCCTCTTCGGGCCATGAGTTGCGCTGGCGGGCCGCCGCGATCACCGCATCGACGATCTTCTGGTAGCCGGTGCAGCGGCAGAGCGTGCCCGACAGCGCTTCGCGGACTTCCGCCTCGCTCGGGACGTGGCCGCGGCGTTCGTCGAGGAAGGATTTCGCCGTCATGATCATGCCGGGAATGCAATAGCCGCACTGCACGGCGCCGTGCTTGATGAAGGCTGCCTGCAGCGGATGCAGATGCTCGGGATCGCCCAACCCTTCAATGGTGACGATCGAGCGGCCGCGGCACTGCTCGGCCAGCAGGATGCACGAATTCACCGCCTTGCCGTCCAGCAGCACGGTGCAGACGCCGCATTCGGCTTCCAGGCAGTTCTCCTTGGTGCCGGTCATGCCGAGCTCGCCGCGCAGCACGTGCAGCAGCGACCAGTGCGGCTCGATCATGAGCTGGTGGCTCTCGCCGTTGATGGTGAGGTCCAGCGCGTGCCGCGTCATGGATCGGCCCTTTCAATGCGATCCGCACAGGCCGCAAGGGCCCGTTCGACAAGCTTTGCCACCAGGAGCTTGCGGTAACGCGCCGAGGCACGGACGTCGTCGATCGGCGTGGTCTTGTCGGCGGCAATCTGCCCGGCCTCACGAAAGGCGCTGAGGCCCTGCTTCTCGACCAGCGCCTCGGCCTCGGGCACACGCACGGTGCGCGAGGCGGCGGCGCCGATCGCAATCCGCGCCTTGCCGTTCTGCACCAGATGGACCGCGACGCAGATCACGGAGATCTCCATCGCCTTGCGCCGTCCGGCCTTGAGGAACCAGGTCGCACTGGCGGCCGGCGGTTTGGCGAAGCGCACGGTGGTGAGGATCTCGTCGGGCCGGCGTTCCGTCCGGCCGCGCTCCACCAGGAACCGGTCGAGCGGCAGGGAGCGGCTGCCCGTCGATCCGCTGAGGTCGACCGTGGCATCGAGCGCTAAAAGCACCGGAACGAGGTCAGCTGCCGGCGAGGCGTTGACGATATTACCGCCGACGGTGGCGATGTTGCGGATCTGCCGGCCGCCGATCACGGCGGAAGCCTGGGGCAAGGCTAAAAGCTCTTTCTGGAAGCCAGGCCAGCTCACGACCGCGTCGTGCGTCGCCATGGCGCCGATCACGACCTCCGTCGGCGTCTCGCTGATCCCGTCCAGTCCCAACCCCGCCAGGCTGATCAGATGCTGCGGCGCGAGGCGGCGGCGGTTGATCTGGATGATGAGGTCAGTGCCGCCGGCCAGGAAGCGTGCCGCCTCGCCATGCTGGCGGCCAAGGCCAATCGCCGCATCGATCGTCTCGGGCCGGTGAAACGCAAAGCCCATCGCGCGATCCTTTTAAGCGCGCTTGACGCGCGGCCAGACGTCCTTGCCGAGCTTCACCAGCGTCTCCTCGGCGGTCGAGCCTTCGCAGGCCAACGGCATGACGATGAAGGAGTCGACGCCAGCCTGGCTCAGTGCCGTCATGTGCGCGGCGACCTCGTCGGCCGTGCCGGCCAGCGTGAAGGCATCGACATGGCGATCCGTCACCAGCGGCAGCAGCGGCGCATAGGGTGCGGCACCGGCAGCATAATGGACATTGGCAAACGGCGCGATCGCTTCCGGCGACAAGATCACCCCCTGCGCTTCGGCTGTCCTGAATTTCAGCCGGCCCGCCGCTAGCATGCGGGCGACACCCAGCCGCACGCCGTCGCGCGCCTTCTTGCCGTCGGCGGCAACGCAGGCATTGAGGCGAGCGACCACCTTCACCGCAGCGGGATCGCGGCCCCTCTTCTTCGCCCCTTCGGCCAGGATGGCGCGGAATGCCTTGGCCTCCTCCACCGAGCCGCAGCCTTCCATGATCGCGCCATCGGCGACGGCGCCTGTCATGCGCTGGCCGAGCGGCCCGTTGCTGGCAACATAGACGGGAATGTCGGGCCTGACGGGCTTGAAGGAGAGCTTGCCGTTGGTGAAGCCGATCACGTCGCCATGGAAGTCGACCGTCTCGCCCTTCAACAGCTCGCGCACGACATGGATGGCCTCGCGCACGGCGGCGGCCGGCTTCTTGCGCACGATGCCAAGCTCGGCGAAGCCCGAGATGCCGGCTCCGAAGCCCAGGATTGCGCGCTGGTTGGAAATTTCGTCGAGTGTGGCGATCGCCATCGCCGTCAGCGCCGGATGACGCGAGAAGGGATCGGTCACGCACGTGCCAAGATGCACGCGCGTGGTGTGCTGGGCGAGGATTGCCAGCGTCGCGTAGACCTCGCGATAGAAGCGCTCGTCGGCCACCCAAAGCGTGTCGTAGCCATTGGCTTCGGCGAGCTTGGCGCGCTCGACCATTTGCGCCACCGGCACGTTGCCCAGCATCAGAAGTTCGAGAGACATCACGCGGCCTCGTTCCAGGACGGCGCCGAGAAGGCGGCGAAGCGCGGCGCCGTCCAGTACTCGTCGTCGAATTTCATGCCGACCTCGCAGCCTGCGCGCATTAGCATGGTCACGATGCGCGACTTCTCGTTGGCCGAGATCATGGCGGCGGAATAGGAGATGCAGATGGCGACGCTCTCGCCGCTCTCGCGATCCTGCACGCAGACGGCGAGCGACTCCACACCGGGCAGAGCCTCGTCGGTTGCCTGCGCCCAGCCCTTCTCGCGCACCGCCGTCAGCGCGGCCAAAAGATCGTCGGTCGTCTGCGGTGCGTTGGGCGACGGCGGCTGCAGCGGCGCAGCGTGCAACGCCCTCACGGCATCGTCGTCGAGGCGCGCCAGCAGGGCGCGGCCGCTCGACGAGCAAAATGCCGGCAGCCGGTCGCCGGGCGACGTCACCACGCGCAACGGCTTGCTGCCGGGCCGCATGCGCAGGCCGAGAATATCGGTGCCGTCGCGGATGGCGATGTAACCCGTATGGCCCGTGCTTCGAGCGATCCCGGCCAGTACCTCGTCAGCCAAAACGCTCAGCGTCGAATGTGCACGATGGCGGCGCGACGTCTCGAAGATCAGGTTGCCGACGCCATAACCCGAGCTGCGATCGGCGTTCGCGAGCAGGCCGGCATTGGACATCGACTTGAGCAGGCGCGACGTCGAGCTTTTGGGCAAGCCAAGCAGCTCCGCAACTTCGGTCACCGACAGTAGGCTGCGCTCCGCTGTGAAGAGGCGCAGAACGCGAGCGACATTTCCGACGGCACTCACATCACAACTCCCTGGTGAATTTCCATTTTTACCATGAGCACGACCTATAATTGGAACCAAAGAGGCCGTAAACGGCAAAAGGCTCCGCTCGCTGGCGTCGTTGTTCCACTGAGTGCACATCGATTGACATTAATTGAACGGTATGGACTGATTGGCGTGGGAAGCTCGAGGGGGTGTTTATGAAAATAAAACCGGATCGGCGCACGTTCCTGAAGCTCTCAGCCGGCACGGGCGCGCTGGCGCTCGGTGGCGTGGCTTTTACACCATCGATGGCTCAAGGCGCCTCCACGCTGACCGTGGCGTGGGACACCGACATCGACAGCCTCGACCCGCATGTCTTCAAGTCAGTGGGCGGCTACGGCGTCCAGTGCAATCTCTACGACCCGATCACCTCGTGGAAGGTGCGCCCGGTCGACGGCGCGGTCGGCCTGTCGCGCTCCCAGCCCAACGAGTTCGAGGGCAGCGTCGCGGAGTCCTGGACGTTCGAGCGCGACGGCGCCACGGTCGTCCTGAAGATCCGTCCCGGCATGACGTTTCCCAGCGGCCGGCCGGTCAATGGCGAAGTGGTAAAATATTCGCTCGACCGCGCGCTGCAGTCGCCGGGCTACATGCGCTTCATCATGCCGCGCATGCTGCAGATCGCCAAGCCGGAGGACATCGTGCTGCGCGACGCCAGCACCATCGCCATCGACATGAAGGGGCCGACCCCGCAGCAGATGGTGCTGAACCTGTTCTCGCTGATGACGATCACCGCGCTCGATCCCGAGCTGGTGAAGGCGAACGGGACGGAAAAGGACCCGTGGGCCGCTGAGTGGGCCAAGCGCAATGCCGCCGGGTCGGGCCCCTACACGCTGGCCGTGAACACGCCCGGCGTGGAGGTCGTGCTCGAGGCGCGCAAGGACCACTGGCGCGGCAAGCCCGCCTTCGATCGCGTCGTCCTGAAGTTCGTGCCTAACGAGGCCGACCGCGTGCTGCTGCTGAAGCGCAAGGCCGTCGACTTGGTGGTCGGCCGGCCCGGCCTGTCGCCGCGCAGCATAAAGACCTTCGAGAACGACAAGGGTTTCAAGATCGTCAGCGTGCCAGACACGACCTGCCACTGGCTGGCGATGAACCAGACCAAGGCGCCGCTCAACAACGTCAAAGTGCGGCAGGCCATCAACTACGCCATTCCCGTCGCCGCCATCGTGCCCAACGTGCTGATGGGCTACGGCGCGGCCATGACCTCGCCGGTGCCGGCGCTGACGCCCGGCCACGAGGGCAAGCTCTCGCCCTACAAGTTCGATCTCGACAAGGCCAAGGCGCTGATGGTGGAAGCCGGCGTCAGCACACCCGTCACCCTCGACCTCGCGGTGCGCATCGGCTGGCAGCCGCACGAGGAGGCTGCGGTGTGGATCCAGCGCGAGCTGGAGAAGATCGGCCTAAAGGTCAACATCACGCGCCAGACCGACGCCACCTTCCGGCAGCTCGCCTCCAAGGGCGACCTGCAGCTTTCGATCGAATCCTGGCAATCGTGGGTGAACGATCCGTTCTTCCACATGGTGCCGCTGTTCCACAGCGCGTCGAAGGGCACCAACACGGCGTTCTACAACAACCCGGCGCTCGACAAGATCCTCGACGCGAACTACCACGAGCCCAACGCCGAGAAGCGCCTGGTGGCCGCCCGGGAAGCCCAGAAGATCGTCATCGACGACGCCGTCTGGGGCATGCTGTGGTACGATAACTGGACGCGCGTTATGCGATCGGACCTGGTCGGCATCGAGAAGCGCTGGGACACCTACGAACGCTTCAACGCGATGAAACTCGCCTGAGGTGAAGTGGCCTTTCTCGGTTACTTCCTGCGCCGACTTTCCCTCGTCATCCCAACCTTGGTGGGCGTGACAATCATCACGTTCACGCTCACCTATGTCCTGCCTGGCAATCCCGCCGTCGTGAAGGCGGGGCCCCTGGTGTCACCCGAGGTCGTGAAGGAGCTGGAAAGGGCCATGGGCCTCGACCAGCCGGCGTGGGTCCAGTACTGGCGCTACATCTCAGGCGTCGTGCACGGCGATCTCGGCCAGAGCTCGTCAACCGGCCGCCCGGTGCTGGAGGATTTCAAGCAGCGCCTGCCGGCAACGCTCGAGCTCACTTTGGCCAGCCTGTTGATCGCACTGGTGCTGGGTATCCCGCTCGGCGTCCAGTCGGCCGTCCATCGCGACACCGCGATCGACCATGTCGGCCGCATCGTCGGCGTGGCCGGCGTCGCCATGCCGACCTTCTGGACCGGGTTGCTGGCGCTCTATGCTTTTTTCTATCTGCTGGGTGTGGCGCCGCCGCCGCTGGGACGCCTCGGCGCTGGGATCGCGCCACCGCAGGCGATCAGCGGCCTTTACGTCGTCGACAGCCTGCTCACCGGCAACTGGACAGCACTCGGCTCGGCGCTGCATCAGCTCATGCTGCCCGCCTTCACGCTCGGCCTCAGTGTCATGGCGCCGATTGCCCGCATGGTGCGCTCGACGATGCTGGAAATCCTCGAATCCGACTACATCAAAGCCGCCTGGGCGGCCGGCATTCCGCGGCGGCGCGTGATCTACGGCGACGCGCTGGCCAACGCCCTGATCCCGCTCGTGACCATCCTGGGCATCGTCTTCGGCTTCCTGATGGCCGGCAACGCGGTGGTCGAAAGCGTGTTCGCCTGGCCGGGTATCGGCAACTACGCGATCACCTCGCTGATGACCAAGGATTCGGGTCCGATCCAGTCGTTCGTCCTGTTCGTGGCCCTGCTCTACGTCATCGTGAATTTTGTGATCGACATCGTCTATGGCTTGATCGATCCCCGCATTCGGCTCGAGTGATGACCGACGTCACGCGCCCGCCAATCGCCCCGCTCGCGCCGACATCGGCCACGCTGCGCCTGGTTTGGCGGCGACTGCAGCGCAACTGGCTGTCGGCGATCGCCCTTGGCCTCATCGTCATGATGATGCTGGCGGCCGCCTTTGCCGGCTGGATCGCACCCTATGAGCCGGATGCGACCGACGCCGCGGCGACCTTGCAGGTGCCGTCGCTGCATCACTGGCTTGGCACCGACATCTATGGCCGCGACCTGCTCTCGCGCATCATCTATGCCGCGCGCGTCGATCTCACCGTGGCGTTCGGCGCCACCGCGATGGCGCTGGTGATCGGCTGCGCGATCGGCGCCGTGGCCGGCCTCTATCGCGGCATCGTCGACCTCATCATCATGCGCTGTGTCGACTCGGTCATGGCCTTCCCGGCCTTCATCTTGGCCATGGCCATCACCGCCGCGCTCGGCAACAGCGTCGGCAACGTCCTGCTGGCGATATCGCTGACGCAGATCCCCAACTATCTCCGCCTGATCCGCGGCGAGATCTTCCGCATCCGCGAGATGGAGTACGCCGACGCCGCGCGCGTGGTCGGCAATCCGGCCTGGCGGATCATGTTCATCCACCTGCTACCCAACGCGCTGCCGCCGATCATCGTCCAGGCCACGCTCGCCATGGGATATGCGCTGCTGACCATGGCGGCGCTCTCCTTCATCGGGCTCGGCATCCAGCCGCCGCAGAGCGAATGGGGATCGATGACCGCGGAGGGCGCGCAGTTCATCGTCACCGGCGAATGGTGGCTGTTCCTCTTTCCTGGTCTTGCCATCGTGCTGATGGTCTTGTCCTTCAACCTGATCGGCGACAGCCTGCGCGACTTCCTCGATCCGCGCATGCGTGGGGTGAGATGACCGCGGTTGTCGAGGTCAGAGACCTCTCCGTCGGCTTCGCCACCGACTACGGCGAGGTCGAGGCGGTCGACGAGGTGAGCTTCGAGGTCCGAGAAGGCGAGGTCCTGGGGCTGGTTGGCGAATCGGGCTCGGGCAAGTCGGTGACGGCGACGGCTATCCTGCGCCTGATCCGCAAGCCCGGACGCCTGACGCAGGGCAGCATCATGCTGGGCGGACGCGACCTTTGCCGGCTGAACGAGGATGAGCTGCAGCAAATCCGCGGCACCGAGATCGCGCTGATCTCCCAGACGCCGCGGACCGCGCTCAACCCGCTGCTGACCGTCGGCCAGCAGGTCGCCCGAATGTTCGTCCTGCATGCCGGCCTGACGAAGGCCGAAAGCCGCAAGCGCGCCATCGAAATGCTGGCGCTGGTCGGCATCCCCGAGCCGGAGCGGCGCGCCCGGCAATACGCGCACCAGTTCTCCGGCGGCATGTGCCAGCGCGTGATGATCGCCATGGCGCTCGCGACCAGGCCGCGGCTGCTGATCGCCGACGAGCCGACAACCGGCCTCGATGTCTCGACGGCGGCGCGCATTCTCGACCTGCTGCGCGAGCTCGGCCGGGAAACCGGCGCCTCGATCCTGCTGATCACCCACGATCTCGGCGTGGTGGCCACGACGTGCCACCGCGTCGCGGTCATGCATGCCGGCCAGGTTGTCGAGGTGGCGCCGGTGCGTGCGCTGTTCCGCCATCCCGCGCATCCCTACACGCGCGCCCTGGTGCGCTCGATCCCGCGCGTCGACCGCGAGATCACGATGGAGCCCATCCCGGGCGCGGTGCCGTCGCTCTTGAACGCGCCAGCCGGCTGCCGCTACGCCGACCGCTGCCCATGGGTAGAAGAGCGTTGCCGGAGACAAAAGCCCGCCATGACCGAGATTGCACCCGAGCATTTCGTCGCCTGCTTCGCCGTGGAGGACGGTCGTGCCGCCCCTGTGTGAGGTCGACGACGTCAAGGTCCACTTCGCGCTACGCGGATCGGCGGCGTGGCTGCGCACGCTGCGCGACGGCAAGCCGCCGGTTGTGCGCGCCGTCGACGGCGTGTCGATCGACATCGAGGCGGGCTCCACCCTGGGGCTGGTGGGCGAGTCGGGTTGCGGCAAATCCACGGTCGCCCGCGCGCTGGTGCGGCTGGTGCGCCCGACGGCGGGACACATCAGGTTCGAAGGGGCCGAGCTGACGGGCCTCAGCGACCAGGACTTCAACGAGGTGCGGCCGCACCTGCAGATGGTCTTCCAGGATCCCGCCGCCTCGCTCAACCCGCGCCTCTCGGTGCGCCGCATGGTCGAGGAGCCGCTGAAGCTTCACAGCGCGCTTGGCGCCGCCGAACGCAAGGAGCGCGGGGAGGCCGTCCTGGAGGAAGTCGGGCTGGGCGCCGAGCTGGCAGACCGCTATCCGCACGAGCTTTCGGGAGGGCAGTGCCAGCGTGTCAACATCGCCCGCGCGCTGGTGACCAACCCGCGGCTGATCGTGCTCGACGAACCGACCTCGGCGCTCGATGTCTCGCTGCGCGCACGGGTCATCCTGCTGCTAGAGGAGCTGCGCCAGAGCCACGGGCTTTCCTACCTCTTCATCTCGCACGATCTCGCGACGGTGCGCTATCTCGCCTCGCGTGTCGCGGTCATGTATCTCGGCGTGATTGTCGAGGAGGCGACCACCGCCGAGCTGTTCGACCGTCCGGCGCATCCCTATACGCGTGCCTTGCTCGCGGCGGTGCCCGTGCCCGATCCCGACGCAAAGCGCGATCCGTTCGTGCTGTCCGGCGAGATCCCGAGCCCCATCGACATTCCGGCGGGCTGCCGGCTGCGCGCGCGCTGTCCGTTCGCCCAGCCGGTCTGCGCCGAGCCGGTGCCCTATCGCGAGGTGGCGCCCGGCCACTTCGCCGCCTGTCACCTTGTCTAACGATCACAGGAGGAAAACCAAATGGCTATCGTCCGATATGTCCTGGTGAAGTTGAGACCCGGTGTCGACATCGACGCGTTCGAACGCTTCGAGCGCGAGGTGGACTACATCAAAGCGGCGCAGAATCCGTCGATCATCAGCTACCGCACCCACCGCATCACAGACCTCGACATGGGCATCGAAGGCGGGCCGTGGGACTTCATGGAGCGCATCGAAGTCACCAGCCAGGTTGAGTACGAGAAGCAGGCGGCGACGGGCAGCAAGGAATTCCTCGACCTGCTTTACACGAAGTACCTCGACCGTTCGAAGACCGTCTCGATCTGGTCCGAGCGGATCGAACCCTGAAGACTGGCACGGGAGAGAACTATGGCAATCGTGAGATATGTGCTGGCGGCCCTCAAGCCCGGCGTCGACCGCGACGCGTATGAGCGTTACGAGCGCGAGGTCGACTACGTCGTGGCGGCCAAGCTGAAGTCGATCATCTCCTACCGCACTCATCGGCTGACCGGCGTCAGCCCGAACCTGGGCGGCGGGCCGTGGGACTATATCGAGCGCATCGAGATCACCGACCGCGCCGCATACGACGCGGAGATCGCGACGCTCGGCAAGGACCTGATTATGGAGCTGTACGAGAAGTATCTCGACAAGTCGAAGACCAAGTCGATCTGGACCAAGCTCGTCGATCCATGAGCAATGTTGTTCCCTTCGCGGGCAAGGTTGCTCTCGTCACCGGTTCCTCGTCGGGCGCCGGTGCGGCGATCGCGCTCGAGCTGGGGCGGCGCGGTGCCGCGGTCGCCGTTCATTGCCGCACCAACATCGGCCAGGCCGAGTCGATCGCCGGCCGTATCGGCGAGACGGGCGGCAAAGCCTCGGCTTTCCGCGCCGACCTCGCGCAGGACGGCGCGCCGGAGAAACTCGCCGCCGACGTTGAAAGCGCCCTGGGTCCGGTCCAGCTGCTAATCAACAATGCGGGCCCTTACGACGATGCACCGTTCCGAACGCTAGAACCTGCGATGTGGGATGCGATCATGGCGGCCAACCTGAAGGCGCCTTACCTTCTCGCACAAAAGCTGGCGCCCGCGATGGAGCGGCTCGGCTGGGGTCGCATCGTCAATCTCGGCGCCACGTCCGGCTTCGTGCGCACGCACTCGGTCTACGGCCTCGCCAAGGCGGCTCTCCTCACGCTGACCGAGAGCCTGGCGCTGGAGCTCGCGCCCACGATCACGGTCAACGCCGTAGTGCCGAGCCAGATTGCCAGCGCGCGTACCGACACCATGCTCGTGTATAAGGAAGCCGCCATCGCCGGCACGCCGCTTGGCCGGCTGGTGACCGAAGATGAGATCGCACACATGGTCGCGCTGGTCTGTTCACCCGAGTTCGATTTCGTCACTGGGCGGGCCATCGTCATGGATGGCGGCCGCACTTTGCCGCGCTTTCCACGCATTGGCATCTCCGAAGGCTGATGCGTTCGGCCAGAACGGACTCTCATGAACTGATATCGGAGGTTGCGCCTCGACCTTTTCGTTGTTGAACCCTTGCCGGCGGCAGCGTCGCACTCAGCAAGCTCCCAACACGCCGCTCTCGTACTCCGAAAAATTGCTCCGTTGTCCGGTTCCTGGCCTATCGCTTGGCTTTGTGGCACCCGCCGAAGCTTCCGTCGCCAAGTCAATTCTGCTCAGCTGCTCCGTGTCTTCTGATTAGGTCTTCTGGCGAAAGGCCGGCGACGCAAACGAGAAGAGAACCCGCCTGATGAAATCCACCACCGTTGTGCAGCGCGCCGGCTTCTATCGTGCCGCAGGCCTCGAGCGGAGGTTTCGCGACATTCAGGCGGCGCGCTATCATCCTTTGCAAGCCGGGCCGCAGGCACGCTATGCCGGAGCCTTGGCGCCTGGTCTTCCCGTCGATCGGATCTTCTGACGACCTGCCGATGGACGGGCGGTGCGGCGGGCCTGAAAATGGCGCACAGTCGCCGGGCCATGTACCTTCCCATGCACGACGATTCCCGGCCGCCGCACACGACCTACAGCGCCGGCGCGGGAACGCCGCTCAAGCTCGGGCCGCTCGCCGGCCACCACCGTGCCGACGTGGCGATCGTAGGCGGCGGCATCGCCGGATGCTCGGCCGCGCTCCATGCCGCCGAGGCTGGCGCGCGGGTCGTTCTGGTCGAAGCCAACGAGATCGGCTGGGGCGCCTCCAGCCGCAATGCCGGCCATCTGCCGCCCGCCACCAAACACGATCCCGACGACATCATCGCCCACTACGGCGCCGCTGCCGGCCAGCGGCTGCTCGACGCCGCCGAACAGGGCCCCGTGGTGCTGGGCGAGCTGATCCAGCGCCACGGCATCGATTGCGACTATGCCGTGCCGGGCATCATCATGGCGGCCCACACCGAGAAGGCTCTGCGCGCCCATGAAAAGCGCGTCGCCTACTGGCAGGCGCGCGGCCGGCCGGTCGAGCTGCTGGACCGGCGGCGGGCCGCCGACATGATCGGCAGCGACTACTATCTAGGCGCCGCGATCGACCGGCGGGGCGGCCGCATCAATCCGCTCGCCTATGTGCGCGGCCTCGCCCGCGCGGCGATCAAGGCCGGCGCCGCGCTGCACGAAGGCACGCGCGCCACCGGGCTCGCGCGCGATGGCGGCAAGTGGAAGCTCACGACGCCACAAGGCGAGATCGAGGCCGAACGCGTCTTCCTCTGCACCAACGCCTACACCGACAATCTCTGGCCCGGGCTGCGCGCGACCATAGTGCCGGTGCGCGCCTACCAGTTCGCCAGCCGTCCTTTGCGCGACAACGTCGCCAAGTCGATCTTGCCCGGCGGCCAGCCGATGACGGATTCTCGCCGCCTGCTGTCGGGCATCCGCATGCATCATGGCGACGGCCGCCTACAGTTCGGCGGCCAGGGGCCCGCCTTCGGGCCGCAGGGCGAGCCCGACTGGCGGGCGACACACGCCCGCCTGCAGCGCATCTTCCCGCAGCTCCGCACGCTCGAGACCGACTACTGGTGGTCGGGCTTCATGGCCTTCAACGCCGACAATTCCTGGCACATCCACGAGCTGGCGCCCGGCCTGCTGGCGATGCTGGGCTGCAACGGCCGCGGCGTCGTGCTGGCCACGCTGTGGGGCCGCGAGCTGGCGCGCCATGCCGCGGGCGTTGCCGCGCGCGAGTTCGTGCTGCCGCCGTCGGCACCCCAGCGGCTGTGGCTGCATCCGGTGGCGCGGCCGCTGGTCTCCGGCCTGATCCGGTATTACGCGCTGCGCGACGCGATCGAGGACCGGCGACTCGAGCGGACACGGCCCGTGTCCGCATGAAGGCCGCGCTGCCCATGAGCGACCCGCCGGGGATGCCGCCCTCCTATTGGGCGGCGACGGCGGCGCCCTGCCCGCCGGTTCCCGGGTTCGACGGCAGCGAAAAGGCCGAGACGGTGGTAATCGGCGCGGGCTACACCGGGCTCTCCGCCGCCCTGCACCTTGCCGAGCGGGGCCGCTCGGTGCTGGTGCTCGACGCAAACGAGCCGGGCTGGGGCGCGTCGGGCCGCAACAACGGCCAGGTCGTGGCGGCGCTGAAGCACGAACCGCACGAGATCGAGCAGCGTTTCGGCCAGGAGCGCGGCGCGGCTCTGATCCGCGCCATCGGCGACGGGCCCGACCTGGTGCTCGGCCTGATCGCGCACCATCGCATCGAGTGCGCCGCGCGGCGCTCGGGTATCCTTACGGCGGCGCATTCGCCTAAAAGCCTGGCGGACCTGAAGCGCCGGGTCGAGATCTGGAACGGGCGCGGCGCTCCCCTGCGGCTGCTGTCACGCGACGAGATGGAGGCAGCGAGCGGCACCGGCTTCTATGCCGGCGGCTGCCTCGATCCGCGCGGCGGGGCCATCAACCCGCTGGGCTATGCGCGCGGCCTCGCCCGCGCCGTAATGGAAAAAGGCGGCGCGATCCGGCAGAAGGCTGAGGTGCGCGCCATCAATCGCACGCGTTCACAGTGGAGGGTGACCACCGACCGCGGCGGCGTCGACGCCGATAGCGTGATCATCGGCACCAATGCCTATACCGGCTCCTTCTGGCCCGGCCTGCAGAAGTCCTTCCTGCCCGCGCGCACGCCGCAGCTCGTGAGCCGTCCGTTACGCGACAACGTCGCCAAGTCGATCCTGCCTGGCGGGCAGATCATGTCCGACACGCGCTATCTCACGGTCGGCGTACGCATGCATGAGGACGGCCGCTTGCATCTGGGCGGCGGCAACGGCACCGCCGGGGTGGAGAGCGATGCGCTCTACGCCCCGCTCGCGCGGCACGCCCGCTTACTCTATCCCCAGGTCGGCGAGCTGGACTGGCAGTATCGCTGGAGCGGCTTCATGGCCATGACGCCCGACCGTTATCCGCGCCTGTTCGAGCTCGCTCCCGGCGTCGCCGCCGCACTGGGCTATAGCGGCCGCGGCATCTGCACGGCGACTATCCTGGGCCGCGAGCTGGCGCGCTGGGCGGCCGGCGAAGCGGGCATCGACGAGCTCGCGATGCCGAACTCGAGCTTCCGCACGCTCCCCTACCATGCGTTGCGCGGCATCATCATCGACTCGGCCGTGCGCTATTACAGCGTCCGCGATCGCGGCAGCGATCGGGGACAGGCTCCGGCGTAGAAAAGCACGGGGACTTCATTGGCACTCAAGAAGGAGGGGAACATGAGCGAACGAACGCAACGAATCGCACGGCGGGGCCTAGCCGTGGGCACTGTCGTGGGGGCGGCCGCCATCGCCATGGCGACCAGCGTGCAGCGCGCGGCGGCCCAGCCGGGCAAATCGACTTGGGAGGTGATCACTGGCACCAAGAAATTGCGGCTGGGAGCAGCGATCTCCGAGCCGTTCGCCTTCAAGGACCTCGAAGGCAGTGACAAGCCGGGCGCGGTGAAGGTGGGCAACTCGGTGTGGCGCGGCGTCTCCATCAACTGCGGCAAGGAACTCGCCGACGCGCTGGGGGCGGAAATGGAGGTCGTCGAAACCACCTACGGCAACGCCGTCATTGGCCTGCAGGGCGACAAGTTCGACCTGATCTTCGCGCTCGACGGCACGGTGAAACGCGCCGTCGCGGTCGATTTCGTGCCGCAGCCGCTGTTCATGTACGGCACGGCCGTCCTCGCCCACACCGGCGCCGACATCGCGACCTGGCAGGCGATCAACGACAAGAAGCTCAAGATCGGCGTGCCGGTCGGCACCACGATGGAGAGCGAGATCACGCGGCGCGCGCCGGCCGCCGAGCTCACCCAATTCCCAAACATTAACGACATGATCGCGGCTTTCCAGTCGAGGCGCGTCGAGGCGGTGTCCGGGTCGCTCACCGGCATGACGCTGGCGAGCGGACGTATGCCCAACACCATCGTGACCATGCCCAACCCGCCGGCGCTGTTTCCGGCGACCGCTGCCATCCGCCAGGAGATCGACCCGCGCTGGCGCAATTTCCTCACGACCTCTTTCGGCTATCTCGCCTACTCGGGCTTCGTGCAGAAGGCGCTCGACCAGGCCTACGCCTTCCGCGGCGTAGACATCACAAAGGTGCAGCCTGTGGTGATCCGCTAACTGCGCCCTACGATTTCTTCAGACTCTTCGCCACATGGCTGATCATGTCATCGGCTCGCGAGATATTAAGGAGCCGCGAGTGTTGGCCTTGTGGTAATTCAAGACCAGGTCGATCGAAGGCGCCTCGTCGACAAGCGGACGGCCGATGACCGACAGTGGTCCGGAAGGTTCGAGTATAATCAGGCAGCAACGACCCGTGCCTACCAAATATTACATCCGGCATTATTGATGATGACGCCCGCCGAGGATGGGCCGAGCGGCGAGCCGGCCGTACCGCTAGACCGGCCGATGGCTCGGCCAATCGTTACTAAAAGACAGATGAGTCCGGAGTTCATTCTAATAGTCGGTGTAGGCCTCAAGGATGCGGCGCAAATGGGCCTCGCCTAAGAAGACGAGGTGATCGAGGGCATTCGCGGCGGATCGAGCTGATCAGCCTCTCCGCATACACGCCGATGCGGTCACGGTTCTTCGCACTATCTGCTGTCTCGCCCCAAAGCAGACTGCAGAGGCGGCTGGATCGTCTACAGGCTTGGCGCGGCGATTGCTTGGCTTCGGGCATGTGTGGCGTTTGACAGCGCAAGAAGCAGCGGCCTACCGTCCGAAAGGGTTCAGTGCGGTCGTCG
>WHTW01000141.1:19183-19527 GCA_009377525.1 Rhodospirillales bacterium
CGATGTCGGCGGGACATTCACCGACTTACTTTTCGTCGACGAAGACGAACGGCGCTTCCGCGTCACGAAAGTCCCTTCCACGCCTGACGACCAGTCGCGCGGCATGATGACCGGCATTCGCCAAAGCGGGCTGGCTGTCGAGACGCTAGGTTCCCTTGTGCATGGCACCACTGTCGGCACCAACGCGATCCTCGAGCGGAAAGGCGTCGTCTGCGGGCTGATCACCACGGCCGGGTTCCGAGACGTCCTAGAACTGGGGCGCCGCACCCGCCCTTTCGGCTACGGCATGATTGGCAGTTTCGAAGCTCTCATCCCCCGCCAACTGCGCGTCGAGGTGCCGGAGC
>WHTW01000142.1 GCA_009377525.1 Rhodospirillales bacterium
AATCGACCACCATCGCTGAGATCGCCCACGCCGTGGGCCTGTCGGAGAACGCCGCATCGGCAGTCTACGTCAAGCTTGGCAAGACGATCGGCTCTGCCCTGGACCTGGCTCCCGTGGCCGACGGTCTCGGCCGGCGCCTGTTGCCCCTGCTGGTGTTCTCAGCCGTGGAGTCGGGCGACAAAGGCCAACTCGTCCTGCAATTGAGACCTGCGTTCGTTGGCGCCCTCGACGCCTCGCCAAGCGTGCTTCGGCGGAGTGCGGCTTGAACAGCTACGAAACCTTCGCCGGCGTCGATGCCTTCCAGAAGTTCAGCCGCGAAGTCGCGCTGTGCAGACGCTACCTGCGTTCGCCGGGCAGCGAGCGGTTTCTTCGTGCCGTGGCCGCCACCTGCGAGGAAAGACTGCGCCCGGTCGCCGCGGGAGAAACCTTCTGGCGGGCACAGATAGGACACGGCTGGGTGCACGACACGGAAGCCGGCCGGCGAATGCGCGGGCCGCATCCCGAGACGCGGATGAAGCCCCTCCCCGACCGCGCCTCGGAAGGCCGCATCAACCCCAAGGGAATTCCCTGCCTCTATTTCGCAACGACCCGCGAAGTCGCCATGTCGGAAGTGCGGCCGTGGATCGGCTCCTTCGTCTCCGTCGGCCGCTTTCAGACAACCCGCGGGCTGATTGTCGCCGACTGCTCGCTCCTGCACGATTACGTGGCTCGCGTGGCGGAGCATCCGTCGCCGGCTGAAATCGAGAAAATCGTCTGGGCCAACATCGATCGCGCCTTCTCGCGGCCGGTCACGCGCAGCGATGACACCGCCGAATACGCCGCGACGCAGGTATTGGCCGAGCTGTTTCGCGCCGAAGGCTACGACGGGGTCATGTACGGCAGCGCCCTGTCGGCGAACGGAAAGAACGTCGCGCTGTTCGACCTGGGCTGTGCCGAGCAGGTCGACTCGGCGGTCTTCACGGTCCGTCGCGCAAGCTTCGAATTCGACGAGGTGGCTCCGTGATCCCAGCGAGCGCGCGGCTCAGCGACCTTCTCTTCACGCCCCGACGAGGGAGGAACATCATGGCGCGAAGGCAAATTGCCGTGGACGTTGACGACGTATTTGTCAACGTCGCGCGACCTCGCCGGGAATGGCGCGTCACCCAGCGCGACGGCGACACAGTTACCCTCGAACGCATCGATCCGCCGGGAGCGCTGCGGTTCATCACCGTGGACGAATTGCTCGATTCCAGTCGCTACCTGCCGAAGGGCCATGACGCGGACCCCCGGACCGAAGAGTAACGGACGCCGATCGTCGGCGCGCGCTGGCGTCATTACCTGTACCGCGTGAACCAATTTCTTTCGCAGCAATCTTACAGGAGAACAATGATGCACATACCGGCACCGGAAATACCGCCGCCAGCGACCGAGCGACGTGAGGCAGTGCGCGACGCCGAGCGCCCCGGCGGACGGCGAGCGTTCGCAAAGGGAACTCCGCGGCGAGCCCGCAAGAAGCGCATTTCGATGTGGCTCCCGCTTTCCCTGGCGTTGACCGGCCTGGCGCTCGTGTTCGTCGCGGATTCGTTCTAATCGTGCCTGGCCGAATACATGGGCTGCGCGCTCAAGCGTCGAGGGCGGGCAAGCGCCCGCAAGGTGGGCAGCAAGTCACCGGTGGCAACGCACCGGCGCCGACCTTCGCGAAGCGTGCCGCTTGCGCGATGCAATATCCGGCGTGACGACCCGGCTCCACGAACAGCGTCTGGATGCCGTCCGGCTGGCGCTTCGGCGCAGCGGCGCACGTACAGTGCTCGATCTCGGTTGCGGCGAGGGCCCGCTTCTACGCCGCCTGGTGCACGAGCCCGATATTCTCCGCATCGTGGGGATCGACCAGTCGGCCGTCGCACTGCAGAGATTGCGGACAGTGCTGCAGCAAGAGCCGTGGGCAGTTCGCCGAAAGGCGGATTTGGTTCAGGGATGCTTCCTGGCGCCCGACAGATCGCTGACCGGATTCGATGCGGCCATCCTCGTCGAGACGATCGAACATATCGAGCCTGAGCGCCTTTCGGTGCTGGAGAGGGCGGTGTTTCGCGACCTCTCGCCGGAAACAGTCGTCATTTCCACCCCGAACCGGGAGTTCAACGTCCTCCTCGGCGTTCCGCGGCATCGCCATCGCCACCCCGATCATCGTTTCGAATGGGACAGGCAAAAATTCCAATCGTGGGCGGTCCGACTTGCGCGCCGCAGCGCTTACGACGTGCAATTCGAGGATGTCGCTGGCGCTCATCCTGTCTACGGCGGGCCAACTCAGATGGCCATATTCAAGAAAGCTCCTGACCAGCGGAGTCGAAGCAGGATCTGAGCGCTTTCACCCAAAGGGGCCGTTCGGCGTTGCTTGTCGGACCATCCATTCGGAGCCCGCTACGGCGTGCGGTGCCGGGCTCCCATGCCGGCCAAGATGGCAGAGGCAATGCCGAAGATGACGAGCGCGCCGCAGATGACGACCAGCGATGACCCCGAATCGAGAAGCAGGCCGATCGCCACCGGACCAAGCGCGGTTCCGCCGACCATGAGCATCGTGGCAAAGCTGCGAATCGTGCCCAGCCGTTCGACTCCGTAGATCTCGGCCCACACGGCGGTGCCGGCGGTTTGCGAGAGGCCGGACGACATGCCCATCAGCGCCAGGAACAGCGGCAGGGCGGACGGCGCGTCGGAGAGGCCAAGAGCCACAAGGCCAACAAACATCGGCACGTTCATCCATGGCAACAGGGTTTTTGCCCCGAACCGATCGATGAGGCCGCCCAGCAGCAGCAATGCCGAGGCATGGGCGACCGCAAAGGCGGCGAATCCGAGGGCGACCAGCTCGTGCGACCATCCCTTCATTCCGGCAATCGCCTGGATATGGAAGATGAGCGCCGTCGAGCTGAACGGCATGTAGACCAGCAGGGGCAGCGCGAACCAGAAGAATCGGGTGCGGATCACGATCATCATCCCATCGCGCGCGCGCGCCGGCACGCCGCCGATTTCAGTTGGCCGGGTGAAGGCCGGCGACGAGCGAATCAGCCAGACCAGGACCGGCGCCGCGAAGAGCAACAGGCCGACGCCGACGACGGCGTAGCTCCTGCGCCAGTCCGCGGTCGCGCCCGCCATCACCGCAACGGTGGGAAGGATGCCTTGCGAGAGCGGGAAGCCCATCGAGATCAGCGACAGGGCCCTGCCGCGCCGACGATGGAAATAGCGTGCGATCGAGGTGACGGCGACGTGTGTGGTCAATCCCTGGCCGGTGAGCCGGAGAAGGAGAAGAGCGGCAACGAGCGTCGCGGGCCCGCCGACCACCGCCATGACCCAGCAAGAGAGGGCCAGGCCCGCCATCACGAGCACGGTATAGAGGCGCAGGTCGAGGCGATCGATCCAGTGCCCGGCGAGCGGCAGCAGGCTGGCCGCCCCAACGGTGGCGACCATGTAGAGCGAGCCCAACCCGGCAGCGCCCAAGCCGATGTCAGCCGCGACGGCCCCGATGAACAGGGAGATAAAGAAGGTCTGGCCGGGGCTCGACAGGAAGGCGCAGCCAAAGCCGAAGGCCAGCAGCCGCCAATCGTTGCGAACCAACTCGATGTAGGGACGGATCATGAACCCAACAGTCCGACGACGCCACGTCTGTGGCCCGCGCAACTCGTCAGGCCTGGAGCGGACGACATAGTGATGGCTCCTGTTCTGCTCGGTGCCATCGTGAAGTTCTCAACTCGGCTGCCTTCCGCCACGGCAACCGGCGTCCCCTTCCAGTGGCCAGAGCGCACGCACGATCTTGTACTTCCTGCCGCCGGGGCCGTTAACCGATTGTCCGAGCTGGCAATTTTTGACTTCATATGATGTGAACCTGGAGTTAGGATGGCGCGCTTCTCACGCCACGTTTGACTGGACGCGCCCTGCGCCTCCTGGCGGCGGCCTCCCCCAGCCACGGGTGGAGCAGTGGGCAGCCCTCCATCGCAGCGTTCGAACGCCCGCTTCGGGCCTTTCGGAATTCGAACGACGCGATGTGGGGTCGTCGACCGCCTCAAACGAAGGAAAGAAGCATGGTGCACCTGCCCGGACCGATTTACCCGCGAACCAAGTATGTGGCGGAGACACTCGAGCTATTGCTCAAAGAACACCCCGACACGTCCATTGCTGAAATCGAGCGACTGATACCCGATTGCCGCAACGTCTCCCGCAAAGTGCTTGAGGAAATGGTTGCCGGGATCAAACAGCGCGGCCAAGCGCGGAGCCGGCATATGCAGGCAAACGGATGACCAGCGGACCGCCTGGGGCGCGGCCAGCGGACCCAAGTCTTTGCGGCGCCTTCGTCCCTGTCGGTCTCAATTTATGGAATGACCAATGACGCCAAGCGACGCGCTGACGTTAGCGGTGCAGATTGTGATTTTTGCCTCTGGCATGGCTATGCTCTCACATAGGTTCTTTGCTGCGCATCAAAGGTGGGTGGGCAAAGAGTTTGGCTTCAAATCACACCTTCCGGGCATTCTCGGAACTGCACTGATGCTCTTCGCGATTCTTTCGGCATCATCGCTGGGGTGGGCATACGCCGTCGCAACCGTGCTTGCCGGATTCGCCGTCGCGTATTTGTATGTGTACATCCTACGACTGCGTATTGAAGCGGGGCTACTCGGGCCACTGCTCGCTGTGTTGTCGATGTTCCTACCGCTCAGAGATTTTTGATCTAAGCTTGGGGCTGGACACGCCGCTTGGCTCAGTAGTTCGGCCGATGTGCCGTGGTAGCTGAGGACCTTCCCTGCCGACTTGATGCGCATCGCCGAGCGCGTGGAACCGCCAAGTCCCGGTGAGCCAGTAGACGTTGGTATCGCTTTCGTGGCGCGTGCGGAAATAGCAGTTTCCAGCCATGACCAACGTACGTATCCGGCGTAGGCCGCCTTTTCGTTAGCGTCGGCGCGTGAGAGATGTGTGCCCGTTAATTGGCGAGTTAGCGGGCACACATGGCGACGGTTACGGTTCTTTCAGGTCCTGAGCGGCGGCGTCGTTGGTCGTCGTCGGAGAAGGCGAGCATCGCCGGCGCGCCGAGGCCAGGGTCATGTTCGAAGCTTGGCGCCGACATTACAAACGAAGTCCACCCGCATTCGAGCCTCGGCTCTTTGACGCCGGCGGCTTTCGCCGCAAAGCTCAACGAGCAGCTCCCGCCTTCCATCTCCCCGACAGCCACAACCTCGCCCATGTTCAGTTCGCGCAGCACGGGCTGCAATTGCTCGATGCTGACGATCATGGTTGTGCGCCCTCGCGCTTGAAATCCGGCCTCTTGATGGTTCCCGATCTAACACGAGCCTGCCGGTTTCTCATGCACTGACACGCTGGTAGATACCCTCTGATGCGGAAGGTTGGTTGCGGCCTGCCGCATGAACCCTTGGCACGCCGTCTTCGGCGGCGGCTGCGTGCATTTCCATGAGGGAGAGCCTGTTTGGCTGGGCAAGATAGCGATATCGCCCAGCTCAGCCGCGGCCCTCGACACGGGCCCTCGCCTTGCTAGGCATCTGCTCAGAACTTGACCTTGAATGTGCCCCCGAAAGCCAGTGGCGCACCGATCGCGCCGACCTGTCCAAATCCGCCATTGATGGCTGACGCTCTGTACCGCTGGTCGGTCAGATTCTGCGCCCAAGCATAGGCGCCGTACTTCCCAGTCTCGACTCCTACGCGGGCATTGAGCAAGCCGTACGCGGGTTGGTACATCGTATTCTCGACGTCGAAGTAAAAGCCGGAGCGGAACTGGTAGGCGACCTCAGCGGTGCCGACGAGATCATCGATGCCGACATTCCACGTATATCCGAGGCTGACGGTTCCTGTGAACTTCGAGATGTATTGCTGCTGATTGCCGCTGGCATCGATCACGGCGGACGAACCCGTCGCCAGAGCGTTCGCGAAATCGACGTAAGTGGCATCGACATAGCCGATACCCGCTTTGGCAGACCAATGCTCGTCGAGCTTCAGGCGCGCTTCGAGTTCTCCGCCAAACGATCTGCTTCTTGGAGCGTTTGCGATAAAGCTCGACTGCGTTGTGGTGTTCACGATCAGCACCTGTTGATTGTACCAGTCGTTGTAAAACAGGCTGCCATCCAGGGAGAGACGGTCGTTCAGAAGCTGTGCCTTGAAGCCCACCTCGTAGGTCCACATCGTTTCGGGGTTGAAGGAACCCATGCTGGTCGCTGTCAGGAAGGCCGTATTGAACCCACCGGATTTGTAGCCGCGGCTCAAGCTCGCATAGACGTTCAGGTCGTCGGTGATGAAGTACTGCAGACCGATTCGGGGAGTAATGTACGGTGCCGAGAGACTGCCTTGGAGCGACCGCAGGAAGTCGGCGTCAAAGCCAAGCGCCGAAAACGATGCGTTGTCGGAGCTGAAGCCGTAGCTGAACTCCTTCCAATCGTAGCCAACCCGGAAACCGCCAAAGACCTTCAGGCGATCGTTCAAGGCGTAGGTTCCATCGGCAAACGCCGCGATGGAGGTTGTGTAGGTCGTACCCTTCGACATCAGCGTGACGCTGTCGCCTGACAGAAACCCTCCCGGGTCGAAGGTGTTGGTTAGGCCGTATGAACTGCTGCCCTGGCTGCGCTCGGCATAGAGCCCCGCAACCCATTTGAAGCGCTCGTTCGCGTCGGAGACGTAGCGGAATTCCTGTGAAAACTGACTGTAGTAGCCGCGGAAGGGATTGTCGGCGCGGTACTGAAAGCCTGAGATGCCGAAGCCCTGAAAGAGGGCGTTGGTGGCGGCAAAGTACCCGTTGGGCCAAGTATTGCCGTCAAATTGATTTTGCCGGCTTTGAAACCCTGTCAGGGAGACGATGCGATCGCCGTTGTCGAGGCGATAGGTGAACTGGGCTCGCGCCGTGGTCGTATCCATCGTCCCATGCCACGGATTGAGGATATCGACAGTCCGAAGCCCTGCGAGGAAATCGGAATTCGACATCCAGGCGCCGTCCCAAACGTTCTGGTGCTGACTTTCGACGCTGCCGAGGAATTCGAGATTTTCCGTGATGTTGCCCTGGATGCTGAGGCGACCGTGAACATCTATGAGGGAATTGAGCGTCTGGCCGGTGGCGATGTTGAACGTGTATCCGTCATTGCGGTCAAATGACAGAGCGCCGCGAACAGCCCATCCATTGGTGCCGATCGGCGTATTGATGAAGCCGAAGCCACGCAGCGTGTTGAATCTCCCATAGTCGAAGCGCAACTCGCCGTAGGTCCGGCTTGCGTCGGGAGTATTCGAAATGATGTTGATCGTGCCGGCGAGATTGTTTCGCCCATACAGTGTGCCCTGCGGGCCGCGAAGAATCTCGACCCGGTTCACGTCGAGCAGGTTGCCCTGGTAGGCCTGCGAGTTGCCGACCGCGATGCCGTCGACGTTGAGGCCGACGGCAGGGTCGGTATCGATCAGGGCCGACCCAACACCTCGGATGGCGGTGAAATTCGTGTAGAGGCTTCCGCTGACCGGGCTTCCCATCTGCGCGTTCGGCGTGCCGGAAATGACCTGATCCGTCCGGGTATAAACGTCGCGCTCGATCTGTTCGCCGGTCCACACATCTATGCTGATGGGAACATCGAAGACCTTTTCCGGCCGCTTCTGCGAGGTGACGGTGATGGGATCGAGCACGACGGGGCCAGACGGGGCTTGAGCCTGCTGCGCGAAGGCCGGACAGGACATTGTCGTCAGTAACAATCCAGGAAGAATATGCCGTCGGCTGATCATCAAGGCCCACTACCAAGTTCGGTAGCGTTGTCGCAGACCGATTCGATGAACGGGACAGAAGCGACTTATGCGAAGTGTCAATTCGCTTATGGACCCGGCGGGTGCGGCAACTACTACGCCCGCCGTCATATGCGAATTGCGCTCGGTGGATATCCGAAACGGCGCCGGAAGGCGGCCGTGAAATTGGCTGGATGGGCATAACCAGCCCGATATGCCGCCTCGGAGACACTGAGGCCGTGACGCTCGATGAGTTCGTGGCCGAGATCCATCCGGCGCACACTGATGTAATTGCCAATGCAGATGCCGAAGGCACAAAAGAAATCCTGCCGCAGTTTACTGACACTCATCCCAAACTCGGCCGCAAACGCAACAATTGTCGTCGCGACCGCGGGATCGCAGTCAATCTTCCTGCGCACAGCCATGATCCGATCAAGGGCTTGGGCGCTCAGGGCGCCGGCCGGCGATTCTAGCTTGTCCTCATCAAACTCGGCGGCCATCGCGAACAGGAGGTCAAGGGTGCGGCCCTCGAAATGCAGAGAGGCCATTGCTGCATTCCGAGGCGGTCGATGAATGGTCCATGCTATCTGTCGCAGTCGCGCGTCGAGGCGCCGCCGCCGTACGGTTGTCGGCCGCTGAAGGGCCGCGCGCATGCATTGGAAGGCGCAGTCTCCCGCAAAGCGGCATTCATTGTGTTCGAACCAGTCCGGGGTGACGACCAACTCCACCGTTCGCACCGGAGAGTCGGGCATTATCACCGTCCGGGTGGTGAGCCGATCACTGGTCGACGCGACCCACACCTCGTTCGAAACGAAGCCGGTTTCGATGTTTGGTGTCTGCCCCTCCGCGCGGCCTTCCAACACGATGCTCATGCACACACATGGAAAGGTTTGGCTCTCCACGATGAGTGGTTCGGCAGGCTGGAAGTCGCTTGATAGCAAAGTGAGGCCAGGCTGCTTGTAGACGACGCGATAACGCGAGAACGATGCGTTCGTGGGCGCCACGCGCGGGACAGCGGCACTGGCGTAGTTGTAATCGAGTTGCTCGACAGACATCCACGTCGCCCCCTTTCTCAGTTACGCGCGGCGTGAAGCGGCGCCGTTAGCCGAGCCCAGCGCCTCTGGTGTGCGCGATTCCTGCGCTCTCGGTCCATCCGCCTGAGTCGCTCACCATTTCACAAAGAAGATTGATATTAAGAACTATTCGCACAACTCATATTTTTGCATATCAGCGCCGCCCGAGGGAGGATGAGTTGAGTTCCGGCTCCGAGCAAACGCTCGGTAAGCAGCAGGAAAACAGTTTGAGAGGCCCGCACCGCCGCGCCTGGATCGTCAAGGCGGGCGGTCACTTGAACCGCAGATCGCCCAGTCAGCCTCGGCCTCAGTCTAGCCCGCAGCCGATCGTCCGAGGCACGCACGCTCGAATAGGCCTTTTGCCAGATCGCATAAGCGAAACGTGTCCCTTCTCCGACGCACGCCTGCGACAACTCCCCTCCTGGATTTCCCATGCTCCGCGAACGTGTGCGGCGACCTGCATCGCACAGATGCCGAGCGACATCGAGGTGGAGGGATACACTGGCTGAGCGAGATCTTGTCCATGATCAATCTGCAAACGATACAGCCACCGCGGTCAGTGAGTCCGCGCGCGTCAATTTCACGTCGCGCGCCGTCACACCGCGTGACGAGGATCGGATTCATCGCCTCGCCGCTCTTTGGCAGGACGTGCTCTCTCTTCCAGCGCCGCCATCCGCCGAAGACAACTTCTTCTCGCTTGGTGGAAACTCTCTGGCGGCCATCCGCCTCATTGAAAAAATGGCGACCGAATTTGGTGCCAGTCTCGATTTTGCTGACCTCCTGCATGCGGAGAATTTCGCAGCTGTCGCAGTTACCGTTGAGATGCGGGCAGTTTCGCATCTGCCGTCGCCAAGCGCCGTCCACGGCAATCCGGCGGATCTCCACGCTCCATTCCCGCTGACAGAGGTGCAGCGGGCATATTGGCTGGGCAGAACGCGCCTTTTCGAGCTCGGTGGCGTCGCTGCCCATGGCTATGTCGAGATCGATGGCGGTGGGCTGGACCACGATCGCCTGGAATCCGCACTCAATCGGACCATCCAGCGCCATCCAATGTTGCGCGCCACGATCGGCTCGGACGGTCTGCAGTATATCGCAAGCTCTGTCCCCAATTACGAAATTGCATGCATTGATCTGACAGATCGCGCGGACGGCGAACGCACAGCGAGCCTGGCCGCCACCCGCGAAGCCATGGCGCATCAAGTTCTCGCCGCTGACCGTTGGCCACTGTTCGACATTAGACATTCACGGCTACCAAACGACCGTTCCCGTCTGCACATCTCCTTCGACGTGCTGATGCTCGACCTCGCATCACTCGAACGTTGGATTTCCGAATGGGCACTCTTCTACGAGAAGCCGAACATCCAGCTCGAGGCCCCAACTGTCCATTTTGGCGACTACGTTCGGACCCTCGCCACCCTCCGACAGGGGGAGGCCGGACAAAAAGCCCTGGCCTATTGGGCACAACGTCTGGAGACGTTGCCGCCATGTCCTGAATTGCCGCTGGCTCGTGATCCATCGACGGTGGGCACGCCGCGCTTTCGGCGTCTTGATGCCGAGCTGCCTGCGCACCGGTGGCAATCCCTTCGCAACCAGGCTGCAGCCATGGGGTTGACGCCCTCCATGGTGCTCCTCACCGCTTATGCCGAAGTTCTCGGCCAGTGGAGCCGAAGCCAGCATTTCACGCTCAACCTGACAGCCTTCAATCGGCTGCCGCTAGGCCCCGGCTTCGACACGATGCTCGGCGACTTTACGTCCTTGATCCTGCTGGAAGCCGACTTGCGCGAGCAGGAAAGCTTCGCGGACCGCACGCGGCGCCTCCAGTCCCAGCTCTGGAAGGATCTCGACCACCGCGTCATCAGCGGCGTCGACGTCATGGCCCGGCTCGCTGGCCGCCAGCGGACTCCGTGTCGGGCACTCATGCCGGTGGTGTTCACAAGTGGCCTCGGCATCGACAGTCTCTATGACGCCTTCGAGCGTTTCGGCCGCATCACCCATTCCGTCACCCAGACACCGCAAACCTGGCTCGATCACCAGGCGCTAGAGCGCAATGGCGGCCTGCTACTGATCTGGGACTCCGTTGAAACCCTTTTCCCGGATGGGGTGCTCGATACGATGTTCGCGGCCTATGTCGACCTCGTGCGTGCATTGGCTGATGGTGCGGCACAGTGGGACAGGCCGGTCAAGGCGCTCTTGCCGCCCGCGCAGCTTGCGACCAGAGCAGTTGCCAATGCGACCGAGGTGGACATCGCACCGGGGCTGCTGCACGGCCCCTTCCTCGCAACTGCTTTCCTGCAGCCTGAAGCCCCCGCAGTGATTGCTCCGGATCTCGTGCTCGACTACCGCACGCTCGATAGGGCGAGCGCGCGACTCGCCCGGCGCCTTCAGGCGTTGGGCGCCGGCCGTAATCAGCTCGTCGCGATCTGCCTGCCGCGCGGCTGGCGCCAGGTCTTGGCGGCAGTGGCCGTTGTCAGGGCCGGCGCAGCCTATCTGCCGCTCGACCCCACGCTGCCTACCGCCCGTCTTCATATGATGCTTTCTCAAGGTAACGCTCGCCTTGTTCTCACGGAAAAGCATCAACGCACGGCGTGGCCGGACGGGGCGCAAACGCTTGTTGTCGATACCGATCTCCTCGCCGAGGACGCCGACGAAAGCGCGCCGCTTTCCGACGTGGCAGGCCCGGACGATCTTGCCTATGTCATCTTCACGTCCGGGTCCACGGGTACGCCAAAAGGCGTGATGGTCGAGCACCGGGCCGCACTCAACACGATTCTCGACGTCAACAAGCGATTCGGAGTTGGCCCCGCAGACCGCGGAATCGCGCTCTCCGCACTCGGGTTCGATCTGTCCGTCTACGATATCTTCGGCCTTCTCGGCGCCGGGGCCGCACTCGTCGTCCCGCCACCGTCGCAGAGCCCCGAGCCGGCGACGTGGCGCCGATTGATCGCCGACACGAGGGTCACGGTCTGGAATACCGTGCCGGCCTTGTTGCGGATCTACGCCGACTACCTCAACGACCATGGGGCCTCGGTCGAGCTCGCACGGCTCCGACTCGTCATGACGAGCGGCGATTGGCTGCCGATCTCATTGGCCGAGACCATCGCGGCCTTGCCCGGCGAGCGGCGCTTCGTCAGCCTCGGTGGCGCCACAGAGGCCGCCATCTGGTCGATCGCCCAGCCGATCGAGCAGGTGAATCCTGACTGGACGAGCGTGCCCTACGGCAAGCCGCTGGCCAACCAGCGCCTGCATATTCTGGATCGTCACTTTCGGCCATGTCCGGATTGGGTGCCTGGCGACATCTATATCGCGGGCCTCGGCCTGGCCCGCGGCTATTGGGGCGATCGGGAACAGACCCAACGCAGTTTCGTCTTCCATCCTGATACCGGCGAGCGCCTGTACCGGACCGGCGACGTCGGTCGATACGGGTCGGATGGAACGATACATTTCCTGGGACGCAGCGACGACCAAGTGAAGGTCAACGGCCTTCGCGTCGAACTCGGCGAGATCGAGAGTGTTCTGGGCCGCAAGACCGGCGTCCGCGAAGCCGCCGCTGTCGTCGTCCGATCACCCGACTTCGGCGATCGCCTGGTCGCATTCGCCGTACCGGCAGGCGCCGGAATTGATGCGGAAGCGCTGCGGGCGGATTTGCAGCAAGAGCTCCCGGCCAGCCTCGTGCCAGTCGCGATCTATGCCATTGACACGATCCCTCTGACGCGCAACGCGAAAGTGGATCGGAATGCGCTCACAAACGAGGTGATGCAGCGAACGCAGCAGAGTGCCGAAACTTTCCGCGCACCTGCCGACGCGATCGAAGCGCGCATCGCGGACATCTGGAGCGAGCTCCTGACAGCGAGCGCTTGCAGTGTCGATCGCAACTTCTTCGAAGCCGGCGGCACGTCCCTGCTCGCGACACGTCTGGCGCAGCGTCTTGGTCAAGCCTTTCACCTTTCCGTACCGGTCGTGGCTTTGTTCGAGCATCCGACAATCGCGGCGCAGGCAGTGTATATCCGCGAGGTCAATGCAGATCGTCAGGAGGCACCGCATGCCGCGCAGGGCAGCCTGCGCGGCGAGGAGCGTCGCCGGCTGCTGCTGGCGGCAACGCGGGCGCCCACCGGCCGGATTCCGTCATGACGATCGCATCGGAACTCCCGCCTCTCGGCATCGCCATTGTCGGGTTCTCGGCCCGGCTTCCCGGTGCCCCAACCGCTGAGGCCTTCTGGCAGATGCTCGTCGAAGGTCGAAGCGGCGGCCGCGATTTCTCGGCCGACGAGATCGAGACCTCGGGTGATCTGGCACGAGATCCGCGTTTCGTGTCACACGGGTATGTTCTCGACGACATCGACCGCTTCGATGCGGCATTCTTCGACATCCCGCCACGCGAAGCGGCGCTGATGGACCCGCAGCACAGGCTCTTTCTCGAGTGCGCCTGGGCCGCACTCGAGCATGCCGGATATGCGGCGGGGTCGACGGCGCAGGTGACCGGAGTGTTCGCCGGCTGCAACTTCAACACTTACCTTTTCAACGTCGCCCACGAAGCGACGATGGCTCGGCCGTCCGAGTTCGTCGACATCATCCTCGGCAACGACAAGGACTACCTGGCGACCCGCGTTTCCTACAAACTCGATCTCAAAGGCCCGAGCCTCGTGGTGCAGACCGCCTGCTCGACCTCGCTGACGGCCGTCGCGACGGCAGCGCAGGCCCTCCTTGCAGGTCAATGCGACATGGCTCTCGCCGGAGCCGCGTCCGTTCGGGCTCAGCAAAGAACCGGATATCTTGCCCACGATGACAGCGGCCTTTCGGTTGACGGCAAGATACGCGCCTTCAGTGCCGACGCCACCGGAATGGTCGAAGGCAACGGGGTCGCCGCGGTTGTCCTTAAGCGAGTGGCGGACGCAATTGCCGACAGGGATACCATCTACGCCGTGATCCGTGGCTTCGCGGTGAACAATGACGGGGTCCAAAAGGCAGGCTTCGTGGCGCCGTCAATTTCTGGCCAAGCCTCCGTCATCGCCGAGGCCCTGGCGATGGCCAGCGTGCCGGCCGACACCATCGGCTATGTCGAGGCCCATGGCACCGGCACGCCGATCGGTGACCCCATCGAAATCACTGCGCTGACGCAGGCCTATGGACCGCGCCCGGTGGGCACCCCACGCTGCGACATCGGGTCGGTCAAGACCAACATCGGCCATCTCAACACGGCCGCCGGCGTGGCGGGGTTGTTGAAGGCGACATTGGCGTTGCACCACGAGACCATCCCCCCTTCTCTGCACTTCACTGCCCCTAACTCGCAAATCGATTTCGCAACGGCCCCCTTCGACGTCGTCCACCGATTGCAGTCATGGTCACGCGGAGAGGCGCCCCGACGGGCTGCGGTCAGTTCCTTCGGCCTTGGTGGAACCAATGTGCATCTGGTTCTCGAGGAAGCGCCGCGTCCGGCGGAGCGAGTAGCCGTTGCCCCGGCTCCGCATCTCCTGACATTCTCCGCCCGCAGCGCGGCGGCCCTCGATCGACAGATGGCGCAGATGGCGAAAGCCCTCGACGTCGCGTCACCTCCCGATCTGGCCGATGTCGCCTATACTCTCAATGTCGGCCGCAAGCCGATGGAACATCGTGCGAGCGTTGTTGCACGAACGCCCGCGGAGGCTGTCTCGGCACTGCGTGTATCGGCAGTCCGCCGCAAGCGCTCCACGGCAGTTGCACCCGGCCACAAGCATGGCGTCACCTTTGTCTTTCCAGGGGCCGGATTGCAGCATCCAGGCATGGGCGCTGGCCTGTACAGGGAGGCGCCGGCTTATCGAGACGCATTCGATCGCTGTGCCGAGCGCTTCCGCCACTTGCTTGGAATCGCACTCACCGACTTTCTGGAGGAAGAGCCCGAAGGGTCGCTGACCGAGCGTCTTTCTGGACCCTGCGAGGGGCTGCCTGCGTTGTTCGCCGTCGACTATGCGCTCGCAACCTTGCTGCAGGACTGGGGTATCAATCCGGAAGCGCTTATCGGCCACTCGAGCGGCGAATACGTCGCGGCGACCGTTTCGGGTGTCTTTTCCCTCGACGCGGCCACCGCGATCATCGCAGCTCGCTCCGCACTCATCGAAAAGACGGCACGCGGGGCAATGCTCCTTTTGCCGGTTGCCGAACATGAGGCCACGAAGCGCCTCGGGCCGGGCCTTGCCATCGCTGCGATCACCGGGCCTGAGAGTTGCGTCGTCTCCGGTGCGCAGCAGGCTATCGACGATCTCGCCAGGCAGCTCGACGCGGAAGGTCGTGCCTTCACCCGCCTTCCGGCCGACCGGGCAGGACATTCACCGCTGCTCGATCCAATCATCGCGGAGTTCAGGAACGCGGTGGCGCAGTGGCCGCTCCACGCACCGCGGATACCCATTGTCTCGAACCTGACGGGATCTTGGCTGACGCCGTCGGAGGCGACCGATCCTGACTACTGGACCGCGCACTTGCGCAACACCGTCCGCCTCTCCGATGGCATTGCCCTTCTGGCCGAGCATCCGCACAGGCTGTTCCTGGAAGTTGGACCCGGCCGTGGACTGACCACGGTACTGCGGCGTCATCCGGCCGTCGGAACCGAGCGTGTCGTCGTTCCGACCATGCGTCCCCCCAGCCGGGCCGGAGATGACTTCGCAATCTTCAGCGACTCGGTCGGCCAGCTTTGGCAGGCTGGCGTGAACCTGGACTTGGCGCGCGGTCCCTATCGTGAACAGGCCTGCCGACGCGTGCCTCTGCCGACTTATCCGTTTGAGGGTACACGGCACTGGATCGACCGGACGGCAGCGACGCCGCCGCCGGCAGTCGAATCACTCAATGCGGCAAACGATCCAAAGGGCTGGTTCTTCGCTCCGAGCTGGACTCGCATGCCGACCCTGGCGTCCCAAGCGCAGGTCGGTGGGGTGGTCCTGGTTCTGGAAGGTGAGGCTCCGATCGGGGCAGAGCTCGCTCGCCGCCTCGAAGCCTCGGGCCGGCACGTCGTCGTCGCACCGGCAGACTCCGACGCTCAGGCCCTCTTGGCGCACTTGTCCGGCGAGCAGATCACGCCGGGTCTGATTATCCATCTGGGCAATCTCGACGCGGTTCCGCAGGGCGCCGACGCCGAGGCCGTCTACGCCTTCCACAAGGCCCGGGCTTACGAGTCGCTCGTCTCGCTTGCCCGTACTCTCGGCGCCGACCATCCGGCGCGGCAGTTTCGTATTCTTGTCGCGGCTCGTGGCATCTGCAGCGTGACTGGCGACGAACAGCTCGTCCCACTCCGCGCGCTTCTGCTGGGACCTTGCCGCGTCCTGCCGATCGAGATGCCCCAAATCGACTGCGGCGTAGTCGAGTTTGCGCTCGGATCATCCGATCAGGAGGTCGCCCAAGCCTTGGCTCTGGAGGCGGGTTGCACGGCCGAAGAGCGGCCTGCCGTCATTGCCGTTCGCCGTGGGCGACGCTGGAGGCAGGATTTCGTCCCAATCGAAACGCGCACGGCCGATCCCGTCGTGCGCGATGGCGGCACCTATCTCGTCATCGGTGGGCTTGGCGGCATCGGCACGCAGCTGGCGCGGCATCTGGCGACACAGGCGCGCATTCGCCTCATCGTCACCGGGCGTTCTGCTGGCGGGGCCGACGACGCTTCGTCCACGCATGGTGAAGCTCTCGCTGTCCTGCGAGAGCTCGGTGCCGATGTGTGCGTGATCGCCGCCGATGCCGGCGATGCCGCTGATATGAGGCGGGTGTTCGAGATCGCGGACACGCGATTTGGCGGCATCAATGGCATCATCCATGCCGCCGGAGTGCCGGGAGGCGGCCTCCTGCAGGCCGGCGTGCCGGAGGGGCCTGCGAGCAATCTCGGGCCCAAAGTCCGCGGCTTGGCGATCCTGGACAATCTGTGCCGCGGACGGAGCCTGGATTTCCTTATCCTCTGCTCGTCGCTCGGTGCCTTCACGGGTGCCGTCGGGCAGGTTGACAACACGGCCGCCAATGCAGTTCTGGACGCCTATGCCCAGTCCGGTGGTCCTCCAGGATGCCGCCGCTGCCTCACGATCGATTGGGACATCTGGCTCGATGTCGGAATGATCGTCGAACTCGGAGCGCGCCACGAGAAGATCGCAGGTCATGCCTTGGCGGGCATGACACCCGCGCAGGGGCGTTGTGCTTTCGACCGGGCCGTGAGCGTCGCTGAGCCGCAAGTCGCGGTATCTCTGCGGCCACTGCCAGCGCTCTTGGCCGAAGCGCGTCGCCACCGTGGCGAGGCGATTGCCCGGTTCGAACGCGCGGAAACGATCACCCCGCACGGCGCACGGCCAGATCTCGCGACATCGTTTACCCCGCCCCGTCACGATCTCGACCATTGCCTCGCCGAAATCATGGAACTGCGCCTGGGTATCACCGGCGTCGGCATCGACGACGACTTCGTCGAACTCGGCGGCGACTCGCTGCTTGCGATGCCGCTCGCCGCGCAAATCCGACAGGAGTTTGGGTTGCCATTTCCGGTCGCGACGCTGCTGCGGGTGCGCACCGTCCGAGGCATTGCCGATCACCTGGTGGACCGCGATCCCACACCTGGACGGCTCATGGCGCTCGCCGCAGCGCTTCGCCAGGTCAAGGCGATGGCGCCTGACGAGATCCGCTCGGCTCTTGCCGCAACCAACGGCGAATTCTCATGACCGCGACTTCTGGACTCACGCCCGACCAGGCCCGGCTGTTGAAAAGGCTCCTCGTGGAGAAAGGCGTCGCGCTTGCCGCCTCCGATGGAGAGATCGAGATCGCGGCAATCCCCGACATGGCGGCCCGCCATGAGCCGTTCCCGCTGACGGACATCCAGATGGCCTATTGGCTCGGCCGCTTCCGACAGTTTGAACTCGGCGGCGTCGCGAGCCACGGCTATCAGGAATATGAATGCGGCCCTCTCGATCTCCAACGATTTCGAGAGGCTTGGCAGAGCGCCATCGCGCGGCACGATATGCTGCGTGCCGTCGTCGGACCGGACGGGATGATGCGTATCTTGCCGGACGTGCCGGTCTTCGAAATCCCGACCGAAGATCTTGCCGACCTGCCGGAGGACCAGCGCGAAGCGCGGCTTCTCGCGATACGCGCAACCATGTCGCACAAGGTGCCCGCGCCGGATTGCTGGCCGCTCCTGGAGCTTCGCATCAGCCGGATTTCCCCCGACTGTACACGCATTCATTTGAGCTGCGACGCCATCGTCGCCGACGTCTACAGCATGTTCATCTGCCTGGCCGAGGTCGGGCAGCTCTATGCCGATCCGTCGGCCGAATTGCCCACTTTGTCGTTTTCCTTCCGCGACTATGTGCTGAAACTGAAGGCAAACGAGAGCACGTCCGTCTTCGCGGCGTCCGAGCGATACTGGCTCACGCGTCTTGATTCACTCTCAGCGGCTCCCGAACTGCCGATCGTATCGACGTCGCCCGAGGGTGCGCCGCGTTTCGCGCGGCGCCATCTCCATCTCCCCGCGACGCGATGGCAATCGCTCAAGAACCTAGCCAAACATCTTGGCTTGACGCCATCTGTGGCGCTGCTCGCGGCCTTCGCCGAGGTCCTCCGCGCCTGGAGCCGCAACCCTGCCTTCACACTCAACCTGACCCTCTTCAACCGCGCTCCGGTCCATCCCGAGATCGACCGCGTGATGGGCGACTTCACCGCCACGCTTCTTCTTGATCTTGGCGCATGCGCTGCTCCTGACGCGCCATTCCACACCCGCGCGACGCGGATCCAGGACCAGTTCTGGGCCGATTACGAACACGCTGATTTCACCGGCGTGCGCGTGTTGCAGCATCTCTCGCAGAAACGCCGCGCCGCCGTCGCCATGCCGATCGTCTTCACCAGCGCCATCGGTGTCGGCGACGTCGGGCAGAAACTCGACACGGCCGGAGGCATGCTGGGCCGCCCCACCTATGGGATTACTCAGACACCGCAAGTCCAGATCGATCATCAGGTCTTCGAGCTTGATGGCGGCTTGGGTGTTAACTGGGATGTCGTTGAGGGCCTGTTCGCGCCGGGCGTGATCGAGGCGATGTTTGCGGCCTATGCAGCCCTGCTCGAACGGCTGGCCGATGACCCGGCGGCCTGGAACGAGGTCCAGCCCGTCGCGCTGCCGGCCGAGCAGCGCGCGGCGCGCGCGGCCGCCAACGATACCGCCGCCGATCTCGGCCCCGACGATCTCCTGCACCACCCGGTCCTGCGCCAGGCGCTCGCCACACCCGACCGCATCGCCGTCGTGGCGCCCGATCGCGCGCTGACCTATGGCGAGCTCGTCGGCCGCGCCCTGGCCTTGTCCCGCAATCTCGCGGGCTTTGCCGAGCCCGACGCGCTGGTCGCCATCGCCCTGCCCAAGGGCTGGCCACAGGTCGTGGCCGCGCTCGCCACCCTGATCGCCGGCGCCGCCTATGTCCCCATCGACCCGGATCTGCCCAAGGTCCGCCGCGACACCCTCCTGGCCGAGGCCAAGCCCGTCGCGCTGCTGTCGTCCGCCGACCTGATCGCCCAGATGGCGACCGGCCTGCCCGCCTTCGCCGTCGAGGACGCCCAGCCCGAGCCCCTGCCCGATACCCTGCCGGTGCCCGGCCAGTCGCCCCTC
>WHTW01000143.1 GCA_009377525.1 Rhodospirillales bacterium
GCAGTACTTCCATCGACGAGCGGATGTGCGCGCCAAAGCCACGTCGCCGGTCGTCTTACTGTCCAGATTGTCAGCGGCTTCACGTGTATGACGGCATTACTTGTTGCTTAGGGAAACTCTGAAAAAGTCATCGACATGAGCATGTGGTCATGATTCTAGAGAATCCTGTGGTGTGAATGCCAGGATTTCTTCGATGAAGCAGATGACGTTGGCGGCGGCCGGGTTCGATCGTTACGCCAAGACGACGCGACGGGCGAGCTTTCTCGCCGAGATGGAGCGTGTGGTGCCGTGGCGCCGCCTGTGCCGGCTGATCGAGCCGGTCTATCCGAAGGCCGGCAACGGTCGTCCGCCGATCGGTCTGGAGCGGATGCTGCGCATCTACTTTCTCCAGCACTGGTTCAACCTGTCGGACCCGGCGGTCGAGGAGGCGCTGTACGACTCGCAGTCGATGCGGCGCTTCGTCGGCATCGACCTTGGGCGCGAGCCGGCGCCCGACGAGACGACGATGTGCCGCTTCCGCCATCTGCTCGAGCAGCACGATCTGGGGACGCGGATGTTCGAAGAGGTCCATCGCCATCTCGAGGCGAGCGGGATCAAGGTTGCCAAGGGCACCATCGTCGATGCGACGATCATCAATGCGCCGTCCTCGACCAAGAACGCCGACAAGGCGCGCGATCCCGACATGCACCAGACCAAGAAGGGCAATCAGTGGTAGTTCGGCATGAAGGCTCATATCGGCGTCGACAGCCGGACCAAGATCATCCACGCCGTGGTTGCCACCGCCGCCAATGTCGCCGACAGCCAGGTGCTGGCCGATCTGCTGCATGGCGAGGAGACGCGGGTGTGGGGCGATCAGGCCTATCGCGGCCAGACCGACGTGATCAAGGCGCAGGCGCCGAACGCCCTGGACTTCACCAATCAGCGCTACCATCATCGCGGCCTCGTCGACCAGGCCGAGCGGGCCAGGAACCGCACCAAGTCCAAAGTGCGGTCCAAGGTCGAGCATGCCTTCCACGTCATCAAACGGCTGTTCGGCTTCGTCATGGTCCGCTACCGCGGGCTCGACAAGAACGCTCATCGCCTGTTCGTCACCTGCGCGCTCGCCAACCTGTTCGTGGCGCGCCGCCATCTGCTGCGGGCGTAGTCTGTCCGATCTGGTCTTCTGACCACCGCGGACACCAAAATCGGCCATCAGGCCGATCGAAAAACACGCGCAAAACACCGTCCGGTCGACCTCGATGGCATCGTGCGCGTCAATCGTCACTTGTTCAGACGTTCCTTAGCTCTTGCGCCTTAACCCGCTGGAGGCGCGGCAGGTTGTCGCTTGTCTGCTTCTGGCAGATAGTGTTGCAAAAATCAGCGGCGAGACCGGGTGCCGCCATATCATCGCGCGCCGGCAGAGCTATCACGGTAATATGCTGGGCGCGCTGGCGGCCGGCGGCAACGAATGGCGCCGCGCACCCTTCTCGCCGCTTCTGATCCAGACGCACCATATCGATCCCTGCTTCGCCTACCGCTATCAGGAGCTGGAAGAAGCAGAGGAAGCCTACGGGCTACGCGCCACCGATGCGCTGGAGCGCAAGATTCTCGAGCTCGGCCTCGACACGGTGATGACCTTCGTTGCCGAAACGGTGGTCGGCGCCAAGGCCGGCGCGGTGCCGCCGGCACGCGGCTACTTCAAGCGTGTAAGAGAGATCTGCGATCGCCACGGCGTGCTGCTGATCCTGGACGAGGTGATGTGTGGCATGGGCCGTACCGGCACTCTGCGTGCCTGCGAGCAGGAACGCATCGCAACCCGACTTCATGACCATCGCCAAGGGGTTGGGCGGCGGCTACGAGCCGATCGGCGCGATACTGCTCGGCCGGCACATCTACGATTCCTTTGCCCAAGGTAGCGGCGCTTTCCAGCACGGCCACATCTATAGCCGGACCAGCCACGTCCAGAACAAGAGTTTGCCAATCGCGCGATTAATTGACGCGCACCGTCTTATACCAGCCGCCCTAATTACTGACCGATGCCCATTTGCGGGTGGTGATCGAAGCGACGCGGAGGGTGTCAGCGATGAGCCAATTCCATGCGTCGCAGCACGCCTGGACGATATCGTCGTAGCTTTCCCAGACGCACCTGCTGAGCTTGTTGCCGCGGAGATACTCCCACACGTTCTCGATCGGATTGAGTTCGGGTGAGTAGGTCGGCAGCCGAAGCAAGGTGACGTTGTCGGGCACGGTCAGGCGCCCTCCCGTCTGGTGCCAGCCGGCGCCGACCTGCTTGCCGATCTCGGCGAGGTGGATGGTCATCGCCTCGCTGTTGACCCCGGGCGTGACAATGGCGGCGCCCACGGCACGCGCCGGGCAGATTGCGCCGAAGATGTAGGCCCAGTCGTGACGGTTGTCGCGAACCGCCGGTGGGCGGCTGCCGCGCAGCGCCCACTGATACGACAGCGTGCCTTGCTGGCCGACGCGGGCTTCGTCCTTACATGAGGGTTCGCCTGTCAACAGATCTCGATCGTCTTGCCTGCCGCTTCAGGCGGCAAGACCTTGGCTACGAGGGTGGCGAAGTTTTTTTAAAAGCCTCCTGCGCGGCGGCGTCTTTCCGGGGGTGGTATGGCCGTGGCTGCAGCCGCGTCAGTCCCATCCGCCGCAGTATCTTGCCCACCGTCCGCTCATGCACCACGATCTCATAGCGCTCCGCTATCACCACGCACAGATCGATGCAGCGCCAGCGGGTGACCCGGTTGAGTGCCAAGTCGGGGCCAGCAAGCACCAAGTCCTTCAGGTCCTGCATCTACTCGGCCGACAGCGCCGGTGGACGGCCGCTGCGCTGGCCATCGCTCAGCCCGCCGAGGCCTTCGTGGTTGTAGCGATGAACCCAGTCGCGCAAGGTCTGCCGATCCATGCCGCTGGCAGACGCTGCCTCCGCGCGCGACGACCCTTCCAGCACATGGGCTATCGCCAAAATCCGGCAGGCTACCCGGCCGTCCTGGCTTCGCGACGCCAGCCGTCGAAGCTTCCGCGACGACACGTCACCTCGATCTTGCGTCCCATGACGTCCTCCGTCAGCAGCTGCCGCCCTGAAACAGCGAATCTGACATTGCAACAAATGGGAACTTCTAGATCTTACAAGAGTCAGGAATATCGGCGGCTGGTATTACTTCAAGCCGCCACATGCTTCCGTGGTGCTTCCGCGGCAATGCATCCGTCTGGGGTTACCTGTTAATGGTTTGCTGTGCCGACGCGTGCCCGCCGCAGACAACGGCGAGCACGATCGCGCGTAAAATCGACGCGTGGCGAGTCGGGCATCGTGACCTGCTCGGCGCTGAAGCGGTTCTACCGGGACATCATCATCGGCCATCGGCCGGAGGTGAGGCTGGTCTACCTCAAGGGGCGGCAGGACGTCATCCAGCGCCGGTTGGCCGCGCGGCACGATCATTTCATGCCGCCGACCTTGCTGGACAGCCAGTTCTCGATTCTGGAAGAGCCCTCGCCTGACGAAAAGCCGATCGTCGTCGTCGGCGGCGAGCCGGCGGAAATCGCCCGGGAGATCGCACAACGGTTGCGGAAGTTTGACTCCTGAAGGTCGGATTGCAACGATCCTCGCCAATAAGCAAGAGGAAGCGTGAATGGCCGGAGCAAACTGGACCGAGTCCACGATGGAGGCCGCGGGGATAAAGCTCCATATGGCGCGCGCCGGTCGCGGCCGTCCCGTCATGGTGCTGCATCACGAGACCGGCACGCTCGATCGCCTGCCCTTCTATGATGCGCTGGCGGCGCACTACGACGTGCTGGTGCCGCATCATCCCGGCTACAGCCGCTCCGAGCGGTCGGACTGGATGCGCAGCACGCGCGACATAGCGGTGATCTATCGCGGCCTGCTGAGCCAGCTGAAGGTCAGCAATGCCGCTCTCGTCGGGCTGGGCTTCGGCGGCTGGATCGCCGCGGAGATGGCCAGCATGGCGCCCAGCGATCTTTCGCGCCTGGTCCTGGTCGGCGCCATGGGCATCAAACCGCCACAAGGCGACATCCTCGATCTCGCCGTCACCGGCTATGTCGACTACGCCCGCCTGGGCTTCCACGACCAGAAGGCGTTCGACCGCGTTTACGGCGCCGAGCCTTCGGTCGATCAGCTCGAGATGTGGGACATCTGCCGCGAGATGAGCTTCCGCATCGCCTGGAAGCCCTACATGTACAGCCAGACCCTGCCGCATCTGCCGTGCGCGCGCCGGCCCTCGTCGTGTGGGGCGACGACGACAGGGTGGTGCCGATCAGCGCCGGCAAGCGCTATCTTGAATCGCTGCCCGATGCCCACCTGGAGATCGTCAGGTCGTGCGGGCATGCCGTCGACATGGAGCAGCCCGAAGCGCTCGCCAAGCTGGTCACAAACTTCATCAGTCGGGAGTAACTGCCATGCACCTGATGTATTTCACCGAGCAGCCCATGTCGGCCTATTCCGAAGAGGCCGGCCGCGACTTCGGCGCGACGGCGCTGATGTTCTCCAACGAGCATTTCGACCCGGTGGCAGGCTCGCGGCTCTACAACGACTACATCGAGCAATACATGCTGGCCGAGGAGGTCGGCATCGACGGCATCATGCTGAACGAGCATCACAACGCGCCGTTCTGCATGCAGGCCAAGGCCAACATCTTCGCCGCCATCCTCGCCGGCATGACCAAGAAGGTGAAGATCGTCATGCTGGGCAATCCGCTGCCCCTGGCGGAGAACCCCATTCGGCTGGCCGAAGAGCTGGCCATGATCGACATGATCTCCAAGGGCCGCCTGGTCTCGGGCTTCGTGCGCGGCGGCGGCCAGGAGCAGCTCGCCACCGGCGTCAACCCGGCCTTCAACCGCGAGCGCTTCGAGGAGGCGCACGAGCTGATCACGCAGGCCTGGACCCGAACCGGGCCGTTCCGCTTCGAGGGCACGCACTACCAGCATCGCGTGGTCAACCCATGGGCGGTGCCCTTGCAGAAGCCCTATCCGCGCGTCTGGATCCCGGGCGTGATCAGCAAGGAGACGATCGTGTGGGCGGCGCAGCAGCGCTATCCCTACATCGCGCTCAACACCTCGATCGAGCAGACCAAGAAGATCTGGGAGCTCTACGACAACGTCGCCCTGCAGTCGGGCTATGTCGGCGGGCCGGAGAATCGCGGCTACCTGATTCAGGTCCATGTCTCCGACAACGAGGAGAAGGCGATCGAGAACGCCCGCCAGTTTCGCTGGATGCAGGGTGAGTTTACCGGGCTCGCCCATCCGGTGTGGAGCACGCCGTCGGGTTACGGCTCGCCCTCCAACCGCCGCGCCTTCGTCGAGTTCGCCGCCGGCCGCGCCATCAATCCGCGCGGCAACACCAGCTTCGAACAGCAGATGGCCGACCTGCGCATCATCGCCGGCACGCCCAAGACGGTGGTCGCCAAGCTCAAGCGCATCCTGGAAGAGACCCGGCCGGGCATCCTGGCGCTGTGGGGCAACGACGGAAAGGTGAGCCAGGAAGACTCGCTCACCTGCATCAAGCTGATCGGCCAGGAGGTCTTCCCGGCGATCCGCGAGATTGCTAAAAGCCTCGACCTCAAGAGCCCGTTCGAGGCCAACGCGCCGGTTCACCTGAAGTATTCCAACGACTTGAAACCCGCCAAAGCGGCGGCCGCGGAGTGATGACATTTCCCTTCTCACATGAGTGAAAGGGGCAACTCCTCACATCATTCCGACCGGCGGACCTCCGGTCGCGACGACGCATAGTGTGATTGGCGGAGTGATGCTCCACGACGGAGTGATGCAGGCTCGGGGTTATTGTTGGAGCAGTCGGCGAGAGGTTCGTAACAATTGATTGCAGAGACCAACGTTGGCCTTCGTACTGGCGGGTCAAGTTTGACTGGCGGATCGATGGTCCGTTCAATTGACCGCGCTGAACATTTGTTCCTACACTCGCGGCAATCGGTCGGAGAGCCGAATGGACATTCACAAGAATACCCGTCTGACGAGCGCGCATGGTCAAAATGTCAAAATGGTTCTGGGTGGGCAAACGCCGCAGGCCGTCAGTGAAGCCGTAGGCGTTTGCTCTGGCACGGTGCGCAATGGGTCGGCCGCTATACCGCGGAAGGCCCGGCCGGCCTGCAGGATCGCAGCTCGCGACCCCAAAGATGCATCGACCGACGCCGCAGCCTGTCATCGACCGAATTGAAAACCTGCGCCGTCGGTGGCTGACCGGCCAGTTGATCGCCGCCGAGGTCGGCTCCAAGTCAAAAAAGCCGACAACGGTCCCGGCCTTTTCGCCCTGCCGAAGGACATCCATCCAGGACAATCCCGAACGCCTCTCGATGTCCAGTTCGGCCTTTACCAGAAATACTTCCGGGAGGCGGTGGCAAGAGACAACGGCGTGAAGTCGGCCTTCTTCATGCAGCCCGTTTCGGCTTGGGGCAAGACACTGACCGAGGAGGAAAAGCGCGTGGTCGGAGATCAATCCTACCGCGCCCTTTATCACAGGACGGTCGAAGGCATGATGACGCTCAGCGAGCGTAGCCCGCCGATCTACGCAATGTCTTCGAGAACTCGAAGGGAACGATCGACGCCGACCAGATCCACTATCTCTCGAACAACGACGGCGAAAGCTTGGCAACCGGCTGCTGGCCGCCCGGATCGGCGAGCTGGTTGCGGAAGCCTGGGGCCTGCAGCGGAAGCCCTGAAAGGGTCTTGTCGCGTCGCCTATCTCGAGCAGCCGCAGTCGGTCGATATCGTCATCATTGATGGGTGCGATGCGGCGCAGCTGTCGCTCATGGCCCGTCGTGCCTCTTGTAGAGGCGCTTGAGTCGATCTCTGGCTTCTTCGTCGCCTTTGCGCCGCGCTGCTCGGCTGCAGCAATGGAGTAGCCGATCGACGCAGCGAGCCTTTCCACAAGTCTGGCCGCGCATTCTCTATCGAAGAAAATCGATCATCTATTATGTCTTGTCATTGCCGGGACCCGGCGATAACATGATACGAGATCGTGGCGCACGGGGGTGGATTGATGGACAGGATTAGGCTCGCCTTGGCGCTCACGTTCGGCCTGTTGTTGGCGACGACCGCGGCCGCCCAGCCGCTGCGCAGCTTCAAGTTCGCCACTGTCGGCAACAAGCCGAGCAGTGCCGCGGAGATCTACTACGGCGTCGCCCTCGAGAAGGGCTGGTTCGCCGAAGCGGGAATCGACTTCCAGCCGGTCCGCATGCTCGGCACGGTCGCCTATCCGGCGATCGCGTCGGGCGACATCGACGGGTCGCTCTATGCTGGTACCGCCGCGGTTGCGGCGCTGCGCGGCGCACCGCTGGTGGTCGCCTTCTATGATCCGATCAGCGCGCCCTGGAGCCTTGTCGTCAATCCCAAGAAGATTAAGTCGGTGGCGGATCTCGGCGGCGCGCGTTGCGTTGCCGCAACCGGCGCCAAGAGCGCGACCCATGTTGCCTGGGCGGCGATGATCGACGCGGCCGGCGGCAATTGGCGGACTTTCCAGGCGGTCGGCACCGGCCAGCCGCCGCAGTTCTGGATCGAGGCGCTGCGCAGCGGTACCGCCGACTGCATGCTCGGCTTCGACGCCGCCTGGACCAACGCGGCGCGGCGCGAGGGCTTCACGTCGATGGGCTACCTGCCTGATGTGGCGCCGATGCAGACCAACGGTCTGGTAGTGTCGCGCGCGGCGCTCAAGGACCCCGCCAAGCGCAAACTGATCACCGACGTGATCGGCGTATTCCTGCGCGTGCATGACTACGTCCTCGCCGAGCAGAACCGTGCCGAGGTTGCCGGCATGGTGAAGGCTTGGATGAATTCGCCGAAGGATATGCAGCCGGAGGACTACCGCGCCGCGGTCGACGAATTGGCGAAGCTGCTGCCACCGAAGGGAGTGATCACCGACAGCAAGGTGTTGGGCAATCTGCTCGCGGCCGGACTGAAGTACGGCATCTACGACGCCGCCGACTTCCGCAGCGACCCGACCAAGGTCGACATGATCAAGGAGGGGCTGGTCGACCAGAGCCCGGTTGCCGAGGCCTACGCGCGGGGCGGGCCGCTGTACCGCGGAAAATAGGGCATGGGTCGCAGGATCGCCCTCGGATTTCTCGGCTTCGCGGTGTTCGTGGCTCTGTGGCAGATGAATTTGTGGTTCGGCATCCTGTCCGACCGCATCGCCGCCTTTCCGTCGACGCTCGTCGGCTTCCTGATGGCCCGTCCGCCGCTCGTGGAATTCTACCACGCCATGCTGACCAGCGCCGGACAGCTCGCGGCGGGGTTCGCCATCGCTGCCGTGGCCGGCATCGCCCTTGGCCTGCTGCTCGGCTGGTACCGCCGGGCCGGCGCGTTGTTCGAGCCGCTCTTGATCGCCGTCAATGCTGTGCCGCTCATCGCCCTGGTGCCGCTGCTCGTCGTGCTGCTCGGCCTCGGCCTTGCCACCGAGCTGGTGGTCATCGTGCTGTTCGCCTTCTTCCCGATCTATTTCGCGGTGAGCAGCGCCGCGGCAGCCACCGATCCGCAACTGGTGCGGATGTGCCGATCGTTTGGCGGTCGTGACGTTCATCTGGTCAGGGACATCGTGCTTCCCTCGGTGCTCCCGGCGATGACGACCGGGCTCAGGCTCGCCATCGGTCGGGCGCTGACCGGGCTGGTTGTGGTCGAACTGTTCATGGGACGGGGCGGGCTCGGTTCGGTCATCCTCGACGCGACCAACCGGGGACAACCCAACCTGGCGCTGCTCGCCGTCGTCGTGCTGTGCACCGTCAACATGCTCGCGGCCGGTTCGCTCCAGCTCCTGCAGGCGCGGATCGAGACCTGGCGACCCGGACGGCAGGCCTCATGATGGCACGTTACCTGCCGCTGCTCGTGGTGCTCGTCGCCTGGGAGGTCGCGGCCCGCTGTCGCGTGATCGACGCGGCCTTCGTCAGCTCCCCGAGCGAGGTGCTGCGCAGCATGGCGTTGTGGTACGGCAGCGGCCGCATACTGCCTCAGCTCGCCGCCACGCTCGGCGAAATCGCAGTCGGCGCCAGCCTTTCCTTCCTGGTCGGCGTCGCGCTGGGCCTGCTGATCGGCTGGTACCGACCGGTCAGCGACACGGCAAGCCCGGTGCTATTCTTCCTCGACGCGGTGCCGGTAGTCGCCATCGCACCGATGGCCGTGCTGGTGATCGGCATCGGACCGTGGATCGCCGTGCTGCTGGTGTTTCTTCTGACCGTGCTGCCGATCACCTTCAGCGTTGCCGCCGGCGTACGCACCGTACCTGCGGCGCTGTTGCGCATGGGCATTCATTTCGGAGCCAGCGACCGGCAGCTTTTCCGTACCATCGTGCTGCCGGCGATCGCGCCCTATATCTTCGGCGCGTTGCGCGGCAATATCGGCCGGGCGCTGGCCGGAGCGCTGGTCGGCGAATGGCTCGGCTCGCACCGCGGCCTCGGCTCGATGATGTTCGACGCGGCCGGCGTGTTCGAGGTGAGAAGCGTCTATGTCGGAGCCCTGAGCGTCGTGATCATCAGTCTTCTCGCCTCAGCCGCGATCACCGCTGCGGAGCATCGCCTGTGCCGCTGGCGGCCGGCATGACGTCTGGAAGAGCAAGCCCATGATCTTCGACATGTTCGTCATTCCCGAGCAGGATCCGCGCAATGCGGTGGAAATCACGCGCTATCTCGACCGCAACGGTTTTGCCGGCGCCTGGCTCGGCGATTCGCCGCCGATCGGCTGGGGTGACGTCTATGCGAGTCTGGCGTTGTGCGCGACCGCGACTGAGCGCCTCGTCCTGCGCACCGGCGTCACCAACCCGGTGAGCCGCCAGCCGATGGTCACTGCAAATGCCATCGTCACCATCGACCGGCTGTCGAACGGTCGGGCCCAGCTCGGCATCGGTACCGGTGACAGCGCCGTCCGTGCCCAGGGGCTCAAGCCGGCAACCATCGCCGCGGTCACCGAATACATCGCCGAGCTGCGCCGGTTGTTCGCCGTTCGCGGCGCGTCGATGCCGATCTACCTGGCAGCCAGTGGCCCCAAGGCGCTGGCCGCCGCCGGGCGCGTCGCCGATGGCGCCCTCATCAGTGTCGGCACCCATCCGAGCCTGGTGCGCCAGGCGCTCGACCAGGTCGCTCGCGGCGCCGCCGAGGCGGGCCGCAATCTGGCCGACATCGACCTTGCTTTCATGGCCGGGGTGGCCATCGCCGATACCTGGGCCGAGGCTAAGAGCGAGTCGGTGGCGATTACCGCGCGCCGTGCCAAGGATGCGCAGTACCATCCGGTGTTCTTTTTCCCCCCGGATCTCGAGCATCTGCGCGCCGACGCCTCGCACGTGGCGCGGCATTACAATTACGGGGAGCACCTTCGCGCCGACGCCTCGCACGGCCGACTGGTGAGTGACCGGCTGGTCGATGCCTATACGCTCGCCGGCACCCCATCCCATTGCGCCACCAAGCTCGCCGCCATGCACGCGGCCGGCGCCGAGCACATCGTCCTCTTCCCGTCCGGCCACGACCGCCTCGGCGCCATGAAGCGCTTTGCCACAGAGGTCCGGCCGGCCTTCAGCTAGGAGCTTGCCATGGCCATGGTGCTGTTCACCGTTCGCGCGACGATCCCCGCCGACATGGAGGATAATTTCAACCGTTGGTACAATGACGAGCACTGCCCGCACATGCTGCGCTATCGCGGCGTCGTCAGTGCACGGCGCTATCGGGCGATCCTGGGGGAGGATAAGTACCAGTACATGGCAGTCTACGAGTTCCAGGACGAGCCGACCTTCCGGCGCTTCATGGAATCGGATTTTCTCGATGAGCTGCGTGCGGCATACAACGCCGAGTACGCGGTCAGTGAGCGCAAGGTCTGTGCCTACACCCTGGTCTGGCCCTAATCCCCCGGTCGCACGGCATGAGTGCAACAGTCGTTCCCGTGGAATCTCGTGACGCAACGGCGACTGAGCCGCCCGCCAAGCTGCTCGTCGACGGGCTCTGCGTCACCCGACGCAGCGCGCACGGCAACGGCGAGCTGCGTGTCCTCGACCGGATCGACTTCGCCATCCGCGCCCGCGAGTTCGTCGCCATCGTCGGACCGAGCGGTTGCGGCAAGACAACGCTGCTCGGCTGCCTTGTCGGGCTCGACCGGGCGACCGGCGGCCGGGTGCTGCTCGATGGCGCCGACGGAGCCGGCGGCGGGAGCGGACGCGCCATGGTGTTTCAGGCGCCGACGCTCTTGCCTTGGCGCAACGTCTCGGACAACGTCGCCTATGGGCTGGCCATACAGGGCCGCGACGGGCCGGCGGCACGCCAGCGGGTGGCCGCGCTCATCGCGCTGGTTGGGCTTGCCGGCTTCGAGCGCGCTTACCCGCATGAGCTCTCCGGAGGCATGCAGCAGCGGGTCAATCTGGCGCGTGCGCTCGCTGTGGAGCCCGAAGTGCTGCTGATGGATGAGCCGTTCGCGGCGCTCGACGCGCAGACCCGCGAGGACATGCAGAGCGAGCTGCTGCGCATTTGGGAGTTCGACCGCAAGACGGTCGTCTTCATCACCCATCAGATCGATGAGGCGGTCTATCTTAGCGACCGGGTGCTGGTGATGAGCCCGCGCCCGTCCCGCATCCTGTCCGAGATTCCGATCACCCTCGATCGACCGCGCCAACCGCGCATAAAGCGGACGGCGCGCTTCAACGCTCTCGTCGACGAAATTGCCGAGCTGGTCATGCATGGCCGCGGCGGCGATGGAAGAGCCAAAGCATGAAACGAACCATGAACCCCGACATGTCGGCGGGCCTGATATTGCCGGACGGCGGCGTCGCACGCAGCCTGACCCGCGTCGTCTTCGAATCGATGCGGGCGAAGATCCTCACGGGTCACCTGAAGCCCGGTGAGAAGCTGTCGATCGCCGTATTGACCCGGCAATTCGGCGTCAGCCTGAGCGCGGTGCGCGAGGGACTGGCGCGGCTCACCTCGGAGGGATGGGTCGAGTCGGAAGACCAGCGCGGCTTTCGTGTGCGCGGCGTGTCGATCGAGGATCTGCACGATGTGACCACCGCGCGGATCGAGATCGAGGCGGCCGCCCTGCGCCGATCGATCGAGCATGGCGACGCGGCATGGGAAGCGGAGCTGCAGACCGCCTTCGGTCAGCTGCAGGCGGCGACGCCGCGCCGCAGCGCGTCGCGCTCCGGCACGGCTGGATGGGCGCGTGCTCATCGCCGCTTCCACGTCGCCCTGCTGGCTGCCTGCGGCTCGACGCGGCTGCTGCAGTTCCAGCAATTGCTGTTCGAGCAATCCGAGCGCTATCGCGTGCTGTCCGGCATCGTGATCGCCGAGTCGCGCGATGTTGAATCGGAGCATCAGCGAATCTACGACGCGGCGATGGCGCGCGATGCGACGGCGGCAGTGGCGGCCTTGCGTGAGCATTTCCTGCTGACCGCCAGCATTCTCAACGCCGCGCGGTTTGCCGCACAGAGTCCCCTGGGTAAGGAGATCGAACGATGAAGATATCCGACATCCGGCGATTGATTCCGGCGGCCGGGCTGAAGGAATACTGGTACCCAGCCCTGAAGCTGGGTTCGGTGGGCCACAAGCCGGTCGGGCGCAAGCTGCTCGGCGAGGACATCGTCTTCTTCCGTGGCAAGTCCGGCGAGGTGGTAGCGCTCGCCAATGCCTGTCCGCATCGCGGCGGCTCGCTGATGGAGGGCGACTGCCACTACGCAGGCACGGTTGCTTGCCCTTATCACGGCTGGGTGTTCGACGAGGACGGCGAATGCGTCGCTGTTCTCTCCGAGGGCCCGGACAGCCGCATCCCCGGCCGGGTCAGGGCGCGCAAATTTCCCACCAAGGCAGTCGGCGACTTGCTGTTCGTCTGGCTCGGCGACGGCCAACCGGTGCCGATCGAACACGATGTGCCGCCGGAAATGTTCGAGGGCGGCGACATGATGGTCTTCACCGCCATCACCCACTGGCCGATCAACTGGCGCGTCGCGCTCGAGAACTCGCTCGATTCGCATGTCATGTACGTGCACCGCAATGCGCTCATCCAGCTCAAGGACCCGATCGTGCAGTTCGGGCCGATCGGCAACCGGGCCCGTACGCTGCCGGGCAAGGCGTGCATCGGCTACATGCCGTCAGTGCCGAAGCCGGGGCGCGAGTACTATCCGAAGCTGGACGGCTGGTGGCCGAAGAGGGAGTGGCGCCGACTGTGGCTGTGGGCCTTTCGCTGGAACCTCAGCAACGTGGTCAAGGGGTGGTCGGACTACCCGCCGTTCAACGGCGACGAGGAATGGGACATGCACACCTCCCTCGATGGCAAGCGGGTGCGCGCCGGAGGCCATCACCTGCCGAGCATGTTCCGCTTCGACTTCGGCAAGCACATGCTGACCAGAATCTGCGTGCCGATCGACGAGGCCAACACGCAAATCGTCTACTACCACGCGGTTCGCCGTTCCGGCGCCATGGGGCGGGCGCTCCATCGGCTTTACTACTACGGCTTTTACCGCTGGGCGATGTACGGAAATTTCTCGAAGCAGGATCTCAAGGTCATGGCGACCCAGCGCTTCGACACGCCGGAGCACCTCTCGGCGACGGACGCCGAAGTGGCGGGTTGGCGCCAGCTGCTGCTCAAGGCCCGCGGCATGCCGGGCCATACGGCGACCCCACCGGGTGGCGACGAATCGGTGCCACGCGCCGCCGCGAAGTAGCCACCTTAACACACTTTGTGCCGACTCATGCCGCTTGTCACCGCAGACACGGCGTGAATGCGTAGATCATCGAAGTAGGGCTTGCTCATCCATGCTGGAGGCACTTCCTTTTTTACTCGGCGCGGACAACGCTCTGGAATTCTGATCGGCACCGACTGGCCATCTTTCATCCGAATTGCACGCCAGGACCGCCGCGGGAACGCGCGAGGCGATGCCACTCTTGTGCATTCGAGAGCCGACTGGCTGATCTTGCGTCACCATGTCCGCGACCAAGATTCTCTGGGGGCAGATCACGATCGTCTTCTCGATCGTGCTCATCGCCTTGTGGGCGGCGACCCAGTGGACGGCCTGGCGACTCGGCTATCAGCCGCAGCTTGGACCGCCCTGGTTCGAGCTTGCTCAAGACTTTCCAGTTTACCTTCCACTAGCGTTCTTCTGGTGGTGGTACGCTTATGATGCCTACGCACCACCCATCTTCGTCGAAGGCGCCTGCATCGCGGCCTCAGGCGGACTGATCTCGATTGCGGTCGCCATCGGCATGTCGGTGTGGCGGGCGCGCGAGGCGAAGAACATCGCGACCTACGGTTCGGCGCGCTGGGCGACAGTGCGCGAAGCTCGCAGTGCCGGCCTTGTGGGTCCAGATGGAGTCGTGCTTGGAACGCTCGGTCGCGACTATCTACGCCATGATGGGCCGGAGCATGTCTTGTGTTTCGCACCCACGAGAAGCGGCAAAGGCGTCGGCCTCGTCGTCCCGACGCTTCTGACCTGGCCGGGCAGCTCGATCGTTCACGACATCAAGGGCGAGAATTGGGAGCTGACCTCGGGTTTCCGCTCCCGTCACGGTCGCGTACTGCTGTTCGATCCGACCAATGCGCAGTCGGCAGCCTACAATCCCCTACTGGAAGTGCGCCGCGGGGAATGGGAAGTCCGCGATGTCCAGAACATCGCCGATGTCCTGGTCGATCCTGAGGGCGCCCTGGAACGTCGGAACCATTGGGAAAAGACCAGCCACTCCCTGCTGGTCGGCGCGATCCTGCATGTCTTGTACGCCGAGCGGGACAAGACCTTGGCCAGCGTCGCAGCTCTGCTGTCCGACCCCAAGCGAGCGATTGAGACGACGCTCCGAGCGATGATGACCACGCCACACCTCGGTGCGGCAGGTGCACATCCGGTGATCGCCTCGGCGGCGCGGGAGCTGTTGAACAAGAGCGAAAATGAACGCTCGGGCGTGCTCTCGACCGCTATGTCTTTTCTCGGCCTCTATCGCGACCCCGTGGTTGCTCGGGTGACGCGCCGCTGCGACTGGCGCATCCGCGATCTTGTCGAGGCCGAACAACCGACAACGCTCTACCTCGTCGTGCCACCATCTGATATCAGCCGGACCAAGCCATTGGTGCGACTCGTCTTGAACCAGATCGGCCGCCGGCTGACCGAGGAACTCCATGCCAAGGGCCGGCGGCACAGGTTGCTGCTCATGCTCGACGAGTTCCCGGCGCTGGGACGCCTCGACTTCTTCGAATCGGCGCTCGCCTTCATGGCCGGCTACGGGCTGAAAAGCTTCCTCATCGCCCAGTCGCTCAATCGGATCGAGAAGGCTTACGGTCCGAACAATGCCATCCTCGACAATTGTCACGTCCGTGTTTCCTTCGCCACCAACGACGAGCGCACCGCCAAGCGCGTCTCGGACGCCCTCGGCACTGCGACCGAGATCCGCAACGCTAAGAACTACGCCGGCCACAGGCTGAGCCCTTGGCTCGGCCATCTCATGGTCTCGCGTCAGGAGACGGCGCGACCGCTGTTGACACCCGGCGAGGTGATGCAACTGCCCGCCACGGACGAATTGGTCCTGGTTTCCGGCTGTCCACCGATCCGTGGCAAGAAGGCGCGATACTATGAGGACCGGCGCCTGACGGAGCGGCTGTTTCCGCCACCGAAGCCGAGAAGGCCAGAGATTGCCAGCGCGCCGCTAGATGACTGGGACAGCTCGCCTGTTCCAGCGAGTCCGGGAAGGAGCGAGGGATCGGCGGGACCGCGTGTGGTTCATCCGGCCGACGATCCGGCCAATGGCGGCATCCGGCGAGAGCCGGAACTCTTCGACCATGAAGACATCGTACCGGAGCCGCCAACACCCCCGCCGGAGTTCGCCTTTGGCGAAGATGAGGCCGACGATGATGCCCTGCGCGCCCGCGCGCTGCGCGCAAGCGCCCGTGGTCTGGCACGCCAAGCCGCGATGGATCCAGGCGACGGCATCGACCTCTGAGCAGAGAGATGCGGACCAAGCATACGTTCCGCCTGCCGCCCGATCTGGCGATCAAGCTGGCTGATTACGCCCTGCGCAAGCGCGTGCCGCAGGCGCTCATCGTGGAAGTATTTGGGCTTTCAGATCGCGGCTTGATTGCTTTGGGCATGCCCGCGGACCTTGTGGTGTTTGATCCGGGGACAGTCGGTAGTGGCAAGGTTCGCCGGGTCTTTGACCTTCCGAGCGGCGCCGGCCGTCTTGTTTCCGACGCAGCGGGTGTTGAGGCCGTAGTTGTGAACGGTACGGTGGTGAGGCAATCCAATCGGGACCTCTTGAACCACTCGACATCGGTAATGCCGGGGCGTCTATTGCGGCGCGGTCGAGCAGCCGCGTGAAGGTTGAAGGAATCGCTCGCTAAGTCTCTCACTTAGTTCGAGTGGCGGAACCGTTTCAGGTCTCGAATGCAGTTCATTCCTCTTGACGGTTCCGACTCATCACCAATAGGGTGACGCAAAACCAAATAAGTATTAGAAAAAAGTCGACGGGTGGGGCGCTGGATGTGAGCGATCATTTCTTTAGAGCGTGTTTGTACCAAGCTTACTCTGTCGTGTTGCCCGGCCTGCAGCTGCCTGGACATGACCATGATCGCGCGAATCGGCAGATGTTCAGACGTGTAGCTGAGGCGTTGAAAGGCAATTAAAGTTGGATGACGTTTCGATTCTCGGTGTCGCTACCTTGTCCAAGAAGTTCGGCGGCGTCACCGCCGTGCTGGACGTATCGCTTGACGTGCCGCGTGGCAGCATCGTGTCCATCATCGGCCCCAACGGCGCGGGCAAGACCTCGCTGCTGAACATGATTTCGGGCTTCTACAAGCCCGACACCGGTCGTGTGATCCTCGAAGGCCGGGACATCACCCAGAAGAAGCCGAGCGACATCGCAGCCCTTGGTGTTGCCCGCACCTTCCAGAACATCGCGCTGTTCAGCGGCCTCACCGTGCTTGACAACCTGATGCTGGGCCGCCACGTCCGCATGAAGTCGGGCGTGCTGTCGAGCGTCATCTACTGGGGCATGGCGCAGAAAGAGGACATCGCCCATCGCGAGGCATGCGAGGAGATCATCGACTTCCTGAAGCTGCAGGATCTGCGCAAGCAGCCGACCGCGGCACTGGCCTACGGCCTGCGCAAGCGCGTCGAGCTGGGCCGCGCGCTGGCGGTCGAGCCCAAGGTGCTGCTGCTCGACGAGCCGATGGGCGGCATGAACCAGGATGAGAAGGAAGACATGGCGCGCTTCGTCCTCGACGTGAACCAGGAGCGCGGCGTCACCGTGGTGCTGATCGAGCACGACATGGGCGTGGTGATGGACATCTCCAATCGGGTGATCGTGCTCGATCGCGGACGGCGCATCGCCGCCGGCACGCCTGACGAGGTCCAGCGCGATCCCGCGGTCATCCAGGCCTATCTCGGCACCGCCCGGAGTGAAGAGCGCGCATGAACCTGGTCGATCACGCTGCGACCTCGACGCTGCCCAAGCTGGTGCAGCGCAACGCCGAGCAGGATCCCCGCGGCGCCGGCATACGCGAGAAGACACGTGGCGTCTGGCAGACCTATAATTGGACCGCCTACCGCGATAATGTGCGCGACTTCGCGCTGGGCCTGGCTGCCCTCGGCTTCAAGCGGGGCGACAAGCTCTCTGTCGTGGGCGACAACCGCCCGCAACTCTATTTCGCGCAGCTTTCCGCCCAGGCGCTGGGCGGCATCTCGGTGCCGGTCTACCAGGATTCGATCGCCTCGGAACTGCTCTACGTGCTGAACCACGCCGAGACCTCGTTCATCGTGGCCGAGGACCAGGAGCAGGTCGACAAGGCGCTGTCGCTCAAGGACAAGCTGCCCAGGCTGCGCTGGATCATCTACGACGACCCGCGTGGGCTGTCGTTCTACGATGATCCGATCCTACGCTCGTTCGCGAGCATGCTGGAGGAGGGACGCAAGTTCGGCGAGGCCAATCCCGGCCTTTACGAGGCCGAAGTCGCCGAGGGCGGAGCCGACGACACGGCAATGATCGCCTACACCTCGGGCACCACGGGAAGCCCCAAAGGCGTGATGCTCAGCCATCGCAACATGATCGCCACCGCCGAGGCGTTCATCGAAGTGAACGACGTCAAGCCCGGCGACAACTGGCTGTCCTATCTGCCGATGGCCTGGGTCGGCGACGCTGCCTTCACGCTCGGCATGGCGCTGGTCGGGCGGCTGACGGCGAACTGCCCGGAGAACCCCGAGACCGTGCAGCGCGACCTGCGCGAGCTGGGCCCGGATTCCATGCTGGCGCCGCCGCGCATCTGGGAGAACATGCTGACCCTGATGCAGATCAAGGGTGGCGACGCATCACCCATGAAGCGCCGCGTCTTCGAGTATTTCCGCGGCCTCGCCGAGCGCTGCGAGCTGAAGCGCACCGACGGCAAGAACCTGTCCGTCGTCGATCGACTGGGCCTGGCGGTGGGCGAGGTCCTGGTCTACGGCCCGGTGCGCGACCAGCTCGGGCTGCGCAATGCACGCTGGTGCTATACCGGAGGCGCGCCGCTCGGACCCGATACCTACCGCTTCTTCCGTTCGTTCCGCATCAACCTCAAGCAGGTCTACGGCGCCACCGAGGCGTCTGCGTTGATCGCCTGTCAGGCCGACGCCGAGGCCAATCCCAATACGGTCGGCCGGCCGATCCCGAGGGTCGAGATCAAGATCGACGATCGCGGCGAGGTCCTGCTGAAGGGGCCCAACGTCTTCAAGGGCTATTTCAAGCAGGAGGAAGTGACGCGCGAAACCATCACTCCCGAGGGCTGGCTGAAGACCGGCGATGCCGGCTTCTTCGACAAGCAGGGCCACCTCGTCATCATCGATCGCGCCAAGGATGTCGGAAAGCTCGGCGACGGCTCGGCCTTCGCCCCGCAATTCATCGAGAACAAGCTGAAGTTCAGCCCGTTCATCCGGGAGGCGGTCGCCTTCGGCGACCAGCGGGCGTTCTTCGTGGCAATGCTCGCCATCGACATGCAGACGGTCGGCACCTGGGCGGAGAAGCAGGGGCTCGCGTACACGAGCTTCATGGATCTCAGCGGCAAGCCCGAGGTCGCGGCCATGATCGGCGAGGAGATCGCCAAGGCCAATGCCAGCTTGCCTGACGTGCAGCAGGTCAAGCGCTACCTGCTGCTGAACAAGGAGCTTGATGCCGACGATGCCGAGATGACGCGCACCCGCAAGGTCCGCCGCCGCTTCGTGGCCGAGAAGTACGCCAGCGTGATCGAG
>WHTW01000144.1 GCA_009377525.1 Rhodospirillales bacterium
GGGCTTGAGCGCTTCAATGAGGCCGAGGCGATGAAGCCTCGGATGCAGAGCGGCTCCACGGCGAATGGCTCGGACCGACCGTGCTTCAATGAGGCCGAGGCGATGAAGCCTCGGATGCGGCCAGCGAGTGACCACCTCCCACACCTACCACTTGGCTTCAATGAGGCCGAGGCGATGAAGCCTCGGATGCTTTGATTGCAATGAGTTGCGGTTTATTCCCCTTCGACGCTTCAATGAGGCCGAGGCGATGAAGCCTCGGATGCACGTCGCCGACGATGTCCTCGCGGCCAGCCGGCGTGCTTCAATGAGGCCGAGGCGATGAAGCCTCGGATGCTCCCATCCTATAACCCTTTGCCCGGTCACACAAATTCGCTCTCCTTTCGAGCGGGGGGCCGGCCGCGCTGGCCGGTCCCCACTGAAAGGCGGCAAAAGTCCTATTCACGATGTCAAAGAGCGGCGTGAGATCAAGCTGATAGCACGATTCGAGCGGGTGCGGCAGGGCGGCGCTCACCCCCGGCGCTCGAACAGCCGCGGCGGCCGCGGGCGACTTCGTCGCGGAGGCTCCGCACTGGTGGCTCGGTCTGCGGCTCATATGACGACGGGTTGCCTCTCGACCTTGGAGAAGCTCTTGCCGAGGCTTTCCATGACGACGTCGATCTTGTCGGCAGGGCCGACATCGATCAACAGGACATGGTCCTCGCCATTCTTGATGAGCCCGCGCAGGCGGGTCTCCATCTCCTGGCGGCGGAACCGCGACAGCCGGCACTGGAACACCGAAAGCTGCAGCCAGTCGCCATAGCCCTGCATCGCCTTGAAGACGCGCCGCCAGCGCTTGGGGTCGGCGATGTCGTAGGTCACGATGAAGACGCGGTCGTCGCTCATGCTGCGTTCTCAGCGCGGCAGGTAGTGCGGATAGCTCGGCAGTTCGCCCAGCAGGAAGCGCGACAATAGCCGGGCCTGCATCACCAGCATGCGCCGCATGCTGAGCTGGTAGCCGAAGACGGGATGCGTGGTCTCCTGCGAGAGCCTGCGCTCGAACGCTTCGACGAAGCGGCGACGTCCGGGCTGGGTCAGCGCGGTACCTGTGGCCGCCACGACGAAATCGCCCGGACCGACCTCCCCGGTATTGATCGCCGAGAGCACCACGGAGTCGGCGATGATCGGGCGAAACGGCTCCATCAGATCGAGCGCCAGAGCCGGGCGGCCGTAGCGCGGCGCATGATAGAAGCCGCGATAGGGATCGAAGCCGACCGACGCCAGCGTGATGGTGAGATGGCGCGTCAGCATGGCGTAGGCCAGCGACAGCATGGCGTTGACCGGGTCGGTCGGCGGGCGGCGGTTGCGGGACTCGAAACGGAACGGCAGCAGGGCGCCGTCCGCCTTCTGCGGCTTGTCGCCCGGCGGGCTGATCAGGCCGGCGAAGGCGCGGAAGTAGACGGCGGCGGCGTCGCCTTCGAGGCCCAGCAGCACCGCGGGCGTCGCCGCGCCGCCGACCGACTTGCGCGCCGCCGACAGGCGATCGAGCACGGCCTGCCGCTCCTCTGCCGGGCCGCGCCAGTTGCGGCGCAGGATGGTCCGCTGGTTGGTGATCTTGGCGGCGACCAGCTCGCGGGCGAAGCGAAGGCAGGCGGTCTCGTCGAAGCTCAGGCGATACTGCGCGGTGCGGATCTCGACGTTGCGATGGCCGACGCCGTGCGCCATGCCGCGGAACCAGCCGCCGTGGCTGTGGAAGGTGACCGGAATCTCGCGCTCCATCAGCGCGGCGAGCGCCGGCGTGGTGATCGAGACATTGCCGAACAGGGCCACGTCGGAAACATCGATCAGGCGCACGCGCTGGTCGCCCTTTTCCTCGTCGGCGATCTTGAGCGTGTCGCCCTCCTTGCCGATGCGCGCGTACTGCGACTGGACAACGAGCGGCAGGGCCTCGTCGACCGGTGTGGCGATGGTCCGCGGCGCCAGCGACGAACCCGACAGGGCGCGGACCTCGTCGGGCAGGCAGACCGTGACCAAGGCGCAGCGCGGGCACTTGGGGCTGTCCCTCAGGGGCGGCGGGATGCGGCCCTGCGAGACGGTGAGGCGCAGCTCGCTCACGGCGGCGCGCGCCGCGGCGCGCAGCGCCTCGTCGAGCACGATGCGCACGCGCTCGCGGCTCTCGGCATAGTAGATGGCGCCTTCCTCGACGCGATAGCCGTTCTCTTCCAGCAGCAATGCCTGCAGGCAGACCTGGATGCGCTCGGGGTCGTAGGCGCCCTGCGCCACATGCGGCCGGCGGCCGCGCTTGTAGTCGATCGGGGTGACGATGCCGTCCTCGGCCTCGGCGACATCGAGCTTGGCGATGACACCCAGGGTTTCCGACGAGAGCGTCAACGAGCGGCTGACGAGCTTGTCGGCGGCGGCCTCCTCACCCGAGGCGGGCGCTTCGGGCGCGGGCAACGGAGCGCTCGGGCGATCGACGCGGCCGTGGACGCGCTTGCCCTCGACCGTGTCGCCGGTCTCGGCCCATTCGCCCTGGGTCCACATGAGATAGGCAAGCCGCGGGCAATAGACGAACTCGTTGACCATGCGCGCGGGCACCAGCGGCGTCTCGCCCGTCGCCGCCGGGGCCGGAAGGTGAAGCTCAAGCTGGTCGTCCATGCCTTCCCCCTCGCAGGCGTGGTCGCACCGGAACGCGACTTTATCGCGTTTTTTTCCCTTGAATACAACCCAAAGGAATCGGACATCTACACGACGTCGACGAGCCGAACTGTCGCGACGCAGATTGATGAGGACCTTGCAATCATGCCAAATCAGGCATATCTGCATTGATCAGCGGAAGAGACGAGCCGACAGATCAGCCCAAGCCGGTCCGTTGGCTCGGCGGCAGCAAGGAAGACCTGAGCGGCTTCCCCGGAGCTGTGCGGAAGAGAGTTGGAGGCGCCCTCTGGAAGGCGCAGGTTGGCGAAAAGGCGACCTATGCCAAGCCGCTCAAGGGATTTGGCGACGCGGGCGTGGTGGAGGTGGTGGTCGACTTCGATGGAGACGCCTTTCGACTCGTCTACACCGTGCGCTTCGCCAAGGCCGTCTATGTGCTGCATGCCTTCCAGAAGAAATCCAACCGCGGCGTCACCACACCGAAGGCCGAGCTGTCGCTGATCGACAGGCGTCTGAAGCAAGCCAGAGAGGACTACGAGCAATGGTCAAGAGGCGCAGGGAGCGAATCAAGGTGACGCCCAGCAGCGGCAACGTCTTCGCGGACATTGGCTTACCCGAACCCGAAGAGGAGCTGGCAAAGGCTCAGTTCGCCACTCACATCGAGCGGGCGATCAAGCGTCGGCGGCTCACCCAGGCCAAGGCGGCGGCCGTCATGGGCATCGACCAGCCCAAGGTCTCGGCACTCCTCAACGGACGGCTGGACGTCTTCTCCAGCGACCGGCTCATGCGGCTGCTGGTGAGGCTGGGGCAGGATGTCGACGTCACGGTCAAGGCAACGCCGCGCGGCCGCGCGCGCGGGCGGATTCGGGTGCTGGGCGAGGTGCGGGCGTAAGCTGGCACCATTCGCCGTTTGTGGGCAACGGTCGAGAAGTCGGAGGGTCCCGGGCCCATCCATGCATTTATAAAGCAATACTTTAGAAATACAGGCTCGAACCTTCGAGGAAGGCAGACCCGCCCAAGTCAGCCGAGCGCCAAGAACAGCCCTCCGCCCCCATGGCTGTCGCGGCCGAGCAGGATAGGGCCCGAGACTGCAACGGCAAATCGGAGGCGCAGTCGGGCGGCAATGCCGCCTTTTGGCCCCGTGCTCAAGTCCAGCAGATCGACCTCGGGCCTCGGAAGCCCCCGTCGTTCGCACTCGGCAACCACATCCTTCAGCAACGCGGCGGTCGGCTCCTTGCCGCGGCCAGCATGTCGAGTCGGACGATAGTCGGTGTGGCTTTCCCATTCGCGAGCCGGCCCCGCTATCTCGCGATCAGCCGGAGAGACGCGGAGCGGCAGGACGCCCAGGCGGCCGGCCCGGAGCGCCGCGAACGCGGATACGATGCGCTCGAACAGCGCCGCATCCGCGCGGCTGTGCTTCAGGGAGCGATCACACATCCAGGGCGCCGCTACGATCAGGCGCTCTATCGCACCGTCACCGTCGAGGTCGGCACCGGCCAGGAAGACATGCCGATGCTTGCCAGACCTGGCGGCCGCTCCACCGACCTCGTGTCCGGAAAACAGCGGCGGCACCCCGCCATCCTGCTGACGGGAGAGCGCCATCAACGCGCGCCGCGCCGCGTCGAGAAGATCGCTTCGATCGGCGACGGCAACTCCTGGTGTCGTGGGCAACGAAAATGTCATGACGTCCCGCGGTGGCTCGTCCATCCGCTGCATCAGCCCAAGGCCAAGGTAGCGGCCGTCCCCCAGAAGGAGCGGCCCGCCGACGGCTTCGGCAAAGGACAGCTCGACATGCCAAAGCCGCTCCTTGGCAAAGCGCGTGTCGGAGGCGAACGCTTCGGCGCGCGCTCCCCGCGTCGAGAACGGCTCGCGCTGCACACGGAGCCCCGTCACCGACACGCCGATTCCGGCATGGCGCAGTGCGCGCACGACGCCCGCCGAGGCCCGACCCTCTTCCGCCCCCCGTTCCGCCGCGCCTTTCCATTCAGCAGGCTCGCGATGCCGCGACGGCTCGATCCGGCGGCGAGCGGCGGCCTGCGGCAAAGCCACCGGCGTCACGCTGCGCCAGAAGCGGGCCGGAGGGTCGACACCATAGCGGCCGAGAACCCTGCGATCCTGCGCCGGAATCAGAACCGGGGCGTCCGGCCGCAGCACCTCGCCCGTATCGGGGTCGACTCCCAGCTCGAGGCCCGAAGCTGCCCACTCGACCTCCGCCGCCGCGAAAGGGCAATTCGGCGGAACCTCGACGAGGACACGGCGGATCGCGTGATCGACAAACGTGTGGCCGATCGATGGAAGGGCAACAATGCGAATCCGTTGCGCCTTGTCCACTTCAGCGGCGTTCCGGCCGATGACAAGGCGGTCGATCAACTCCGCCTTGCTCTCGAAAGCCGCCGTCAAGCGCCTCGCCACTCCATCGCGGACGCAGGCCACCAGTGCGGACGCCTCCCGCAGCGGCCAGGGGACGAAATCGGGATCGGCTTTGTTGCCGACCGACTCGCGGATCTCGAACAGCAGATGAGCAGGCGGAGAATTGTATGAAACCGAGCGGAAGCGGGCTTTGGATGGCTGGGAGAAAAGCAGTGCCTTCTTCCGGCCTTCACCGACCTCGGCAAAGCGCCGACGCCATGCGGCATATCGTTCTTCCAGGCTCTTCAAGGATCCGGCCTGCGGACACTGTAGACGCTCGCCAGAATGCCCTTCGGCGGGTCGATAGATCGATCCGCCATGATCCGCGAAGCGTCTTTCCGCGGCGTCTTCTTCGGCCGTCTCGGCGACGGCCCATGCCAGGTCGGTCCCTCGACCCAACTGATAGAGCCGCGCCGCCATTGCCAAGACGGCGTCCACGCGTACGACAGCCTCGGCATCCAGCGTGAATCGCCATGCGTAGAGCAGCGGCACGGCGACATCGAAGAGCAATGGCTTGATCGACTTCGCCACCCGGATTTCGGCCGTGCGGCCAATATCTCCGCCTACGGCATCGAGATCGTTGTTGGGAACGTAGCTGCGAAAACCCTGGCCCACCCGAACGGCCGGCGCCACGATCACCGGCGGTGCCAGCCGTTCCAGCCAGGCAAGCGCCAGCCGATCGTCCTCGGCCAGGAATCCGCCCCTTGCGGCGCCGGCCACCAGCGCCTGGAACAGTCGCGCCGGGGCCGGCGGCCAGTCACCTGCGCCGTGATAGCGGCCTTCGCCGAACCGAACCTCGATCAGCAGCACGGGCGACATGATTCACGTACCGGCCTTGGCCCTGCCGGCCGCCTTCTTCCTGTCGGTGTCCTTCAAATCGGCCTGGGCCAGCTCCTTCTTGAAGGCAACGCGGCGATTCTGGCCGACGCCGAACGCTTCGGCAGCCTTCGACGCGAAAGCCCTTGCGACATCCGACGTCAAGGAAACCGGAGAGCGAACGCCGTCCCGCCCGATCGCCATCCATTCGCCAGGCACGGTCGGATCCGGCGTCAGCAGGCAGCCTTGCCGTAGAAAGCTGTCGAGCGGCTCGGTGGCGGCAACCAGAGAAAGACCGAGGATGTAGCGGCGCAGCGCCAACGCGCCGCCGCCGTCGAGCCTGCGCAAGGCAACCAGATTGACGGTCACATGCCGCTCGATAGGCCCGCGCGCAACGACGCCGCCCAACGCCTCGCCGGCAGGAACATGGACGAAACCGCGCTTGGCAAGCGGGCTCTTGGCGTCGCCCTCCTGCTTTGCCTTCTCCTCCTCGCTGAAGACGTCGAGCGCCGAATAGTCGATGGGGGGAGCGTATTGCGCCGACCGCTTGAGCTCGGTGACATCCCACGCCCGGATCACGGACTGGACGATACGCGGCAGCTTGGCCTGGGTGTCGCGCGAATCCCAGACGCCGAACACCAGTGACGTCGGCGCGAGCTTCGCCAGGGCCGACGCATCCCCGACATCGAGAAACGACTCGAATGCCTTCCTTGCCTCGTCCTTCAGCTCGGATGCTCGAATGAGCGCATCGCCGAGGCGATGGCCCGCCTCCAGGATGGAGACCACTTTCTCGTTGCCATAAGCGATGTCGATCTGCGGGACCAGCTTTGCGAGGGCATTTTCAGGCTCCCCGGGCTTTGCCGCCTTAAAAGCCGGCTCCATGCGGTTGGCTTGACTGCCGACGCTATCGATGGTCGCAACGTTGGTCCCGTCGGGCAGCGAGTCGATGTTGTAACCGACATCAGCATAGGTCGGCGGAAAGACGACACCACCTTCGCCTTCGACCGGAAGCAGCTTCTGCTTCAAATGCAGCGCCGCGGGGCCTTTGGGGTCGTCGGCCCAGGAATCAATCACGTCGTGCGCCAGTGTCATGGTCAAGTCTCCTCGAGAACGTCCGTGATGCAGCGAGCCTGGTTTTCCTGTCCAGGCCAGCCGAGGGTCATGCGAAAAACGCGGCGGTCGAAAGGAAGCGGAACGGCACCGAGCGCCGCGCGATTGAAGACAGGGTCGAGCAGGTCATTTGTCTCGTTTGCCGCGATCACGCCATATCGGTAGGCCAGCTTGTTGATCCGCGCCGGCCGCGCATTAGCGAGGCCGATCGCCGCCAGGATCTCGACCAGGGGAAATCCCACCATGGTCAAGTCGGCATGGTCGTTCGGCGAAAAGCCGATATCCATCGGAATGTAGTCTCGCCGCCAATCGAACCGAAAGCTGCTGCTTTGTGGTGCCGACAGCGAAAAAGGATCATCAGCGACGCTGGCGATCCGATCACGCACGAGCTTCAATGCATCAACCATCAAAGCGGCCCCGGGATAACCACCCGAGCCGGCCCAGAACTTGACGTTGTCGCGGCCGGTACGACCTGCAGCCTCGCCCCAATGATCGACCTGCAAGACCTTTCCCTCCCTGCCCTTCAGCTCGATCGGAAGCGTCGCCGGCGCTGACGGCTCCGGGAAGGGAAAGGGATCATCTTTCGAAAGGGCGTGCGTCGGCACCTTCCATTTGGCGGTGCTCTGGACAGATCCCGCCGGGACAAGTGACGTCACCGTGGCGCTCGACAGGAACTCGAGCACCGCGCCAATCGGACTTTCGTCGCCGCGGGCGCACAGGAGAAACCGCGCGTCGGTCTCGTCGCGCCAGTCAAAAGCGGCCCGGGCATCGCCAAGAATCGTGTCGGCAGCCTCCATGAAGCCCAGGCAGGCAAACACCTGACCGGGATTGAAGAGATCGACTGGGACGCTGGCGTCAGCCACCCGCTGCCCTCCCCTCGTTGTCGTTTCGGTGAGACGCCTGTTGATCGGCCGCGCGCAATAACGCCTCCCACCACGCCAGGCCCCATGGGCCCCAACGCTCTTGAAGCCTTGCAAAGCGCAAGGCGACCTCGCGCGCACGGTCCTCAAGCAGTGTCCGTGGCGCATCATCGCACCCCCGCGTCTCGATCAGCGGCCGCGCGAAGCCGTGATGAGCGGCGATGAGGTGCAGGGCCAAGTCTGCCATTTCGTCCGGCAGGGCCTTCAGCGCCGTGTCCTTCTCGGCCATGGGAATCGATCCGAACTCGTGACGATAGCCGTCAAGGTACGACCGGTTGAGCGGCCCCTTGGTCTTTGCGTAGACGTCGCTCGATGGTGCATGGAAAGCCCGCTGCCACCGCCGGGCCTTCTTGCCTTCGTCGTGCAGGCGAGCGGCGATTCTCAATGTCTGCGCATGATGGCCATCCAGCCCGATCGCTGCGGCGATCGCAATTGCCGCCTCCTCTGTCCAAAGATGATGCTCTTCCAGCAATTGCGCACGTCGCGACGCCGCGCGGCTTTCCTCCGTCGTCCATGTCTCAATGAAGTGGACGCGCACGTCCTCGTCCGAACGATCGGTTGCAAAGACGTAGCCCTCGTTCGTATCGACTCCGGTGTCGTCAGGGCTGACATTCGGGTGGACACGAAACCCGACCGCTGGCCGCCCCGCGTCTTCGGGCTCCAGCCACGTCGCATCCTGGGCATCTGCCGTCGCAGCAGGTGCATCCTCATCGTCACTTAGCAGGCCGTTCGAGGCCAAGCCGCCGACGCGAGCATCGACGACGAGAATGGCGCCGGCGAGCTCGCGCTCGAGTCGGTCTTTCAGGCGCGTCGACGATCCGCCATCGACCAGAAGGTCGGAAACGGCATAGATCAGCATGCCGTCATCCTGCCGACGTTTGACTTCCCTTGCCGGCGTCAGCACGAAAGCCACGGCCATGTCCCTATCCAACGGAGTCGCGGCATCCGGCCTCACCACCGATTTTGCCCGTTGCATCAGCCAATCGACGACCCGCCAGGTCTCTGTCTCCAGCAATTCGCTGGCATGCGGCGGAGCGGCTTCAAAAAAGCCGTCAACCTCCCCCTGTGATGGCGGATCGCCCTCGCGCACCGGCAGGTAGGAGCGCCAGACGACAGATGTTTGCGGCTCGTCTTCCTCTATCCAACCCCTCAGCCAGGGTTCGATATCGGGTCGCCCGGGATGCTCCTCGAGCGATGTCATCGACCACGAGTCGACCAGGGCACGGGTCAATGCCGGGCGCAGCGGCGCGGGAGTCGATGCGTCTTCCAGTAAGGCCCCAAGCGCCCTGTCGCTCTCAGCCCGCAGCTTCAGCTCCCTAATGGCGCCAGGACTCGCATCAAAGCCGCGCTGCGTCACCGGCAGCGACTCGATGATCGGCAGGACTCGATGGGCAATCATGGCGCGCGTTTCCGACGCGGTCGGTGCCTCCGGTTTCTTCGGCTTCGGCTCGCCCCGATCGATGATCGTGACGCGGGCGTCTCCCATGCCACGCCGATTGACGCGACCGAGCCGCTGGACCATTCGCTCCCAGGGCACGAGATCTCCGACCATGTGATCCGCGTCGAGATCGACGCCCACCTCACCCGCCGAGGTGGCGATCAAGAAGGCGGATTGCTCAGAGGCTGGCGACCCCGCCAGAAATCCATGAGTTTTCAACCATTCTCTCGCCTTCTCGCGCTCAAACGCCCGCCGTGCGCCGACGAACAGCTCGATTGCGGCCTTCGGCGTAGCCGACCCCCTGGTTCTGCCGGCATCTTCGAGCTTCTTGAGAGCCCTTTCCGTCCTTTCGGCGACCTCGCGACTATCGCAGTAGATCAGGCAGCGGACATTGGCCGTTCCCCTCTCAGCCACCAGCCATGCATGGTCAGCCAACGCCTGTTCCAATGGCTTATCGTCGCCCGAAACGACCGTGACGCTCTTCGGCGCGAAAAGGCGACGCTTGACATCAGGGACATCCTCTTCGGAAAGCCGGAATACCTCGCCCTTGCGCTCGCGGCCGGTCGCTGAAAGCGACAGAAGCTTGAAGCACGGCAAGATCGTGCGCATTTCGTCTGCTGCTGGGCCGAACAGGTTCCCGTCGTGCTCAATCGCTTCCAGCAACTTCTCGAAGGGTGGCACCAGATGCGCTTCGTCGAGCACCAGCCACGAGTCCATCCCGAGCAAGCCGGCATGATACGGCCGCATCTTTCGCGATACGCCGTAACCCGAGAACAGCAGACGCGATCCGACCATGTCGACGGTGCCGACAACGATCGCCGGCGAAGTCGGATCGGCAAGCCACTCCCGATTGTCGATGTACCGGCCTCGCAGAGTTGAGATAGGAAGGTTGCGATCCTCCTTCAAACCGAGACGCCTCTTCACTCCAGCGGCTGCTTGCTTCGCGGATGCACAGGCTTCCTGGTCCAATCGGTCGAAATGCTCAGCCCTTCCTTCCAGTGCCCACCGCAACTTCTCGGCTTCCTCCGTGGCTTGGTCGACGACTGCCCGCCGATCGACGACGTAGACCAGCCGGCGCGGCAGCTTGGCACCATGGGCGCGGGCAATGAGCCAAATTGTCATTACCGACGTCTTGCCCAGCCCGGTCGGCAGGTCGACCGCCGATGGGACGTCTCCTTCTAGCAAGGCGAGGAAGAGCCGCCTCTGCCACAATAGCGGGCGGTCAAAGCCCGACAAGGCCGCGAAATCCTTGTCGAAGGCTTCTAGATGTGAGTCCATATCGCAACCGCACCGTGCAAGCTACCGTCCCCAATTCCGGTTCCAGAAGACGTGGGTTTACTCGAATGACCACTACCACGGCCTGCAAGGCTTTGCACATGATGATTGCCCGGCGTCCCGGTCGACTCTAGTCGCAGTTGTAGTCGAAGCCGAACAGTCAATGGCGAGGATGGTTGCCTTTTGGCTATTGGCTATTGGCTCGTTCGATGCAGCGCGGCCGCCCGCCACGCGACATCTCTGGTCGCTCCGACTGCCCATCATGACCGGTTGCAAGCTTTATTCAGTACGGCGATCCGGGGCTTGACGGTCGATAAAGCCGGCCAGCAGAGGCTCACGTTCAGTCTTTATTGAGCGTATTTTGATTTCGCCATGGCAGGCACGTCAGATGGACCCGATAGTAACATGCTGCGTTATTAACGACACTGGTTACCATAGGGCACGATCAAGTCGATCAAATGCGGCGACACCGAAATCCTGTTCAATCTGGGGCGCGTGCGACGGTTCGTGAATATCGAGCGCCCGGCGCTTCGCCGGCTCAAGCAGCTCGATCTGGCCAGACGAATTGAGGACATGCGTGCTCCGCCGGGCAACCGTCTTGAAGCGCCGAGAGGGGATCGGGCGGGGCGATGGAGCGTCCGGGTGAACGGCCAGTTCCGCATCTGCTTTCGCTGGAATGACGGCGCCGAGGATGTCGAGATCGTGGACCATCATTGAACGGAGAGGGAAGGCGATGAGCAGGAAGCTGAAGCCGGTCAGCCCCGGCGAAATGCTGGCCGAGGAGTTCCTGAAGCCGCTGGGCATGAGCAACTATCGGCTTGCGAAGGAGATCGGCGTCCCCGCACAGCGCATCGGCGACATCATCGCGGGGCGCCGCGGCATCACTGCCGATACGGATTTGCGCCTATGCCGCTTCTTCGGCCTTTCGGATGGCTGGTGGCTGCGCCTGCAGGCCGACCACGACACCGAGATCGCCCGCGTCGGACTGGTCAAGACGCTGGCAAAGATCAAGCCGTGGGCTTCATCTCCGGGACGCAAGGCAGCGGCCTGAGGCGAGGCCGCGGTTTCCGTGCCCGGGCAGCGGACTGATCTGTTGCAGGTTCATTCGGCTTGGCGCATTTTCCCGCCCCGACCTCAGCCTCACCACGCCAAGGGCCAACACCCATGACCTCGCGCACCGTCCTCATCGACCGGCATCCCGGCCGCAACTCGCAGTCGATCGGGCTCGCGCGCGCCATCGGCACCGATCCCGACCTGATCCACGAGCCGTCGGTCGGCGTCGTCGGCACCAAGGGCGACAGCCAGTGCTACCTCGGCGTCCTGTCGAAGGTCGAGGCGATCCACGAAGAGCTCAAGGGTCGCATCGGCACCGGACAGGGCCAGCTCAGGCTCAGGCTGGTCCAGCCCGAGTACACGATCGCCACGTCCGACGGCATCCGCAACGGCACGCGGGAGATGCGCTATTCGCTGATCGGCCGCGAGGTCACGCACGACGCGCTGTGCGAGCATCTCAGCGCCACCGGGCTTGCCGGCACCATCGCCGTCGTCGCCTGCGACAAGCCGCCGGTCGGCACGCTGGCCGCCCTGCTCGAGCACAACCGGCCGGCGATCATCATGTCGGACGGATCGATCCATCCCGGCACCGACCCCAGGACGGGCGAGACGATCGACCTCGTGACCGCCTACCAGGTCGCGGGCCACCCCGACGCCGAGTATCGCCACCGCATCGCCTGCCATGCCTGCCCCGGCATCGGCAGCTGCGGCGGCATCTTCACCTACAACACCATGCAGACCTTCATCGGCGTGCTCGGCATGCAGCCGCTGCACATGGTGGCGCCGCCGTCCGACGATCCGCGCCGGGTGAACGAATTCGCCAGGGAGCTGGTCGGTCATCTCGAGACCCTGATGGCCAGGGACCTGAAGCCGCGCGACATCGTCGTGCGCGATTCGATCCGCAACGCGACGATCGTGGCGATGGCGATCGGCGGCTCGACCAACGTGACGCTGCACGCGCCGGAGATCGCGCGCGCCGCGGGCTATGCCGACTTCTGGAAGGACATCATCACGCCGGAGGAATTCAACCACCTCTCCCAGCACGTCGTGCCCGTGCTGACCGACGCGCGGCCCTACGGCAAGTATTCCATGGTCGACATCGACCGCGTGGGCGGCATTCAGGTGATCGTGCGCGAATTCCTCGACGCAGGCCTGCTGGCTGGCGACGTGCTCACCTGCACCGGCGAGACGCTGGCGGCCCAGGTCGAGCGCCTGGGCGCCGGGCGCGCCGACGGCACGGTGATCTACTCCGTCGACAAGCCCTACAAGCCGACCGGCGGGCTGCGCGTGCTGGGCGGCAACCTGTCGCCGGATTTCTCCGCCATCCTCAAGCTCGCGGGCGTCGAGGGCGGCCTGGAGAACGACGTCTTCCGCGGCAAGGCGCGGGTGTTCGAGGGCGAGCAGGCCCTGCTCGACGCGCTCGACCAGGCGCCCGGGCAGTTCCAGAACCACGACATGGTCATCGTGCGCTACGAAGGGCCGAGCGGCGCGCCGGGCATGCCGGAGATGCTCGATCCGACCTCGCGCATCACGACGCTGTGCCGCGAACGCGGCATCGTCGTCGGCCTGATGACGGATGCGCGGTTCTCGGGCGGCTCGGTCGGCCTGGTCATCGGCCATGTCGGCCCCGAAGCGGCGCTGGGCGGCCCGATCGCCTTCATGGAGAACGGCGACGAGATCGTGGTCGACCTGAACACCAACGAGCTCAACTGCACGGCGCTCGCCGACCCGGCCATCCTCGCCCGGCGCAAGGCGGCCTGGGAGAAGGCCGTCGCCGGCAACGGCGGCATCCATCCCAACTGCGGTGCGGCGGACACCCGCCTGCTCCACCGCGCCCGCTGCACCGCCGTGCCGGCCACGCAGGGCGGCGGGCTGCATCCGAACCGCGCGGTCTGGGTGCGCGATCCGCGCAACGCCGAGCGGTCCGGCTTCAAGCTCAGCAACAAGCACCGGCCGCAGGCAGACAAGGCGTTCTAGCTACCCGCTTTCATGGATTGCTGACGCGCTCTGACCTCACCCTGAGGAGGCGCGAAGCGCCGTCTCGAAGGTGGGATACAGCACTTTTGTTGCCCATCCTTCGAGACGCCCGGCGCGCATGTGAATGCGCGTATTCGCACGGCTCCTCAGGATGAGGTTTCCTGTGAATCATCAATTCCCGCCGGACGTGTCAGCGCATCGTGCTTCTGCCGAGGAGGCGCACCAGCATATGCCTGATGTGATCCTGCCCGCCGAAGAACACGGCAAGAATACGGACCTTGTGCGCTGGCTGATCGACATCGAACCAGTAGATCGCTCGTCCAATGGCAAGAAAGCGGATCCCCGGCAAGACGTCGTCGCGCCCCGTGCCCCGCAAGGGAAAGCGTGCCAGCCGATCGGCGGCCTTGCGGATATCCATCACCCGCTGCGCGGCATGGTCCAAGGCTTCCTCGGTACGCTCGCCGAAGGCCACATAGCTCTCAAACAGGTGGTCGAAGATCAGATCGAAGTCGCGTTCGGCGTCGGCTGAGAATTCAATCGCGAACCGCATGCGCCCGGCGCTTCTTTCCAATCATCCTGGACAGCCGGCTATCCATCCTTGCGGCCGACAAGAACGGGCCCGAACGCCGATTGCCGAGGATCTCAGCCAACGCGGCCCGCTCCAGGGCCTCATCTTCCATCTTCTCCCGAAGAAGCTCGATGCCCTGCTGCATGACAGCGCTGACGCTGGGAAAGCGCCCCGAATCGACGAGCGTCTTGGCGAAGGAATGCTGATCGTCGGTCAGCGAGATCGAAGACTTCACTGTCACGGGCCCAGCGCTCGGTCAGATCACCTGCCCGCGACGGTAATACCTAGTCGTACCGTCCGTCAAGGATCAAGAGCCGCATCCTTGGTCAATGACAGGCGAGGCTGGATCTCAGTGGTGTCGCGACCGCTGGTCGACTGCACGCTGGTGCCGGCCTCCCCGCTGCGCGTGCGCATGGGCAAGCATTTCCATCTGCTCGCCGCGCGCGGCAAGCCCCTGCGCGACATCGTGGTGGCGATCCGCGACTGGCTGCTCGACCAGATGCGGCAGGACATGGAACGCGTGGCGCCGCTGATCGATAGGGCGTGAGTGGACACATCGTTCACGCTCCTCTCCCGTCTTCAAGTTCCTCGCCCCCGCTAGGGGGAGAGAAGCCTGATTCCGGGGGAGAGGAACATGAGTCGTATGGGTAGGATCACTGTTTTGGCGTGCCCCGACAGTGAATCTCACTGCGAGACGGCGCCAATTCGGTGCCCGATCTCGCGTCGCGGCCACTAATCTCGCAAATACCGCCGCTGGAGAGCCGCCATGCCCGACGTCACCAAGTTCAACACGCTGACCTTCGACTGCTACGGCACGCTGATCGACTGGGAGCGCGGCATCCTCGCCGAGCTGCGCCCGTGGGTGGACCGCCACGGGCGCCGGAACCTCGACGACAACACCCTGCTGGAGACCTTCGGCACGATCGAGGCGGCGTGCGAGGCCGAGACGCCGGACAAGCTCTATCCCGAGATCCTGGCCGAGGTGCATCGCCGGCTGGCGGACAAGTGGGGCATCAAGGCGGGCGCCGGCGAGGCCGCCGAGTTCGGCCAGTCGGTCGGCCGCTGGCCCGCCTTCGCCGACAGCGCCACCTCGCTGCAGTACCTCAAGCGCTACTACAAGCTGGTGATCATCTCCAATGTCGACCGCGCCTCCTTCGCGCGCAGCAACGAGAAGCTGGGCGTCGCCTTCGACCGCATCCTCACCGCCCAGGACATCGGCTCCTACAAGCCCAGCCTGCGCAATTTCGAGTACGCGTTGGCCGACCTGGATCGCACCTTCGGCACCAAGAAGGGCGACATCCTGCACACCGCCCAGAGCATCTTCCATGACGTGGTGCCGGCCCGCAGCGTGGGACTGGCCACGATGTGGATCAACCGGCGCAAAACGGTCGGCGGCTGGGGCGCCACGCCGGCGCCCAAGGCGCCAGGCGCGCTGACGACACCGGATATCGAGCTCGCCAGCATGGCCGATTTCGTGGGCTTGCATCAGGCCCATCTTCGCGGCGAATCTGCGTGAGGCGCAGCGGACGGCCTGCGCCACCCAACGGGGGCAGGCGACATGAAACAGCGTGGCGGCGGCACGATCCGGCTCGACAGGCTCGATCTCAAGATCCTGGCGACGCTGCAGACCGCGGGCCGGATCAGCAACCTGGAGCTGGCCGACACAGTCGGGCTCTCGGCGACGCCCTGCATGCAGCGGGTGCGGCGCATGGAGGCCGCGGGCTACATCAGCGGCTACGCCGCCCGGCTCGAGATCGACCGCATCTGCAGCAACATCGTGGTGTTCACCGAGATCACGCTCGGCAACCACCGGCGCGAGGATTTCCTGAAGTTCGAGCGCGGCATCCAGGAGATCCCGCAGCTCCTCAACTGCTTCCTGGTGACCGGCGGCTACGACTACCTGGCGCAGTTCATCGCCCAGGACATCCACGACTACCAGACCACCGTCGAGGGCCTGCTCGACCGCGACCTGGGCGTCGACAAGTACTTCAGCTACGTCACCATCAAGCAGGTCAAGCGCAGCACGGGCTTTCCGCTGGCCGACCTGGTCGCGCAACCTGATTCATAAGGTCGTCGAATGTCTCCTCCGGTTACCCGCATCCAGAGCGATGCAACGCTGCCGCCATCCGCCGACGTCGTCGTGATCGGCGGCGGCATCGCCGGCATCACGGCGGCCTACCACCTCGCCAAGAAGGGCCATTCGGTCGCGGTGGTGGAGAAGGGTTACGTCGCCGGCGAGCAGTCGAGCCGCAACTGGGGCTGGTGCCGCCAGCAGAACCGCGATCTGCGCGAGCTGCCGCTGGCGCAGCGCGCCGTCGACATGTGGAGCGGGCTGAACGAGGAGCTTGGCGCCGAGACCGGCTTTCGCCGCACCGGGCTCATCTATGTGACGACCAGCAAGTCCGACCTCGACAGGTGGGCGGGCTGGGCCGACCAGGCCCGCGAGATGCAGATGCGCAGCCACGTCCTTTCGGCGGCCGAGGCCAAGGCGATGACGCCGGGCAGCACCGGGACCTGGATCGGCGGCATCCATTCGCCAACCGACGGCCGGGCGGAACCCGCGCTCGCCGTCCCGGCGATCGCCGAAGGTGCGCGCCGTCTCGGCGCCACCATCCATCAGGATTGTGCGGCGCGCGGGCTCGAGACGTCGGCGGGGCGCGTCTCCGGCGTGGCCACGGAGAACGGCACGATCCGCACCAGCGCCGTGCTCCTGGCCGGCGGCGTCTGGACCTCGATGTTCTGCCGCCACCACGGCATCGACATGCCCCTGGCCGGCGTGCGCTCGACGTCGTTCTTCACCGCGCCGGCGCCGCAGATCACCGAGGGCGGCATCTCGACGCCGGACGTCACGTTCCGCCGCCGGCTCGACGGCGGCTACACGATCGGCATCAGCGGACGCGGCATGCTCGAGCTCAGCCCGCAGGGCCTGATGTATGCCCGGCCGTTCTGGCGCACCTTCAGGAAGCGCTACAATCTCCTGACGATCCGGGCCGGCCGCTCCTTCTTCGACGGCCCCGAGGCCTTGCTGAGCTGGCGCAACGACAGTGTCTCGCCCTTCGAGCGCATGCGCACCTACGACCCGCCGGCGCAGGAGAAGCTGGTCAGCTTTGCGCTGAAGCGCATCGGCGAGATCTATCCCGAGCTCGCCAATTTGAAGGTCGTGCACAAATACGGCGGGCTGATCGACTTCACGCCGGACTGGATTCCGGTGATCTCGGCCATCGACAAGCTGCCGGGCCTGCATGTCTCGGCCGGCTTCAGCGGCCACGGCTTCGGCATCGGTCCGGCGGCGGGGCGGCTGGCCGCCGACATCGTCGCGGGCGACGCCCCGATCGTCGATCCGCAGCCCTATCGCTACAGCCGCCTGGTCGACGGCACGGACCTCGGCGAGCCGGGCCTGATGTGAGGCATCGCGGGGCCCGATCAACCGGGCACGTCCGTGCTGCCTCGGCTCCATTCCAGGAGACGAGAGCCGAAGTCCGTCACCGACCTGTTGACGTACCGCCTGTTGCGGCTGTCGAACACGCTCGGCCTCGTAGGGTCGGCTGCAGCGCCGAAGACAGCCGTGCTTTTGCCCCGGTGCCGGGGGACACTGGCAACCACAATCGCCGCAACAGGAGACCCGCCATGGCCGCGCCACGTCCGTCCAAGACCCGTATCGGCAATCACGTGCTGAGGCCCGAGACCCTGATGCTGAGCTACGGCTACGACCCGATGCTGTCGGAGGGCGCGGTCAAACCGCCGGTCTTCCTCACCTCGACCTTCGTGTTCGGCTCGGCCGAGGAAGGCCGCGACTTCTTCGACTACGCGTCCGGACGCAAGAAGCCGCCCGAAGGCGCCGGCGCCGGCCTCGTCTATTCGCGCTTCAACCATCCCAACAGCGAGATCGTCGAGGACCGGCTGGCGGTCTACGAGGGGGCGGAGTCCTGCGTGCTGTTCTCCTCCGGCATGTCGGCGATCTCGACGACCATCCTTGCCTTCGCTCGCCCGGGCGACGTCATCCTGCATTCCCAGCCGCTCTATGGCGGAACGGAAACGCTGCTGGCGCGCACCATGGCGGACTTCAACATCGGCGCCGTCGGCTTCGTCGACGGCGTGAGCGAACCTGCCATTCGCGCCGCCGTGCAGGAGGCGCGCGGCAAGGGACGGATATCGGTCATCATGACCGAAACGCCGGCCAATCCGACCAATACGCTGGTCGACATCAAGCTCCTGGCGAGGATCGCCGACGAGATCGGAACGGCCCAGGGCTTTCGGCCTGTCCTGGTGTGCGACAACACCCTGCTCGGCCCGGTGTTCCAGCGTCCCCTCGCCCACGGCGCCGACGTCTCGGTCTACTCGCTGACCAAGTATGTCGGCGGCCATTCGGATCTCATCGCCGGCGCCGCGCTCGGCTCGAAGGCGACCATCGCGCCGATCAAGGCGCTGCGCGGCAGCGTCGGCACGCAGCTCGACCCGCATTCCTGCTGGATGCTGGGCCGTTCGCTCGAAACGCTGGGGCTACGGATGGAGCGGTCGAACACCAATGCCCGGCTCGTTGCCGAGTATCTGCGCGACCATCCCAAGGTCGACAAGGTGCACTACCTGGATTTCCTGGACGAGGGCTCGGAAGCACAGTCGGTCTTCGCCCGGCAATGCACGGGGCCGGGCTCGACCTTCTCCTTCGACATCAAGGGCGGCGAGAAGGAGGCGTTCGCCTTCCTCAACGCCCTGCAGATCTTCAAGCTGGCGGTCAGCCTCGGCGGCACCGAATCGCTCGCCAGCCATCCGGCCGCCATGACCCATTCCGGCGTTCCGGTCGAGGTGCGCGACCGCATCGGTGTGCTCGATACGACGATCCGCCTGTCGGTCGGCATCGAGCATCCCGACGATCTCATCGCCGATCTGACCCAGGCCCTGGCGGCGACCGCCCAGTAGCTCTGCACAGTGGTTTTGACGGCTGGGTGCCGCTTGCGCCGGCGCGCGCC
>WHTW01000145.1 GCA_009377525.1 Rhodospirillales bacterium
ACCGCGCGCGTCTCGCGCGCCTCATGAGCGCGCGGGACGCGCGCGGTCCGGAAGATTATGAAGCGCTATTTCTTCTCGACGTTCCAGAACACTGTCACCGGCGAGACGACGTTGCCGCTCACGGTGTTGCGCCGCGCCATCGGTTGCTGGAACTGGCCGAGCGGCACGGTGGCGCCCTCGCCGATGATGCGCGTCTGGACCTTCTCGGCGATCTCGCGCTGCTTCTTGGGATCACCCTCGCGGATGAACTGGATCCTGAGCTTCTCGATTTCCTCGTCCAGCGGCCAGCCGAACTGAGAGCGGTCGCCGCTCGCTTCGGCGTAGTGGTTGTTGACCGGGTCGAGCAGCAGCACGGCGGCCGCCGCGGTCTGTGCGATGTTCCAGCCGCCCTGCGCCACGGGATCCTTCTTGGCGCGCCGGGCCACCAGGGTCTGCCAGTCCATCGACTGCACGTCGACTTTGAAGCCGCCGCGCTCGAGCAGGGTCTTGGTGACCGGCGCGAGGTTGGTCAGCACCGGGTTGTCACTGGTCTGCAGCACGACGATCGGCGTGCCGTCGTAGCCCAGATCCTTCAGGAGCTTGCGCGATTCCTCGAAGCGCGATTCCAGCATGCCCTGCATGCCGGCCGAGGTCTCGAGCGGCGTGCCGCAGCCGAACATCGCCTTGCATTCCTTGTAGTAGCGGGAATCGCCGATCACCGCCTGCAGGTAGTCCTTCTGGTTGAGCGAAAGCGTCGCGGCGCGGCGGTAGCGCACGTCGTTGAAGGGCGCCTGCTTCCAATTGTAGCGCAGGATGTAGGTCAGGCCCAACGGGTCGAGTACGACGATCTCGACGTTCTTGTCTTTCTCCAGCACCGGCAACAGGTCGTGCGCCGGCGATTCGATCATGTCGACTTCGCCCGACAGCAGCGCATTGATCGCGGTCTGCGAATCGGGGATCGACCGCCATTCGATGCGGTCGAGCTTGGCGACCTTGCCGCCGGCCAGGCCCGACGGCGGCTCGGCGCGCGGCTTGTAGTCGGGGTTGCGGACGTAGACGACCTTCTCGCCGGCCTTCCATTCGTCCCTCTTGAAGATGAAGGGCCCCGATCCCGTCGTGTCGGAGATCTGCTGCGACACCGGTGTCCCGGCGACGCGCTTGGGCATGACGAACAAGGGCACCGAGGCCGACTTGGCGAGCGCCTTCAGCATCATGCCGAACGGCTCCTTGAGCACGATCTGGAAGGTCCGCTCGTCGACCGCTTTCATCTCCTTGGTCGATTTGGCGAGCAGACCACCCAGCGCATCCTTGTCCGTCCAGCGCTTGATCGAGGGCAACACGTCGGCCGAGGTCACCGGCGTGCCGTCATGCCACTTGAGGCCGTCGCGCAGCTTGAAGGTCCAGGTGAGCTGGTCGTCGCTCATCGTCCAGCTCTCGACCATCTGCGGCTGCGGCTCGAACTTGCCGTCGATCGCGAACAGGGTGTCGTAGATCAGATAGCCGTGGTTGCGCACGATGTAGGCGGTGGTCCAGATCGGATCGACGATCTTGAGATCCGAATGCATGACCACGCGCAACGTCTTGGGCGGCTGCGCCGACGCGGGCACGGAGAACAACACGGCGCCCGCCAGGGCGATCAACGAACGACGCAACATGACAGCCTCCCTTTCGGCGGCGGTCTCAGACGCCAGTGGGTGGCGTCCAGCTCGTTTCTTCGTCGAGCGGATAGACCGGCCGCGGCAACCGGGTCCAAGTGAAGTTTGCCAGGATCGGCGACGTCAAGCCCGGACAGTCGACTTCGTAGATCTGCCCGGTGTTGAAGAACTCGTCAAAACCGCCGCGGAAGTGGCCGCGGCTCTTGACCACGACCACCCGCGCCTGGGCGATGTCCAACCCGAACATCTCGAACTGCATCGGGTCCATGCACTGGCAGCGGTTGGAGATGACCACGAGCTGGATGCCGCCGAGATCGAGCAGGGCCGAAGGCCCCATGTCGGACGATACGTTCTTCAGCACGCCGCGGCGGCCGACATACTTGCCATCCGACAGTTTTACGACCTTGGCCTCGCAGTCGAATGGCAGGGAGAATTCCTGATGTTCCTGGGAGTTGAACGAGGCGGTGAAGATGGCGCCTTCACCAAGCTCGTGCGCCTTGGCGGCGACAGCCGCATCGTTGAAGACCCCGAAGATCACGTGCTGGGCGCCGGCGGCCTTGAGCGCGCGCAGGAGCCATGTGGTGTTGCCACGACCACCGCCGCCGGGATTGTCGGCGACATCGGCCAGGATGATGGGCTTGCGACGCCGGTCGCGGCCGACCGAGACAGCGAGTTGCACGGCGTCGGCCATCGCCGTCATCTGCCGCTTGAAGCGCTCCTTCATGCCCCAGGCGCGCTTGGCGATGTCGAGCGACAGGTCGGTCGCCGCCCGGCGGTTGCCGTTGCGCGCCGTCACCACGGCAGTGAGGCCGTTCTTGGGGCTGTCGCTATAGGCAAAGCCCGCCATCACCGAGACGTTCAGGATGTCGCCGCCGACTTTGGTCTGGCCGTACTTGATCAGGTCGGCGTAGGGGCCCTTGGCGGTCAGCAACGAGATCTGCGGCGGCACCAGCGGCACCTTGACCATGGTGACCGCGGTGCGTGCGCCGGCCAGGCATTCGCGCATGTGCTTGGCGGCTTCCACGCCGCGCTCGTAGATGTCGGTGTGCGGGTTCTCGAGGTAGCCGACGAACACCGAGAGGTTGTCGGTCATCTTGCGCGAGACGTTGGCGTGCAGGTCGAAGGTCGAGACGACCGGGATGTCCGGTCCGACGACTTGGCGGATGACCTCGAACAGGTCGCCGTCGGGATCGTCCGTGCCCTCGGCCAGGGCTGCGCCATGCGCGGCGACGAAGACCGCGTCGAGCGGCAGTGCGGCGCGCAGGCCCGTCTCGATCTCGGCCAAGAATTCCTTGAAGAAGTTCTCTTCGACCGGACCGCCGGGCTGGGCCTGCGAGACGCGCAGCGGCACCGGCGTCCAGTTGCCGGTGCGGTCCATCTCGGTGAAGAAGCCAGGCAGGTCGGGCAGGGTGATCGAGGCGCCCGACCGTGCCTCGCTGACGATCTGGTTGCCGCGGATGTCGACGTCCGTCTGGAAGTCCGCCGCCGTGGTCACCGGCGAGAACCGGTTGCACTCGATGGCGAAGCTCAGAACGGCAATCCGCGGATTGTCCTGCGACACGGTCTCCTCCTTCAGGCGGCGAAAGCAGGCGCAGTGCGGCGCCCGGCTCTGCGGCCGATGCTAATCAAGTCAGGCAGGCGGCAGATGGGCATGGCCGGAACGGACCGGAGTGAGCAGCACGGCGGACGCAACGAGAGAAAGCGACCCACCTCGGACAACGATCCTCCTTAGCGCTGGCGCGCTAGAAACGCCTCGACCAGCCCGTTGAAGGTAGCGGCCTCCTCGAAATATGGCGAGTGGCCGGCATGGGCGATCAGATGTGCTTCGCCGCAGGGCAGGCCTGCCGCGATGGCGCTTGCCAGGAAGGGCGGGAAGACGACGTCCTCGCCGCCAGCGATCAAGAGCGTCGGCACGCGGAAGTCCTTCAGTTCGGTGACGGTCCGACGGGCGGTGCGGCGCAGGCCCGAGCGCACCTTCTCCTTGTCGAGCGCGCCCGCCATGGTGTCGATGCTGGCATAGAGAAGGTGCAGGGTCGGCGAGCGCGCCGCCGCGCTCATGCCCATTGCCGGATGGATGCCGTTGGCCAGTCCAGCCGCGACTTTCGCTTCGGCGCCCTTCAGCCAGGCGTCATAGGCGCCGCCGCCTGATGGATCGCAGCCGCGCCGGTCGAGCGTGCCGGAGGTCGAGCTCAGCACCAGCGCCTTGACCCTCGCCGGATGAGCGATCGCGTATTCGAGCACGGTCCAGCCGCCCATCGACTGGCCGACCAGGCGCACGTCGGGAAACTTCAGATGATCGATCAGGGCGGCGAGGTCGGAGGCATAGTCGGCCGGATCGGGGCCGCCGTCGATCGCGCTCGACGGCGCGAAGCCGCGATGGGCGAAGCTTACGCAGGTGTAGTGTGGCGCGAAGTGCGCGACCTGCTGCCACCAGCTCAGGTGATTGCCGCCCAGACCATGGGCAAACAGCAGCGCCGGCCCGCTGCCCGACACCTCGTAGTGCAGATCGCCGAACGGCCGCTTCAATCGGCCGACGCTGCGCGCCGGCGCCTTGTAGGTCATGAAACGAAAAGTCCTCTCAGAAGAGGACCAGCGTAGTGCCCACGACGCCCAACGGCCAGCGGCCCGCGGCGAACAGACGAAACTTGCTTTCGAACGGCGAGGCGGCGTCTTCGGCCAGCCGCGCCAGCGCCAGTTGATAGGCCGCCTGTGCCGCAGCGCCTGCTGCGACATGGATCGAGGCCTTGGCCGCGCCGCCCATCCGCGAAGCGGCGGTGGCGGCCTTGCCATGCACGATCTCGCCCGCCTCGGTGGTGAGCTCGGTGAGCGCGGTCCACAGCTCGCGTTCGGGATATCGCGCCTCGGCGTCGGCCAGAAGGCGCTGGCGCAGCGCTTCCTCGCGATCCCACCACGCGGGAGACCAGTCGGGCGCCTTGAGCACGCGCTCGGCCTCGGGCCAGTCGTCGGCCTGCAATACGCGCAACGGGCCGAGCCCGAGTGCCGTGGCATAGCCATTGGCGTCGCTGCGATCGCCTTCGGTCAGCGGCTCGCCCAGGGCGGCGAACCAGGCAGCCGCTCGAACCTCCTCCTTGACGCGCTCCAGCAGCGTGACGGGCAGGATTTCCCCGACGTGGCCGCGTGACGATCGCTTCCCGGCTTCGCCAGACAGAGGCTTTCCCTCATGAGGCAGTAACCGCTTCACGTCCTCACGCCGCTTGCCGGACCTCGGGCAGCGTGAGGTCGTACTTGGCGGCAACCTCGGTGGCGCGCTTCATGAAGTCGGCGCGCATCTCGTCGTTGGTGCGCTGCTTGATGTTCCACTTGCGGAAGATCTCGTTGTTCTTCGACTTCGAGCCGCCAAAGAACGACGGCAGGTAGGGGAAGTACTCGTCGATCGCCGCCTGCAGCGTGGCCTTGCCTTCCGGCGTCTTGATCAGCTCGGCGGTGAAGTCCTCGCCGAACTGCGCATGGAAGCGCTCCTCCGGCATGGTGGCGCGCGCGAGATTCCTGAGCGGATGGAAGGTGCAGTGCAGCAGGTCCTCGACCTGCAGGATCTCGGCCAGGTCGGCCAAGAGCTTGATGGCGACGAACTCCTCCCAGGTCTTGAGCGGGAACTCGAAGATCGACAGCGGCCGCTTGCCGCTGCCCGGGATCATGCGCTCCTCGGGAATGCCCATCTGCACGCCGAGCTGCCTGAAGCGCACGTGATGGCCGTACTCCTCCATGGCGACGCGGCAGGTCAGCCACTTGGCGTAGGGCGTCGGCGCATAGGCGATGGCGGGTTCGTCAAACACCTGCGCGCCATAGAGTTCGTTCACGGCATGGCTGATCACCAGCTTGGCCACGGCCTCGCGATATTCCTCGGGAGCGCCCTTCAGCTCCTCGACGGTCTTGACGACGATGGGTTCGCTCATTTGTGGGCTCCTCAGACGAGTACCGTCAAAGTAGGGGTTCGGTGTTGAAAGCTTCGAGATCGGTGGTGAGGTCGGTGAACTTGTCGGCAAGCTTGGCGCTGAGATCCTGCGCGAGCGACGCACCAGCTTCGATGCGCGCGATGGGCCGCGGCTGGCCGAACAGGAAGACCTCGCGGCCGCGCACGCCCAGGAGCTGGCCGGTTATGCCCTTGCCGGCCGGCGAGCACAGCGCCGTCACCAGATTGGCGACGTGGTGCGCGCCGATTTTCAGGGCACGCTCCTTGTAGGACTTTTGGGCCTCGTTGGCCGGCTGGATGATGTCGGTGACGCGGGTGCGCGCGAACGGCGCAATGGCATTTGCAGTGATCTGCGCACGGGCGAGGTCCATCGCCGTCACGCGGGTGAGGCCGAACAATCCGGCCTTGGCGCTGGCGTAGGCCGCCTGGCCCAGATTGCCGTACAGGCCGGCCGACGACACGATGTTGACGATGCGGCCCCAGTCATAACCGCCGGCGCCACCGCGGCCCGTCTTGCCCTGGTCGCGCATCACCGCCGAGGCAGCGTTGATGAGATAGAAGGCAGCCGACAGGTTGTTGCGGATCACCGCATCCCAGTCGCGCGGATCGGCGCGGAAGACGAAGGCGTCGCGCAGGATGGCGGCGTTGTTCACCACGATGTCGATGCCGCCGAAATTCTTGACCGCGAGCTCGACCAGCGACGTGGCAGCGCCGGGCGAGGCGACGCTGTCGGCGAAGGCGATCGCCTTCTTGCCCAGCGCCGCCGCGGTCTCGCGCGCGACCGTCGGATCGCCGTCCTCGCCGCCGATCGAGGCGCCGTTGTCGGCCACGATCACGCTGGTGCCCTCGGCGACCAGCGATTCGGCAATGGCGCGGCCGATGCCGCGGCCCGCGCCTGTCACAATGGCAGCACGTCCGTCCAGAAGGCCTGTCATAGTTCCGCTCCCGTCTTCTTGCCTGCGCTCGCCATCTCGGCGGCGGTGTAGAATGCGTCGGCATGAATATCGATGCGCCGCATGCCGCGCTGCTCGAACAGCTTCGTCGCCGCTTCGACCATGACCGGCGGACCAGCGAGATAGGCCTTGCAGCCGTCGAACTCGTCGAAGTCCTGGGCGACGGCCTCGTGCACCAGGCCCTGGCGTCGCGCCTCGCTGTCGCTTTCGCTCAGCACTGGAATGAAGTGCAGGTTCTTGCGGGTCTCGGCCAGCTTGGCGAAATGGTCGTGCAGGTAGAGGTCGCGCTCGCTGCGGACGCCGAAATAGAAGTAGATATGCTGCGGCAGCGCCTTCTGCAGAGCGCGCTCGACCACCGACTTGATGGGCGCCATGCCCGAGCCGCCGGCGACGGCGATGATCGGCCCGCGATGAGCCTCGCGCAGGTAAGAGGGACCGAACGGGCCTTCGACGCGGACATGGTCGCCGACCTTGAGCTTCTCCGAGACGTGTGTGGAGGTGGCGCCGCCCGCGGTGCGCCGCACATGGAACTCCAGGATCGGATCGCCCGGCACGTTGGCCATGGAGTAGTCGCGCGGCGGACAGCCCTCGAAGGTCACCGAGGCGAACTGGCCGGCGGAGAAGTCGAACGGACCGCCAGAGACGATTTTCAGCCGGATGCGCTTGATGTCGTGCGTGGCATCGTCGAGGGCCACGACCTCGCAGTCGAGCAGGCGGCGGGGATGGACGATGAGATCGTCCTCCTCCAGCCAGGCGACCTCGCTGTCCTCCCACGGCACGGCGCGGCAGGCGAGGATCAGGCCGCGCGCCTTCTCCTCGTCGGAGAGCGCGAACTCCGAATAACCCTCCATCGTCACCTCGCCCTTCACGAGATGCGACTTGCAGGCGCCGCAATTGCCGGACTGGCAGCCGAACGGATAGGCGACGCCGGCATCGAGCGCGCAGCCCAAAATGGTGGCCCCGGTCGGAACCTCGATGGTACGCTCGGCCTGGACGATACGGACTTTGAAGCTCATCGGGCAAACGCGAGAATTTGTTTGATCCCCAAACAATCTCCGTTTACCACTCCCGGCATGGGTCGTCCACCCGTCAAACCCTCCGCGGCGCTGGATCGCGGGCTTTTGCCCTCCTTGCTGGGTTACGTGCTGCGCCGCGCCCAATCGGCGGTATTCGACGATTTCGCCAACACCTTCGCCAAGGCGGGCGAGGCTCTGACGCCGGGCGAGTTCGGCCTGCTGGTCCTGGTCGACCGCAATGCGGGACTGAGCCAGATGGCGCTGGCGCGGGCGCTCGGCATCGACCGCTCGACCCTGGTGCCGATCCTCGACCGGTTGCAGGAACGCGGTCTCCTGATGCGGCACCGCTCGCCGACCGACGGCCGCACCCACGCGCTGGCGCTGACGCCGGCCGGCGAGAAGGCGCTGGCGCGCTTCGCCCGGCTGGTGCGCGCCCATGAGAAACGCATCGCCTCGCAGCTTTCGGCCGCCGAAATCCGGATCCTCATCGACCTCTTGGAGAAGGTGCACACCGGATAGCAATCGCTATAGTCCGCGGCGCATGAGCTCGACCCATCCCGATTTCGCCGGCGTCGATGTCGCCAACCTGAGCGACACCGAGGCGGTAAAGATCCTCCAGGCCAACGCGGCCGAGCCGACGAAGCTGCTGAACGGCGAGATCCTCGAGCTCGATTCCAAGCGCGGCGTCTGCCGTTACCGCTTCAAGATCGTGCCGGCCTTCTGCCATTCGCAGGGCCGTATCTGCCAAGACGGCTTCCTCACTGGCATGGTCGATGTCGCCATGGCCAATGCCGCGATGTCCAAGTGCAACTTCGCCTTCGCCGTGCCGACGCTGGAACTCAAGATCAGCTTCCTGGAAGCGGCCGGGCCGGGTTTCGTGATCGCCGAGGGCCGCTTGCGCGCGGCGCTCCCAGGGCTTCCATCGTCGAGCTTGCCCGATGAATGAGTGCCGAAAAAATCGAGCCAACCTCTTGACTGTTCATCGCTCATATAAGGACGACACGGAGGGAAACCGAGCCAGCCAATGTTCGGCGATCTGCCGGCGCGTCGCGAACCAGGCGCCACCCTTGCTCTTCATGTGCGACACGATGCGATCCAGCGCGGCGATGCGGCCAGGGCGGCCGATCATGCGCAGGTGCAGGCCGATCGACATCATCTTGGGTGTGCGCTCGCCCTCGGCCCACAGCGTGTCGAAGGCGTCGGTCGTGTAGTCGGCGAAGTCGCGCGCCGTGACGAAGCGATGGAAGCCCTGGTGATAGTGCATGTCGTTGGTGTCGAAGCTGTAGGGAAGCACCAGATGACGCTTCCCCCAAAATCTCGACGAAGAACGGCAGATCGTCGGAATAGTCGTCGCTGTCGTAGAGGAAGCCGCCTTCCTCGACCAGCAGGCGGCGCGTATTGGGCGAAGGCGTCGAGCGCGTGTGCCAGCCGACGGGGCGCGCGCCCGCGATCTCGGTCAGCACCTTCACGGTGCGCGCGCTCGCCGCGCGCTCGTCGGCCTCGGCCACGTGGGCATGCCTTTCCCAGCGCCAGCCGTGGCAAGAGATCTCGTGGCCGCGGGCAACGGCGTCTGCGATCAGCCAGGGCGACAGCTCGGCCGCGTTGCCGCAGGTGCTGACGGTGGCATGCACGCCAAGCCGTTCCAGTGCATCGGCGATCCGCCGCCACGCTGCCTTGGTGCCGTACTCGAAGTGCGATTCCATGCAGCGGTCAGCGACGCCGGTGATCTCGTCGGTGACCTCGTGGACCTTCTCGTTGAAGGCATCGCCGGCGGAGAGGGACATCTCCGCGCCTTCCTCGAAATTGATGACGAAGGAGACGGCGACGCGCGCGCCATGCGGCCACTGCGCATGGGGCGGCGTGCGCCCGTAGCCTTTGAGGTCACGAGTCACGATGACCGATCACGTTGGCGAGCGCCGTCGACAGGCCCCTGGAGCCCTTCGGCCCCGGACGCCGGTAGGTGCCGGCGGTGGCCTTGCGCGGGTTCATGCGCACCAGACCCTCGGCCATGACAACGGCGGCCTGGATGCCGTCGACCAGCGGCACCGGCACGCGATCGCGGATCTTGTTGGCGAGGCCGGCGAGCGGCGCGCCAGCCAGGATGACCACGTCGGCGGCATCGTTGGTGATAGTGCGCAGGGCCAGCTCGATCAGGACGGCCTCTTTCTCCTCCTGCACCTCGTCGATCGAGCGGAAGCCCTCGTCGAGGGTGCGGATGGCGGCACAGCGGTCGGTCATGCCATGCCAGGCCACGATCTCGGCGAACCACGGCTCGAGCGAGCGCGAGAAGCTCACGATGCCGAAGCGGCGGCCGAGCGTGCAGGCCATCAGCATGGCCGCCTCGGCCATGCCGACCACCGGGAAGTCGAACAGCTCGCGTGCACCGCCTAAGCCGGGATCGCCGAACGCCGCGACGATCGCCGCATCGATGGTGCCTCGCCGCTCGGCCAGCATGTCGAGCGCCGCGGCTGCGCCTATGGCGGCTTCCGCACGGGTGGCTATGTAGGGCACGCCGTACGACGCCGTCATCGGCAGCAGCTCGGTGCCGGGGCTCGCCACCAGCGTGCCCGAAGCGACAAGCCGCTCGGTGACGCCGGCCGAGGTGTTGGGATTGGCGACCAGGATCTTCATGCTCGCTCCGAACGCAAGTTCCGTACCGTCAGCCGCGGGCCTTGAGCCGCGCGACCTCTTCTTCCAGTTCCTTGATCCGCTGCCCCAGCCGGTCGACGGCAGGAGTGATCTCGGCCTCGCTGTAGCGCGGCACGATGTGCTGCTGGCAGTTCACATCCCATGCTTCGAGGGTGAAAACGATCGCGCGTTCGGGCCTGGCCTTGTAGCGCGGGTCGACCAGGCGCTCCATCAACTCGAGATCACCTTCGACCACGCGCGCGCGGCCCCACAGCTTGACGCGCTGCCGGGTGGCGAAGTGCAGGATGAAAATGTGGGCGCGGTCGTTCTCCTTGAGGTGACCGAGCGTCATGTACTGCCGGTTGCCGGCGAAATCGGCAAAGGCCAGCGTATGGCTGCCGATGGTCTTCAGGAAACCCGGCGGCCCGCCGCGATGCTGGATGTAGGGCTGGCCGCCGGCGCTCGCTGTTGCAAAGAAGAAGGTGTCGATGATGCCGAGGAACTGGCGCAGGTCGTCGGTGATCTCGGTCTTCCATTCACGGTCCTCGAACAAGGTCCGCGACCCCAGACGCATCTGCTCCGCCTTGGCCGCGGGCGAGAACATCACGTCTTCGGGCCCAGTCATCCGAGGATCCCCATTGCTACTCCAGTTTCTTGCCGAGCTGGCCGGCCACTTCCTGAATGAACTGCCAGGCGACGCGGCCCGAGCGCGCGCCGCGCGTCACCGACCATTCGATCGCCTGCTTGCGCAGGGTCTCGATCGGCACGCCGAGCTTAAAATGGTTGGCGTAGCCTTCGATCATGGCGAAGAAGGTGTCCTGGTCGGCATTGTGGAAGCCGAGCCACCGGCCGAAGCGGTCGCTGAGCGAGACCTTCTCCTCGACCGCCTCCGACGGGTTGATCGCCGTCGAGCGCTCGTTCTCGATCATGTCGCGCGGCATCAGATGGCGGCGGTTGGAGGTGGCGTAGAAGACGACATTGTCCGGGCGGCCTTCGATGCCGCCTTCCAGCACCGCCTTCAGCGACTTGTAGGCGGCGTCCTGGCCGTCGAACGAGAGATCGTCGCAGAACACCACGAAGTGGCGCGGCGAGGTGCGGATCATGGACAGGAGCGCCGGCAGCGAGGGGATGTCCTCGCGATGGATCTCGACCAGGGCCAGCGGACCGGGCGGCCCGCCCATCTCGCGGTTCACGTGGGCATGGACGGCCTTCACGACCGAGCTCTTGCCGGCGCCGCGCGATCCCCACAGCAGGGCGTTGTTGGCCGGCAGCCCTTGGCGAAGCGCCGGGTGTTCTCGAGCAGGATCTCCTTTCTGGCGGTCGACGCCCATCAGAAGGTCGAGATCGACCCGGTTGACCTTGGGCACGGCCTCCAGACGGTGCCCGGCGGCATGCCAGACATAGGCCTCGGCGGCGGCGATGTCGGCGGTGGAGGAGCGGGCGGGGCGAGCCGGTCGAGCGCTTCGGCAATGCGTGAAAGCGTGGCTTTAAGGTCTTGATCCATCGTTGCCGGCGGCGTGAAAGGGGGCGACCATACGCTCCCGACCTTGCGTTGCAAAGCGGGGCGGGGTCGCTATAGTCCGCGCGCTTTTCGACGGCCGGAAAGTAAGATCGGGAGCGCAAGATGTTGATATCGGAAGCATGGGCCCAGACGGGCGGCGGTGGCAGCGGGGATTTCCTCGTCCAGCTCTTTCCGCTGGTCCTGATCTTCGTCGTCTTCTATTTCCTGCTGATCCGCCCGCAGCAGGCCAAGGTCAAGGCGCAACGCCAGATGCTGTCCGGCGTCAAGCGCGGCGACCGCGTCGTCACCGGCGGCGGCATCATCGGGCTGGTCACCAAGGTGATCACCGACAACGAGCTGCAGGTGGAACTCGCAGAGGGCGTGCGGGTGCGCATCATCAAGCAGACCATCACCGACATCGTCAGCCGCGGCGAATCGGTGCGCAGCGCCAAAGATGCCGAAGAGGACGAGAAGCCGATGCTGCCGCCCCCAGCGCCGGCATCCGAGCGCAGGAGCCTGCTGGGAAGCCTGTTCGGCGGCAAGAAATAGCCTTGTTGTTGAGGCAGTAGGTCGGGATGCTCAATCTTCCGCGCTGGCAGACGATCGTCATCATCGCGATCACCGTGCTGTCCGGGGTGTTCGCCCTGCCCAACCTGCTGCCGTCGGCCGTGCTCGACCACCTCCCGGGCTGGTACCAGCAGAGCCGCATCAATCTCGGTCTGGACCTGCGCGGCGGCGCGCACTTCCTGCTGGAAGCCGACCTGCGCTCGGTCCTGAGCGAGCGCCTCACCAACCTGAGCGACTCCGTGCGCGGCGAGCTGCGCAAGCAGCAGGTTGCGTACAAGGACATCATGGTCGATCAGGGCCGCGCCGTCACCGTGGTGCTGCGCGACGAGGCGCAGCGGGCCAAGGCGATCGAGGCGATCCGCAACGTCGATCCATCGCTCGCCGTGTCGGGCCAGGGCGACACGATCCATCTCGCCTATTCCGACCAGGACCTGTTCCGCCGCAAGAGGGAAGTGATCGACCAGTCGATCGAGATCCTGCGCCGCCGCGTCGACGAGACAGGCACCATCGAGCCCACCATCGTGCGCCAGGGCGACGAGCGCATCCTGCTGCAGGTGCCGGGCATCAAGGACACGACCGACCTCAAGAACAAGATCAATCAGACGGCCAAGCTCACCTTCCATCTGGTCAACGAGGACGTGGCCGCGGCCGGTCCGAGCGCCACCGTGCCGCCCACCACCGCGATGGTGCCGACGCGCGAGGGCATGCAGGAGCTGCGTCGCAGCAATCCCAAGGCATGGGAGGAGATCCAGGCGGCTAATCCCAGGATGTCGCCCGATCAGATCTGCCGGCGTTACCAGCCGCAGTGCCTGCCGGTCTTCAAGCGCGTCATCGTGGGCGGCGAGGATCTCGACGACGCCAGGTCGACCTTCGAGCAGCAGCAGGGCGGCCGGCCGATCATCAGCTTCACCTTCAATGCCCCCGGCGGCCGCGCCTTCTGCGCCGCCACCCGCGCCAACGTCGGCAAGCGGCTGGCCATCCAGCTCGACAACGAGATCATCAGCGCCCCCGTCGTGCAAAGCGCGATCTGCGGCGGCAGCGGCATCATCACCGGCACCTTCACCACCCAGCAGACCCAGGAGCAGGCGCTGCTGCTGCGCTCCGGCGCGCTGCCCGCCACGCTCACCATCATCGAGGAGCGTACGGTGGGCGCCGACCTCGGCGCCGACGCCATCCGTGACGGCACCGTCGCGACGATCGTCGGCACCATCCTGGTGGCGCTGTTCATGTTCGCGGCCTACGGGCCGGTGTTCGGCGGCTTCGCCAACCTCGCCATGTTGGTCAACCTGCTGATGGTGTTCGCCGGCATGTCGATCCTCGGGGCGTCGCTCACCCTGCCCGGCATGGCGGGACTGGTGCTCACGGTCGGCATGGCCGTCGATTCCAATGTGCTGATCTACGAACGCGTGCGCGAGGAGAAGGCGCTGGGCCGCTCGGCCTTCAGCTCGCTCGCCACCGGCTACGAGCGCGCCATGTCGGCCATCATCGACGCCAACCTCACGACGCTGATCGCCGGCGTCCTGCTGTTCGGCTTCGGCTCGGGCCCGATCCGCGGCTTCGCCACCACGCTCTCGCTTGGCCTCGTCACCTCGATGTTCAGCTCCACCATCTTCACCCGCATGCTGCTGTCGGTCTGGGTGCGCTGGCGGCGACCGACCGAACTCGTGATCTGAGGCGACGCCATGCTGTGGAAGCCCGTTCACCTGTTCACCTTCAAGAAGAAGTTCGACTTCCTCGGCCAGCGCAAGGCCGCGCTGATCCTGTCGACCCTGATCAACGTCGTGGCGCTGCTTGGCGTGGCTTTCGTCGGGCTGAATTTCGGCATCGATTTCAGGGGCGGCATCGCCATCCAGGCGCGCGCCAAGCAGGGCGTGGCCCAGCTCGACGAGCTGCGCTCGACGGTCGGCGGGTTGGGCGTCGGCGAGGTCGCTCTGCAGGAGTTCGGCGACCCCAGCACGGCGCTGATCCGTGTCCAGCGCCAGGACGGCGGCCCGCAATGCGTGGCCGGCGCCCAGAAGGTGATGCTGACGCGGGCCGGCCCCGGCTGGCAGGTCAAGCCCGGCCCGCCCGGCACCGGCGATGTCGAGTTCACCTCGCCCGCCGCCCTCGACGCCATTGCCTGGCGCGATGCGGTGAGCCGGGCAGGGCTCACCGTCCAGGAGCGCCAGCTGCCGCGCGGCACGGTCAACACCGCCAAGATCGACATGACGCCCGAGCAGCAGGCCGAATGGTGCCAGCAGGTCGCGATCAAGCTGGTCGAGGACGCCATCGGCGCCAGATACGAGATCCGCGGCACCGAAGCGGTCGGCCCCAAGATCGGCGGCGAACTCATGGAAAGCGGCATCTTGGCGGTGATCGCCACGATGGCCGCCATCGCCATCTACGTGTGGTTCCGCTTCGAATGGCAATTCGCCGTCGGCGCCCTGATCGCCATGCTGCACGACGTGATCTCGACGGTCGGCATATTCGTCCTGTTCCAGCTCGACTTCAGCCTGACCGCGCTCGCCGCGGTGCTGACCGTCGCCGGCTACTCGATCAACGACACCGTCGTGATCTTCGACCGCGTGCGCGAGAACATGCGCCGCTACAAGAAGCTCGGCCTGGTCGATCTGCTCAATCTCAGCGTCAACGAGACGCTGGCGCGCACCTTGATGACCTCGGCCACGGTGTTCGTGGCGGTGTTGGCGCTGGTGCTGTTCGGCGGACCGGTGCTCTACAGCTTCTCGGTGGCCATGCTGTGGGGCGTGATCGTCGGCGCCTACTCCTCGATCTGGATCGCCTGCGCGGGCCTGGTCTACCTGAACCTGCGGCCCGAGCAGCTGCGGCCGGACGACGACAAGGCCGAGAAGGCCAAGGCGTGATCCGGCCCAGGCAGGGTGGGCCGTCCGACAAGACCCTGCCGACGCCTGACCCGTCGCAGGTCCAACTCATCCGCAGCTACGGCCCGGGCCATTTCCTGATTGGCGAGCGCGAATGGCGCTCGCCCGTGCTGGTGACTCCGACGCGGACGACAGCGTGGAACGTCACCCGTGCCGAGGACCTCGCCCTCGACAATCTCTCGGCCCTCGAGGAGGCGCCGCCGCCGACCGAGCTTCTGGTCGTGGGCTGCGGGCCGCGCGCCGTCTTCCTGCCGCCGGCGCTGCGCGCGTCGCTGAAATCGGCCGGCCTGTCGCTCGAAGTGGTCGACACGGGATCGGCCTGCCGCATCTACAACGTGCTGCTGGCCGAGCGGCGGCGCGTGGCAGCGGCGCTCATTCCGGTCTAATCTAATGCGTCAAAAGAGAAAGCCCCGCCGCGGACAGCGGGGCTTCCTCCAGCCAGGACCGCGTTTGGTGCGGTTTCCGATGGAACCGCTCGCGGTTCCATCCGATCGGAAACGCGCGTGCGGCACATCTTGGGTTATGGGGCACGTTCCGTCCGGCTGATTTCAGCCGGACGGAACGTGCTGTGCTTACTTGCGGTTCAGGATGTAGAGCACCACGGCGATGGCGACCAGGCCGACCAGGCCTTGCCCGCCGAGACCCTTGATGAAGGTCATGATGTTCGCGGCGATGTCGTTGCCGAGGAAGGGCGTCGCATTGCCGAACAGGAGCTGCAGGATGATGCCCAGCGCCAGCAGGGCGATACCGAGATCGGTAAGGCGCAGGATCACCGTCTTGCCGCGATCGAACCATTCCATGTCCATCTCCTTGTCGTTTCTTCTTCTGAGGGGGTATGCGGGGAGGAGTTATTTGCGGTTGAACAGGTAGAGAATGATGGCGATCGCCACCAATCCCACGACGCCGTTGCTGCCCAGCGCCGTCAGGAGCTTGAGCAGGTTGCCGACGACATCGCCGCCTAGGAAAGGCACGGCCGTGCCGAACAGCATTTGCAGCACGATGGCGAGTGCCACCAGCAAAAGGCCCAACTCCGTGATCTTGAGGATCCAGGCTTTGGCCTTGTCGAACATCTCCATCACTTGTTGTTCCTCCGTTTCAAGCGGGAGCGGAGAGGTCCCGCTTCACTCAATCATCGATGATTGAACGCGGAAGCATGCGCACTACGCGAGGGGGACGCGTGGGACACGCGACGGCCTGATCGTGGCCAGGGCAAATGCCCACAGATGCGTTGTAATATTATTGCCGGAAATCGGCAATGTGTAGGGGGAGGGGGCTGGCGGGCGTACCAGATATGCGCGAACGCCTCCCCAAAAGAAAACGGGACCCGTCGGGCCCCGTTCCTTGATCTCTTGTGTATCGGTCAGACGGGCGCGTTCTGCTGCGCCACCATGCAGTAGAGCATGCCGATCGAGAACATGGTGTTGAAGCGGCTGGCGTAGAGCGCTGGCTTGGCGGCCGCCGCCTTCTGCTCGGCCGTCGCTTCGACCAGGCCAAGGATCTTCTGCTGGTTCGGCCAGATGATGAACCAGACATTGAAGGCCATGATCAGCGCCATCCACATGCCGATGCCGATCATCACGAAGCCCGGGCGCAGTATCAGTGCGTCGACGATGTAGCCCAGCATCCAGGCGAGCAGCAGGCCGGTGATCACGGTGGCGAGCGCGGCCCAGCGGAAATAGAAGAGGACGTTGGGCGCGATGAACTTGCTGATCGCGGCGCGATGCTCGACCGGCTGGATGGTCGGCATGGTCGGCACCTGCACGAAGTTGAGGTACCACAGCAGGCCGATCCACAGCACGCCGCTGATCACGTGCAGCCAGCGCATGATGAAGGTGGCATAGGAGTGGTCGACCTTGGTCATCTGTCCGGTGGCCAGCCCCACCACGATGACGATGGCAATGATCAGCACGACCCCGGCAGTGACGGTGCGTCCGGGCGATGTGAAGATGGCACCCATGTCAGGTATTCCTTTTATCTTGTTGATGGGCTTGGTGAATCTCCAATTGCGCATTGTACGCGCAGAAGCCTCCGCATTCAACGGTCGCACACCGGAGTTTTCCGCTGCATGAGCGACGCCTACCTCGCGCCTGCAGCAGCGCATCGCTATGTGCTCGACCTGGTGCGCAGCGCCGATCGCGATCGCTTCCTCGGCGCGCTGTTCGCCCCCGAGCCCGCGCGCACCGACCTGTTGGCGCTGTTGGCGTTCAACCATGAGCTTGCGCGCACACGCTCTGTCACGCGCGAGCCCATGCTGGCGCGCATCCGATTGGAATGGTGGCGCGAGGCTGTTGCCGAAGCCGCCGGCGCCGGAAAGCCGCGCGCACAGCCCGTCGTCGAATCGCTGAGCGAAACCGTGCGGCGGCATCGCCTGCGGCCGCGGGACCTCGTCGCCCTGATCGATGCGCGCGAGGAGGAGATCGACGGGCCGCTCGATGTGCTGCGCGCCGGCCACGCGCTGGCCGATCTCGAACTCGCCGTGCTCGGTGCCGGCGACGAGGCGAGCCGCCGAGCGGCGCGGGCGGTCGCGTCGGCGTGGTTGATGGGCGAGGGGCCGGAACGCGACGCGATGCTGGCCGAAGCGCGCGCGCTGCGGCGCGAGATAGACCCGGGGGCATTGCCGATCCTGCTGCCGGCCCTCTCGCTCGGCGATATCGGCGCCTGGCGCAAGCCGCTCGCCTATTGGTGGGCAGCCAGGCGTGGCCGATACTGACCCGCATGTCCCGGCGCATCGACAAGTCGTGGGTCATCTTGCGCAGCATCGAGAACGGCGAGCACGACCGCTGCGTCGACCTGTTCCGCCGGCCCGACGGCAGCTTCGGCTTCGAGGAGTTTCGTCGCGATGCCGAGGATGTCGGCGCCTGGACGCCGGTTGCATGCCACTCGGGCGCCGCCTATTCCTCGATGGACGACGCCTTGGGTGCCGCCGTCAAAGCCGTGGTGTGGCTGGGCGGAGCGTTGAAGGAGGCGCAGTTGCGGTGCTAAAGAGGCGCCGATATTGAGTACGCCGGTGGCGATTGTCGAGTATTGTTGTTGATCGGCCTCCACAATCGACGTGGCGGCATCGCCTAAGATCGCTAGTATTCATTCGGTCGCAGAGCAAATTGAGAATGGCCTCCGGCGCTGAGATTCTAGTTCGTTCCCTTTCCAAGCCTGTTGTAATCGATAAGCACAAAAACGCTTGGAACTACCACAGCCGTAGCGATCATCATTCGAAGGTTGCTTGCTGGGGAATCGTCTTCGACTTGCTTCGGACGTCGACCCTGTTCCGTAGCCACGTTGCTAGCGGCAAGGTCTCATTCGGCATCAACCACGAAATGCGCGACTTCCGAAATGATCGGAAGAAGGATCTCGACCTCGTCGTAAGCGTTTCGGCAACCGCGACAAAGCCAGTCACCCGGACTCTCAAAAATCTAGTTGATCGCTACTCTATAGAACTCACCGCGGCTGAGAGAGCGGAACTGCATGTCCTTCCTGAATTGAAGGAAGCTCCTGTAGGCAACGTGCTGATCGCTCTCGAAGCGAAGGCATGCATGACCGCACATCAGCGCGCCCTGCCACGGCTTTACGACGAGCTCAATTCGAGCCACCAAACGATTCATGGAGCTCACGACTTGGCGATCGCAGCCGGCTTCGTCATGATCAATGCAGCGGAAAGGTTTCTCAGCTCCGATCTGAACAAGAAGCATCGAGCCACTGATCCTGAGTGGAGCACGCACGACCAGCCCAAATCGGTGAACATTGCGATCGATAAGGTGAAACAACTGCCACGGAGGTCGAAGACCGGAATGGATGGCTACGACGCCCTGAGTATTGTCGTGATCGACTGCATCAACGACGGATCGCCAGTCAGCCTAGTTACAAGGCCCCCTGCGCCGCAGCCACTAGACGTCTTTCACTATGCGTCGATGATTGATCGTCTAAGTGTCAGTCCGGAAACATATTGAATCCGGTGAATCGGTTGTGATTCAAGA
>WHTW01000146.1 GCA_009377525.1 Rhodospirillales bacterium
GGTCCGCGTGCGCGTGCGCGAACAGCTCCTGTTGGGGGCGACGCAGATCAAGCTGACGGCGGGCGGCGGCGTGGCTTCGCCCCGCAGCCCGCTCGACGCATCCACCTTCACCGAGGCCGAGCTGCGCGCAGCCGTCGAAGCGGCCGACAATTGGGGTACCTACGTCACCGTGCACGCCTACACGCCCGTTGCGATTCACCGGGCGATCGCGGCGGGCGTCAAATGCATCGAGCACGGGCATCTGATGGACGACGAGAGCGCCAAGCTGATGGCCGAAAAAGGCGTCTGGTTGAGCACCCAGGCATTCCCCGACGAGTTGGCGGAAGCGTTCCCGCCCGGCTCGCTGGAGAGGCTCAAGGCGCGCGCGGTGTTCGCCGGCACGGACAGAACCTTCGCCTTGGCGAAGAAGTACGGGATAAAGACGGCGTTCGGCACCGACATCCTGTTTTCACCTCAGCTCGCGCCGCGCCAGGGCGAGCTGCTGGCGAAGCTCGTCCGCTGGTACACGCCCGCCGAAACGCTGGTCATGGCGACCAGTACCAACGCCGAGCTGCTGGCGTTGTCCGGCGAGCGCAATCCCTATCCGGGCAAGCTCGGCGTGGTCGAACAAGGCGCACTCGCCGACCTCCTGCTTGTCGATGGCGATCCGGTAGCCAACATCAACCTGATCAAAGAGCCGGCGAAGAACTTTGTCGTCATCGTGAAGGACGGGAAGATCTTCAAGAACACTTTGTAGACCGTCGGACACCGTCATCTCGAGCGCGTGAAACCGTCGGGGCTCCAATCCTCGCTGCCGACGCCGTGATGGACGAAGAACAGACCGTCGGGATCGTACTTGTCCTTGACCTGCCTGAGTCGCGCGTAGTTCGCGCCCCAGAAGGCGGAGCGCCAGTCGGGCTCGAAGTAGTTCGACTCCGAGACGTAGGAGCCGTGGTTCGGCACCAGCTTGCGCACCTCGTCCATGGCGGCGCCGATGTTCCCGGCATTGCGTTTCGCGAGCGCGATGTCGGGCTCGTGGCCGGCAATGCCCGGGAAGGCCGGCGGTGCCTCCGAGGCACTGATGGCGAGGGCGAAGGCGTCGGCCGCTGCCGGATGGGTCGCCGTGTCGCGTGCCGCCGCGACCTCCTCGGCAGGGGCGCCGGCCAGGCCCTTGTTGAAGTGCAGCGTGACGCGCCACTGGCGCGACGCAGCGAACAGGGCGTCGACCAGCCGCGCCTGATTCGCGGGCTCGATCAGCGGGCCCGGCATCCACACCGATTCGTAGCCCTGGATGAACCAGCCGGCCTCGCCAAGATTGGAGCGCCAGAACACGTTACCGGAGGGCGCGCCGGGCCGGTCGTCGTTCAGCACGAAGTCCGGAGCGTTCGCCTTGAGAAAGGCGGCGTCCCAGAAATGCCGCGCCGGCAGGGCGGCGACGAAGGGCGGCGCCTGCAGCGCGAAGTCGGCCGGCCGCTGGGCCAGCCAGTCGAAGAACGGCTTCCACACGGCGGCCGCGGCATCGCCGTCGAGACCCTGGAACACCATGGCGACGCCCAAGACGTTGTCGCGGCGGAAGGTCACCTGCTCGCCCCAGCGCGGATTGAAAAGCTGCTCGCGATAGAAGGCGGCGAAGCGGCCGATCAGCTCGCGGTAGGCCGCGTCCGACTTGGCAGCCACGTTGACGAACATGCCGCCGAAGAACTCCGGCAGTTCGCGCGTCCGCAGCGTGAGGCGCGTGACGATGCCGAAGCTGCCGCCGCCGCCGCCCTTCAGCGCCCAGAACAGGTCCGGGTTCGTGCAGGCATTGGCGATGCGCACCGTGCCGTCGGCCGTCACCACCTCGGCCTCGATCAGGCCGGCCGCCGCCATGCCGTAGCGCTTGGAGAAGGTGCCGAAGCCGCCGCTCTGGATCAGGCCGGCCACGCCCACCGTGGTACAGCCGCCGCCCTGCACGTAGCGGCCGGCCTTGGAGACGGCGTCGTAGGCCTGCAGCCACACCGCGCCGGCGCCCAGCGACACGGCCGGCTGCGGGCGATCGCTGCAGCCCTGGGCAACGAAGCCATCGTGCAGCTCGATGCGATTCATCGCCCGCGTCCACACGAGCAGCGAATCCGGCGCGTTCGACGTCCCCTGATAGGAATGGCCGCCGCCCTTCACGGCCAGCCGCAGTCGATGGGTGCGCGCGAAGTTGACCGCGGCCGCAACGTCGGCCGCATTGCGCGCGGCCACCGCATAGGCGCTGGGCGTCGACGTCCAGGCATCGGCCCAGCCGCTGGTCTGGGTCAGCGCGACGTTGTCGCCGATCAGCCAGGGGTTCTTCAGGCCTCTGAAGAAGGCGGCGCACTCCGCACTGGCCGGCGCCGCGCGGCAGGCGTCGAGCGGCGGCTTTACCTGGACGAGCTGGCCGCCCACCCGGGCGTTCAGCTCCTGCCACTGCGCGGCCGACGGCCAGGAAGGATCTCCGGGGCGGCTGCGGCGCATGGGCTGGGCGTGGGCGGTCGACATCAGGGGCAGGCCTCCGGCAAGCATCATGAGTTGGCGTCGATTCATGGCGGTCCTTTCTTGCGCCGCCTTCCCATAGCGGCCGGACGGCCGATGATGCCTTGAATTGTGACGACCGGCACGGCCCGCGGGACGACCGGCCGGTGGGAAAGGACGACCGGCCGACGCTCGATGAACTCACCGACGCCATGCTGAAAGAAGTCGACCACCCAGGCGCGACACGATGATCGCCGACGCTTGGTAGCTCGCCGTCGAGGACATGCCCTAGCCGCCACTGCATCACCAGCTCATGGCCGGTCGATGAGCGACAGGGTGACGATCCCGACCTTCGCCAACGATTCGCCTCGCCACTGCGCGGGGAGGAACGTAGGGTCCGGAATGCTGGCTTTCATCGCTTTCCGTCTCCTGCCGTCCGCGGCCGTCATGCTGGCGGTGTCGTTCCTTTGTTTCGTGCTGTTCGACGTCGTGGGCGACCCGGTGACCGACGTGGTGGGCCAGGGGGCGACGCCGGCGGTCATGGCCTTCTCGCTGGCCGGTGCGGCGATGCCAACCTTCGTGATCGGCATCCTGCCGATCTACTTCTCCGTGGAGTGCGCGAGCCGGGCGCCGGCGGTCCCTTCGCGCGGGCGCCGGCTCGCCAACCGCGTCGTGCATTTCCACCTTCTCCATGCCGCGATCGATCCTCGGCTGCGGGCCGATTGCGCCCGGCTCGGCACGGCGGGCGGCTGAGCCATGACCAATGCTGCTGCCAAGGCCCTGCCGTGGGGCCTGATCGGCGCCGCCTGCCTCGGCTCCTTCGTCTGCACCTCGAGCGGTACGACGCGCGCGCCGTTCCTGATCGAGATGGCGGACGATCTCTCCGTCAGCATGCCGCTGGTCGCCAACCTCGTTTCGCTGACGGCGACGGCCTGGGGCATCGCCTCGGCTGGGGCCGGCTGGCTGTCCGACGTCTTCGGACGGCGCACGGTGCTGGCCGTATCGCTGCTCGGGCTGGCGCTCACCATGGCCGCCCAGGCACTGGCGGGCTCCTTCTTCTGGGTCGCGGTGTGGGCGGGCGCCGGCGGCGCCTGCTGCGGCGCCTTCACCGGCACGATCTACGCCGAGGTGTCCGGACGCGTGCCCGACAGCCAGCGCGGCCGCGCGCTCGGCTGGATGATGAGCGGCCAGTCGCTCACCCTCTTGGTCGGCGTGCCCATGGCCGCCGCGGTCGGCGCGCTGATCGGCTGGCGCGGCTGGCTCTTGTGCATTGGCGCCCTGTCGCTGCTGGCCAGCCTCAGCATGATCGCCAGCGTGGGCCGCGGCACGGCCGGACACACCCGTGCTGCGACACGGCCGTCGATCAGGGACGCCCTGTCGCGGCGCGTGCTCGGCCTGCTCGGCACCGGCATCGCCGAACGCATCTGTTACGGCCTGGCCGCGATCTATTTCGCCGCCTTCCTGCAGGCGACCTACGCGCTGTCGCTCGCCGAGCTCGCCCTTCCCCTGGCGGTCTTCGCCATCGGCAACGTCGCGGGCACGCTGCTGGGCGGCCAGATCGCCGACCGCTTCCGCGACCGGCTGCTGGTCTTCGCCGTCGCCATGGCGTTGTCCGGCGTGGCCGCCCTGGTCCTCTTCCTGTGGCATCCCAGCGCCGAGGTGTCGGTGGCGCTGGGCTTCCTCTATGTCCTGCTGAATGCGCTCGGCCGGGCGCCTTACATGGCCGCCCTGGCCAACGTGCCGGAGGACATGCGCGGCACGGTGCTGGCGCTGAACGGCACCTCGGCCAGCGTCGGCTGGATCGGCGCCGCGGCCCTTGGCGCGGCCATGATCGGCTGGGTAGGCTTCGAGGGCTTCGGCCCGTTGGCCGCCGGGCTCGCCCTCCTGGGCGCGCTTGGCGGGCTTGCCGGCCGCCGCAGGTGACGCATGGCTGACACGACGTTCGCCTGCTTCCACGATTCCGACATGTGGCGGGGGCCTCCGGCGCTCGCGATCTTCGCGCTGGTGATCCCGTCGCTGGCCGTGAACCTGCTGGGCGACTGGCTGCGCGACGCGCTCAATCCCAAGCTGCGCTGATTCTACTGCCGGTTGATTTACAGGGAGAGAACACGCGCGTAGTGTCGCGCCATGTTCGATGGCCCCCTCACCGCCGAGCTCGATCCCGGCGAACGACGCGCCCGGCTGCGGCTGGCGCGCAGCGCCCGGATCGGGCCGGTGACCTTTCACGAAGCGCTGGCCCATTTCGGTTCGGCGCACGCCGCCTGCGCGCGGCTCAGCACGATCGGCGATACTGCGATCGCCCGCGAGGAAGACGCGCTGGCCAAGGCCGGCGGCCGCTTCCTGGTGTTCGGCGATCCGGCCTATCCGCCGGCGCTGGCCGCCCTGCCGGATGCGCCGGCGGTCCTGTCGGCCATCGGCGATCTCGGCCTGCTCGGCCGCCCCACCCTCGCCGTCGTCGGCGCCCGCGAGGCTTCCATGGCGGCCTGCCGTCTTGCGGGCGAGCTGGCCGGCGCTCTCGGCGCAGCGGGCTTCGTGGTCGCCTCCGGCCTGGCGCGCGGCATCGATGCGGCCGCCCACCAGGCTGCGCTGGGCACCGGCACCGTCGCCGTGCTGGCCGGCGGCATCGACCAGGTCTACCCACCGCAGAATGCCGGCCTGCAGGCCGACATCGCCACCGGCGGTTTGCTGCTCAGCGAGGCCCCCTGGGCGCCGCCGCCGGTGGCCCGTGCCTTTCCCCGCCGCAACCGCATCGTCAGCGGCCTGTCGAAGGGTGTCGTGGTTATCGAGGCGGCCGCCCGATCGGGCTCCCTGATCACCGCCCACCGGGCGGCCGAGCAGGGCCGCGAGGTTTTCGTCGTCCCGGGTTCGCCGGCCGACCCGCGCTATGCCGGATCCAATAGCCTTATCCGGGATGGGGCCATTTTGACGCGCGACGCCAACGATATTCTGGGTGTGCTCGGCGTGCCACGCTCCGCCCCCCAAGCCCTTGTCAAACCAAGGGGAAATCCGGGCCGCCCGGAGACCTCCGAGGTGCTCTCTGCCCTGGGGTCGGTACCCACGCTGGTTGACGAAGTGGTACGCCGGTGCCAAGTGTCCGCCGCCGCCATGGCGGAGGTCCTGCTGGCTCTCGAGCTGGAAGGCCGCCTGGAAAGGCACCGGGGTAACCGCGTATCTCTGATTTAGGATCAGTGATTTAGCTCCGGTTCTTGAAGTTTTACTGGAGCAACACCGGCGATGGACGTACTGGTCGTCGAGTCCCCGGCCAAGGCAAAGACCATTGGGAAATATCTCGGCCCCGGCTACACCGTGCTGGCCTCCTATGGTCATGTCCGCGATCTGCCGCCCAAGGACGGCTCGGTCCGCCCGGACGAGGATTTCGCCATGGACTGGGAGGTCGACCCCCAGTCGCAGAAGCGGCTCGACGCCATCGCCAAGGCGATCACCAAGGGCGGCAAGCTCTATCTCGCTACCGACCCCGACCGCGAGGGCGAGGCGATCTCCTGGCATGTCCGCGACGTGCTGAAGCGAAAAAAGGCGCTGGAGGGCGTCGACGTCAAACGCGTCACCTTCAATGCCATCACCAAGCAGTCGGTGCTGGACGCCGTCGCCCATCCGCGCGAGCTCGACCAGGACCTCATCGACGCCTACATGGCGCGCCGGGCGCTCGACTACCTGGTGGGCTTCACCCTCTCGCCCGTGCTGTGGCGCAAGCTGCCGGGCAGCCGCTCGGCCGGCCGCGTGCAGTCGGTGGCGCTCCGCCTGATCTGCGAGCGCGAAGCCGAAATAGAAGTCTTCAAGACCCGCGAATACTGGACGGTCGACGCCCTGTTCGGCACCAACAAGAAGCAGACGCTGAAGGCCCGCTTGACCCATCTCGACGGCCGCAAGCTCGACAAGTTCGACCTCGACACCCAGGAGCGGGCCGAGCAGGCCAAGCGCGAGATCGAACGGCGCGCCTTCTCGGTGGCCTCGATCGACCGCCGCCAGGTCCGCCGCAATCCGCCGCCGCCCTTCATCACCTCGACCCTGCAGCAGGAGGCCTCGCGCAAGCTGGGCGTGGGCGCCGCCACGGCCATGCGCATCGCCCAGCGGCTCTACGAAGGCGTCGACATCGGCGGCGAGACGGTCGGACTCATTACTTATATGCGCACCGACGGCGTGCAGCTCGCCCCCGAGGCGATCGGCCAGACCCGCCGCCTGATCGAGACCAAGTACGGCCAGAGCTACGTCCCCGAGAGGCCGCGCGTCTATACCTCGAAGGCCAAGAACGCCCAGGAGGCGCACGAGGCGATCCGCCCGACCGACCTGTTCCGCACGCCGCAGGACGTCGCCGCCCACTTGGACAAGGACCAGCTCGGCCTCTACGAGCTGATCTGGAAGCGCACCGTCGCCAGCCAGATGGAAAGCGCCGTGCTCGACCAGGTGACGGTCGACATCGCCAGCGCCGACAAGACCGTGCAGCTGCGCGCCACCGGCTCGGTCGTGAAGTTCAATGGCTTCCTCACCCTCTACGACGAAGGCAAGGACGAGAACGGTGCCGACGCGGACGAGGAAGGCAACGCCATCCTGCCCGACGTCGTCCAGGACGAAGGCCTGGAGCGCCGCGACGTCATCCCCGAGCAGCATTTCACCGAGCCGCCGCCGCGCTACTCCGAGGCGAGCCTCGTGAAGAAGCTCGAGGAGCTCGGCATCGGCCGGCCCTCGACCTACGCCAGCATCATAGAAGTGCTGCAGCGGCGGAATTACGTGAAGATCGACCGCAAGCGCTTCGTGCCGGAAGACCGCGGCCGCATCGTCACGGCCTTCCTGCAGACCTATTTCCCGCGCTACGTCGAATACAACTTCACCGCCCATCTCGAGGACGAGCTGGACGAGATCTCCGACGGCAAGATCGACTGGCGCCAGGTGCTGCGCGAATTCTGGAAGGCCTTCGCCGCCGCCGTCGGCGAGACCAAGGACCTGCGCGTCAGCGAGGTGCTGGACAAGCTCGACGAGGAGCTGGGCCCGCACTTCTTCCCAGCCAACGATAATGGCGGCAAGAGCCCGCGCGACTGCCCGTCCTGCGCCAACGGCCGGCTCGGCCTGAAGCTCGGCAAGTTCGGCGCCTTCATCGGCTGCTCGAACTATCCGGAGTGCCGCTTCACGCGGAAGCTCGGCATCGTCGATCCCGAGGCCGATGCCGCCTCGGGCGCCAACCTCGACGGGCCGAAGGTGCTGGGCACCGACCCGGCGACCGGCAAGGTCGTGACCCTGCGCAACGGCCCCTACGGCCTCTACGTCCAGCTCGGCGAGGCCGAGGGCAAGGAGAAGCCCAAGCGACAGTCGCTGCTCAAGGGCATGACCCCGGACGACGTCACGCTTGAGAAGGCGCTGGCGCTGCTCTCGCTGCCGCGCGAGCTGGGGCCGCATCCCGACGACGGCCAGCAGATCCTGGCCGGCGTCGGCCGCTTCGGCCCGTACGTCAAGCACGGCACCAAGTACAAGACCATCCCGGCCGACGAGAGCGTGCTCGAGATCGGCATGAACCGCGCCGTGGCGCTCCTGGCCGAGGCCAAGGCGACCGGCCGCGGCCGCGCCGCCGCCAAGCCCATCCGCACGGTCGGCAACCATCCGGCCGACGAGGCGCCGATCGAGCTCTACGAAGGCCGCTACGGACCCTACGTCAAGCACGCCGGCATCAACGCCACCGTGCCGCGCGACCTCAAGCCGGATGAGCTGACGCTCGACCAGGCGGTGTCGCTGCTGGCCGAGCGCGCGGCCAAGGGCGGAGGCAAGAAACCAAAGGCGACGCGGGCCAAGAAGGCGGCACCCGTGCCGGCCAACGACGCCGGCGAGACGCCGCCGGGCACGCCCAAGGCCGCCAAGAAGAAGGCGGCCCCCAAGCGCAAGGCCGTCAAGGCCAAGGGGGCCGAGACGCCGCCGCGCACCGGGACCGATGGCTAAGGGCAAAGTCCCGACCCGCGACGAACTGCTGGCTTTCATCAAGGAGAGCGCCACCCCGGTCGGCAAGCGCGAGATCGCGCGCGCCTTCGGGCTGAAGGGCGACCAACGCATCGAGCTCAAGGAGCTGCTGCGCGATCTGCGCTCCTCAGGCGACATCGCCGCCGACCGCGCCAAGACATTCAAGGATCCAAAAGCACTGACTGACATCACCGTACTGGAGATCGTGCGGGTCGACGACGACGGCCATCTGCTGGCCGTGCCGCGCCGCCACGACGAAGAAAAAGACGGCCCCCCGCCCCCCATCGAGATCGTCCCCCAAGCGACTCGCGGCGGCATGGCCCCCGCCGTCGGCGACCGCGTGCTCGCCTCGCTGAAGCGCCGCGGCAAGAACACCTACGAAGCCCGCGTCATCCGCCTGCTGGGCAGCGCACCGCGCAAGGTGCTCGGCCTCTACGAGGAGCCCGACGGCCGTAACGGCATCGGCCTGGTGGCCCCGACCGACCGCAAGCTGAAAGTGAGCTTCGACATCCGGCCGGCCGACAAGAACGGCGCCGAGCCGGGCGACATCGTCTGGGTCGAGCCGGCCGGCGGCGCGCTCGCCCGGCGCGCCAGCGTGATCGAGCGCGTCGGGCCCATGAGCGATCCGCGCACCGTCAGCCTGATCTCGATCGCCGCCAACGACATCCCGGTCGAGTTCCCGCCAGCCGCCCTCGAGGAGGCCGAGCGCGCCCGCGCCGCTCCCCTCGGCCAGCGCCTCGACCTGCGCGACACGCCCCTGGTCACGATCGACGGCGAGGACGCCCGCGACTTCGACGACGCGGTGTTCGCCGAGCCCGACCCGGATCATCCCGGCGGCTGGCGCATCCTGGTCGCCATCGCCGACGTCGCCTGGTACGTGCGGCACGACAAGCCGCTCGACCGCGCCGCCTACCGCCGCGGCACCTCGGTCTACTTTCCCGACCGCGTCGTGCCCATGCTGCCCGAGGCACTCAGCAACCACTGGTGCTCGCTGGTGCCGCACCAGGACCGGCCGGTGCTGGTTGCCGAGATGTGGATCGATGCCGAAGGGCATCTCAAGCGCCACCGCTTCCACCGCGCCATGATCCGCTCGGCCGCGCGGCTGACCTACACCCGCGTGCAGCGCGCCCAGGACGGCACGCCCGACGCCGAGATCGCGCCCCTGATGGGCCCCGTCATCCGCCCGCTCTACGGCGCCTTCAAGGTACTGCTGGCGGCGCGCGAGAAGCGCGGCGCGCTCGACCTCGACCTGCCCGAGCGCAAGGTCACCCTGGGGGACGACGGCCGCATCGCCGAGATCGGCGTGCGCGAGCGACTCGACAGCCACAAGCTGATCGAGGAGTTCATGGTGCTTGCCAACGTGGCTGCCGCCCAGGCGCTGGAGCAGCGCCATACCCCCTGCCTCTACCGCGTCCACGACCAGCCCGACGCCGCCAAGATCGAGGGCCTGCGCGAGTTCTTGGGCACCCTGGGTGTCGCCCTGCCGGCCGGACCGCGGCTCCGGCCCGCCGACCTCAATCGCGTCCTGCACCAGGTCGCCGACAAGCCGGTGGCCCGCCTGGTCAACGAGACCATGCTGCGCAGCCAGAGCCAGGCGGTCTACAGCCCGGAGAACCTCGGGCATTTCGGCCTGGCCCTGGCGCGCTACGCCCACTTCACATCGCCGATCCGCCGCTTTCCCGACCTGATCGTGCATCGGGCCCTGATCGCGGCCTACGGCCTGGGCGAAGGCGGGCTGCCCGAGGCCGACAAGGGCCGCTTCGCCGAGTTCGGCGAGCACCTTTCCATGTGCGAACGGCGCGCCGTGGCGGCCGAGCGCGGCGCCATGGATCGCTACGTGGCCGCCTTCATGGCCGCCCATGTCGGCGCCACCTTCCCCGGCCGGGTCACCAGCGTCACCCGCTTCGGCCTGTTCGCCGCGCTCGATGCCAGCGGCGCCGACGGGCTGATCCCCATCCGGTCGCTTGGCCAGGAGTTCTTCCGCCACGACGAGGGTCGCCAGATGCTCATCGGCGAACGGACCGGCGACGCCTTCGGGCTCGGCGACCGATTGCGGCTGAAACTGGTCGAGGCCGACATCGCCACCGGCGGACTGCTGTTCGAGATCGTGGACGTCATCGAACGGGTCGAACGCCATGCCTTGCCGCGCGGCCACCGCCATGCGCGCAGCGCACCGCGGCGTCCGGTCGCGCAGCGCGGCCCCCGTCAGGACAAACGGTCGCGACGACGCCGATAGCGCCAAGCCCCATCTTGGCGGCATGGATGAGGAACGCACGCCGGATATCTGGACATGCCTGTGGCGCGGCTGGCGCGGCAGGTGCCCGCGCTGCGGCGCCGGCAGCCTGTTCTCGAGCTTCCTCAAGATGCGCAGCCACTGCCCGGCCTGCGAGCTGGCGCTCGAGCCGTACCGCGCCGACGACGCGCCGGCGTACTTCACGATTTTTGCCGTCGGCCACATCGTCGTTCCTCTGGTCCTGGTGCTCGAACGCTACGGCAGCCAGCCGCCACTGTGGGTTCATGCGGCATTGTGGCTTCCGCTCTCGGTTGTCCTTGCACTCGCCCTGCTGCCTCGCATAAAAGGCGCCGTCATTGCGCTCCTGTGGGCGCATCGGATAGCCGCTGCCAAGCCCTCGACCAGGAGCTACGACCCCTCAGCCTGAAAACGTGGCCGCCCGCCGACGGCCTGTGCTATTGTTGCCGTTGCTGGGTATGGAAGTGTCGCTGATCCCTTTTCTCCGTAAGGCGGTGCCGCGTGCGGCGGCCGCCCTTGTTGCTGCATCATTGGTCGTCTCCTGTGCGACCTCGACCGAAGCACCGCAGGCCATTTCCGGCCGCAATCCGTCGGTAGCCGCCGACGTCAACCTCGAACGCGTCGTCCTGCAGGCCTACCGCGCCATCGGCGACCGCCACCTGTTCGAGCCCAACTTCCGGGCGCTCTCGACCGAGACCTACCGCGGCTTCGCCAGCGCCGATCCCGCCATGGTGCTGGAGACCTCGGACGGCATCTTCACGGTCAAGCGCGACGGCCGCGAGGTGCTGAGCCGGCCGGCGCCGGCCGATCCGGCCGACGGCCGCGCCTGGGGCGGCATGCTGGCCGAGTTGATGGCGGGCTCCCTCGACGCCTCCCCGGCCCTGCAGTACACCGACCGCCAGCAGCTCATCCGCGAGGCCATGACGGCCACCACCAAGCAGCTCGACCGCAACAGCCGCTACGCCGACCCTGACGAGGCGCGCGACAACCGCTTCCAACGCGACGGCGGCGGCGGCGTCGGCATCACCGTCGAGCGCACCGACGACAAGAAGATCATGATCCGTGCCGTGCAGGACGGCTCGCCCGCGGCCAGGGCCGGCATCCAGGTCGATGACCAGATCCTGTCGATCGACGGCGAATCGATGATCGAGCGGCCGCTGAGCGACGTCGTGCACAAGCTGCGCGGCTCGGTCGGTGCGCCGGTCGCCATCACCGTGCTGCGTGCCTCGCAGGGCGCAGAATACGTGCTGAGCATGAAGCGCGGCCGTATCATCCCCACCACAGTCACCTACGAACGCCGCGGCGACGTCGCCCTGATCCACCTGACCGGCTTCAACAGCGCCACCACCGACAACCTGAAGACCGCGATCGACAAGGCACGTGCCGAGCTCGGCAAGGACATGGCGGGCGTCATCATCGACATGCGCTCCAACCGCGGCGGTCTCCTGGACCAGGCGCAGACCGTATCGGAGCTGTTCATCAACAACGGCACCATCTTCTCGACCAGTGGACGCCACCCCGACAGCCGGCGCACCTACAAGAGCTCCAACGGCAGCAAGACAGCCGACATTCCGATCGTCGCGCTGATGAACGGCGGCTCGGCCTCGGCGGCCGAGATCGTGGCCGCCGCCCTGCAGGACCGCGGCCGCGCCGTCGTCGTCGGCAGCACCAGCTACGGCAAGGGCACGGTGCAGACCGTAGTGCGGCTGGCCAACGAGGGCGAACTGATCCTGACCTGGTCGCGCCTGCAGGCGCCGTCCGGCTACACCTGGAACGAGCTCGGCGTGCTGCCCAACATCTGCACCTCCAAGATCGCCGATATCGGCCAGCTGAATGCCGGCTCGGTCGATTCCAGCCAGGGCACGCTGATGCGCTGGCATGCCCTGCGCAACCCGACCCATCAGGAAGTGACCGACCTGCGCAAGATCTGCCCGCCGGGAGAGGCCAGCCCCGAGCGTGACGTCGAGATCGCCACCCGCCTGCTGCGCGACCGCACTCTCTATGCCCACGCCGTGCAGGCGGCGACCCAGCAGGCCACAGCGACGACCAGCCGCCACTAGGGTCGCCAATGGGCGGCTTGACATGGGCGGGCCAGTGACTAGTTTGCCCGCCTTCCAGAGATTCGCCCTTCCGGGCATAGGGACAAGACCATGGCCAAGCCGACCTCGATCCTGATCAAGATGGTGTCCAGCGCCGACACCGGCTTCTTTTACGTGACGCGCAAGAACCCGCGCACCAAGACCGAGAAGCTCGAGCTGAAGAAGTACGATCCCGTCGCGCGCAAGCACGTCGTCTTCAAGGAATCGAAGATTAAGTGACATTCCGACAGGAATGTCTGAACGAGGCAGCCGCCCTTTCGGGCGGCTTTTTCGTGGGTGAATCGGAGCGCGGACCTCCAGGTCCGCATTCTTCGAAGTTGGTCCAGTGGCACGAGCGGACCTGGAGGTCCGCGCTCCGATGAGGCGCTTCCAACTCGTCGGGATACGCTCTAGGCTCTGCCATCCTACAAACGGAGGGTAATGGACATGAGCGCCCAGCTTTCGCGCGATGACTGGAAGGGCCGCGTCGGCGGCTTGAGCTACCGCAACCAGGCCTTCATCGGCGGCAAGTTCACGCCTTCCCTCACCGGCAAGACTTTCGACTGCGTGAATCCGGCCACGGGCCAGCTGCTGACCAAGGTCGCCGCCTGCGAGCAGGCCGACGTCGACGCCGCCGTGAAGGCCGCGCGCGCCGCCTTCGACAAGGGCACCTGGGCCAACATGCCGCCGGCCAACCGCAAGCGCGTCATGCTGAAGCTCGCCGAGCTCATGATGAAGAACCGCGACGAGCTGGCGCTGCTCGAGACGCTCGACATGGGCAAGCCCATCGCCTACTCGACCCGCGTCGACATCCCGGGCTCGGCCAACACCGTGCAGTGGTTCGGCGAGGCGATCGACAAGATCTACGACGAGGTGGCGCCGACGCCGGGCAACGTCGTCGCCATGATCACGCGCGAGGCCGCGGGCGTCGTGGCCGCCGTCGTGCCGTGGAACTTCCCGCTGCTGATGGCCTGCTGGAAGATCTCGCCGGCGCTCGCCGCCGGCAATTCGGTGATCCTGAAGCCCGCCGAGCAGTCTCCCCTCACCGCCATCCGGCTGGCCGAACTCGCCGCCGAGGCCGGCATCCCCGAGGGTGTGTTCAACGTGCTGCCGGGCTTCGGCGAGACCGCGGGCCAGGCGCTCGGCCGCCACATGGATGTCGACGTCCTGGCCTTCACGGGCTCCACGGAGGTCGGCAAGTACTTCCTGAAGTACTCCGGCGAATCCAACATGAAGCAGATCTGGCTCGAGTGCGGCGGCAAGTCGCCCAACATCGTGCTGGGCGACGCGCCCAACCTCGATGTCGCGGCCCAGCGTACCGCCTTCGGCATCTGGTTCAACCAGGGCGAGGTCTGCACCGCCGGCTCCCGCCTGATCGTCGAGGACAAGATCAAGGACCAGTTCCTCGAGAAGGTCATGGCGATCGGCCAGAAGATGATGCCGGGCGATCCGCTCGACCCCAAGACCCAGATGGGCGCCATGGTCGACGACGTCCAGACCAAGCGCGTCATGGGCTACATCGAGGCGGGCCAGAAGGAAGGCGCCAAGCTCAAGATGGGCGGCAAGCAGGTCCACATCGACAACGCCGGCTCGTTCATCGAGCCCACGCTGTTCGACCAGGTCGACAACAAGATGAAGATCGCCCAGGAGGAGATCTTCGGGCCAGTGCTCTCGGTCATTCCGGTCAAGGATGCTGAGCAGGCGCTGACGGTCGCCAACGACACGATCTACGGGCTGGCCTCGGCGATCTTCACGGCCGACATCAACAAGGCCTTCAAGTTCGCCAAGGGCCTGCGCGCCGGCTCGGTGTGGGTCAACACCTACGACGGCGGTGACATCACCACGCCGTTCGGCGGCTACAAGCAGTCGGGCATCGGCCGCGACAAGTCGTTGCACGCCTTCGACAAGTTCACCCAGGTCAAGACGACCTGGATCCAGCTCGGCTAGGGCCTGTCCCGATTTCGAGGAAGCGATCTTCTCATATTCTTCCGGACCGCGCGCTTCCAGCGCGCTCATGAATCATGAGCGAGCGGGTAGGTCGCGGTAGACCGCGACCCAGCTCGCGGTCCGGAAGAGCATGACGCGATTTTCTGCATTTTCGGCTATTTACGGCAGGATTCGCGCGCAGCGATTCGATGCCCGTTTTTCAAGGGTTTGGCGAATTTCGGCATTTTCTGCATTTTGCGCTGGCCCCTGTGCGCTACGCTATCTGAAATGAGGGATTGACCTGCCAGCGCAACGCCGGCCGGCCGCGCTGAGCGGGGGCCTCGTTGCCCACAGGCCGCAGGACGCCCGCCTCGACCAGGCGGGCCAGCACGCGATCGGTTTCCTTGGCATTCACGGTTTGGGCCAGGGCCATGCGCCGCACCTCCGTCTTCGACACGTTCCGGCGACCGTTCGCGCGCAGCCAGTGGACGACGCGGCGGGCCCGGCACTCGATATCCGTCGGCATGGTGCGCTGGAGGAACGCCAGCGCATGGGGCCGGTAGTAATCCGACCACAGCGACACCGCGCGTTCCACCGCCTCCTGGCCGATCTCGCGCGGCGGCTCGGCCTCACCCGAGGCCGACCACGACATCAGCGTAAACAGCCCGGCAAGGCAGGCCACCTTGCCGCGTCCCTTGCCCAGCCAGGCCTCTTCCAGCCCCTCGGCGTGCCGCAGCTCGCGATGCAGCCGCGCCAGGAACGCATCGAACGCCGCCGTGGCTGACGGGTCGAGAGACAGCAGGCAGCGAGCGCGCAAGCTGAGCTGCAGCAACCGGCGCAGGGACAGCAGCACATCGTCGCTCGCCGGATGTATGCGCTGGGCGAGCGGACAATACGGCAGCGGATGCGGCCAGGCGTAGAGAAAGCGCGCCGCCAGGCCATCGCCGCCGCGCTGCATCTGCGACGCCACGGCATCGGGCTCGATCGAGCCCAGCATGCTCACCTCGAGGTCTTCCAGATGGCGAGCGCTTGCCATGCCCTTGAGCGGCGTGAAACAGCCATCGGCGCCGTCGCGCCACAGCAGCTTCCCGTGTCGCCCTTGGTGCAGCGCCTCGAGGACGCCGTCGGCCGTGGGGTCGGCCAGCGCGATGCGCCGCGGCCACGGCTCGCGGGACTCGCCCCGCTCGCGTTCGAGGGCGGACACCAGGCGGCCCACCATCGCCAGCGCCGGCGACTTGCCGGTGGAGGACGTGCCCACCACCGCCAGCCAGAGCTGCAACGGCTCGACCCAGCCCTCCGAAATGCAAATCCAGACACGCGTGCCGCTCATCCCGGCTGCAGTTGCCAGCACTGCCTGCGCCACATAGTCGGCGGGCGCATCGGCCGACCGCGCCGCCGCGCCCACCCACGCGGGCCAGGCCTGGGGCAGCAATTCGAGAGGAAAAGCCGGGACGGCAGCGCGGCGCTCGTCCAGGAGATCGCCGTCGATGGTTGGCCATACCGGGGATACGGCAGCGGCATCAGCGCCCGGCGATCGTGCGGTGACTGCAGTGATGGCAGGGGCACCGCCAAATCCTTCGTCTCGCCCCTTCGTTCGCTGTTCCAGACCTGACATCGTTCAAGACCTCTGGTTATTCCGCCATAACTTAAGAGAACGAACAGAGAACGTCAAGCACCATTGTTATTACAATAATCGACGTCATGGAGCGGTCAGGACGACGGAGTGATTCGTGCTTTAAGTAAGGTGCAGTCGAATGGTCGATGCCGGTAAGCCCGTCCCCTACATGGAGCGCACGCGAAGGTACTACCGCGCACTTGGATATACGAAAGACTACGTCTGGGCTCGGCACGACGAGGTACCCTTCTCGCACCTTCGCAAACCACTGTCCGACTGCCGCCTGGCCCTGATCACAACGGCAAACCCCGCCGGCTACAGCGGAACCAGGGAGTTGTGGTCCGGGCCGATAGATCCGCCGCCATCCAGACTGCAAACGGCGGATCTCGCCTGGGACGCTGCCTGTCGTGATTCTCGTGACCTCTTATGCCGCGCACCGGCCGCCGCCGGGACCCGGGAGATCCTCGAATGCTGGTTTGAAGGTCGCCCGATCCGCGAGGAGTATCTGATCGTCGATAGCGGCAAGCTGGCCGGCACGGGTGCGCATTCCTACAGCGTTGGCAAGGCCGCTTAGCGTTGCCGAGCGGGAACAGGAGCGCCACACGCAAGGTCTGGGTCGCGGAGGCTGATTGCCAGTTCCGCGCGTTCTCGCGCAAGGAGCGTCCGCTCGGTGCCAGTAGCGGTCTTGCGTCGCCTCAGCTCCGGGCTCCTTCGTTCGAGACCTATTTGGCCCAGCACCGCTGGAATGTACGCAGCAATTTACACCGCAGCGCCGTGCGTTGATGCGCCGGCTGATCCGGGTCGAGCTCATTATCGATTCGTGATGCTTGAGCCAAGGAACGAACGACCCTCGCGGGGATGTTGGAAGCTCGGCACCATTTTGTCGCTTATGGATTTGTTGCCCGAACGGCGTTCCTTCGCGGGCATGCGCCGTTTGTGTGGCGTCGCCTTTCCCGACCCTGCTTGATCCATGTCAAGGCATTGTGTGCGCGGAGTGTGCCGTCGTCATGCAGCTACGGCGCTTGCCGCGCCGGTCTGACAGACGGGCTGTGCCATGGCAGTGATGAACAAAGCGTCCACAAGGCCCGAGGAATACGCCATCGATATCGGCATAGCGACAAGCGAGCGCATCGACGTGATCATCCGCGTCGGCCGGGACCCGGCTCCGGCCGCAGACTAGAAGTTTTCTAGACTGTATTGATTCCTGGCTCCAGCAGGCGCACAGTCCTCGCCGTCATCGGCTTTTCCGACCGAGCTGAGGAGGTGACATGCCTTCTCTCAAGGGAACCCGGACCGAGCAGAATCTGAAGGACGCGTTTGCCGGCGAGAGCCAGGCGAACCGCCGCTATCTCTGTCTCGCCCGGAAGGCCGATGTCGAGGGCTTCAACGATCTCGCCGCCGTGTTCCGCTCGACTGCCGAGGGCAAGACCGGGCAGGCGCACGGCCATCTCGACTATCTCGACGAAGTGGGCGACCCGGCGACCGGCAAGCCGATCGGTCCGACCGGCGACATCATCAAGGCCGCGATCGCCAGCGAGACCCACGAATACACCGACATGTATCCGGACATGGCCCGCGTTGCCCGCCGGGAAGGCTTCGACGAGATCGCCGACTGGTTCGAGACGCTCGCCAAGGCCGGGAAGTTGCATGTCGGCCGCTTGCAAAAGGCGCTCGACGCGCTTTGATCTAAATAGTCCGGACGAACAATTCGAAAAAAACTGGAACGTGATCGGAGGAAAACATGGACACAAAGATTGACGAGACAGCGGGCAAGTGCCCGGTCGTGCACGGGACCACGAATGTTGGCATGAGGTCGAACAAAGACTGGTGGCCGAATCAACTGAACCTGAGGATTCTCCGCGCGAACTCGCCCCAGTCCGATCCCATGGGCAAGGCTTTCAACTACGCCGAGGAGTTCAAGAAGCTCGATTACGCCGCCCTGAAGAAAGACCTCGCCGCGCTGATGACGGACAGCCAGGACTGGTGGCCGGCGGATTTCGGCCACTACGGCGGGCTCATGATTCGCATGGCGTGGCACGCCGCGGGCACGTACCGCATCGGCGACGGTCGCGGCGGCGCCGGCGCCGGCCAGCAGCGCTTCGCACCCCTCGGTTCCTGGCCGGACAATGCGAACCTCGATAAGGCGCGCCGGCTCTTGTGGCCTATCAAGCAGAAATACGGCTCGAAAATCTCGTGGGCCGACCTCATGGTCCTTGCCGGCAATGTCGCGCTCGAAACCATGGGCTTCAAGACATTCGGCTTCGGCGGCGGGCGCCCCGATGTGTGGGAGCCCGACGAGGCCGTCTACTGGGGCAAGGAGAAGGCCTGGTTCCCCGATCCTCGTGGCGACGAGCGCTACAGCGGCGTCCGCGATCTCGAGAATCCGCTGGCTGCCGTGCATATGGGCCTCATTTACGTCAATCCGAACGGGCCGAACTTCAAGCCGGATCCAGTTGCCGCCGCCGTCGACATTCGCGAGACCTTCAAGCGCATGGCGATGAACGACGAGGAGACGGTCGCGCTCATCGCCGGCGGACACAGCTTCGGCAAGACCCACGGCGCCGGCGACGGCGCGCTTGTCGGTCCCGAGCCGGAAGCTGCGCCCATCGAGGAGATGGGCTTCGGCTGGAAGAGCCGCTATGGCACAGGGAAGGGAAAGGACGCGATCACCGGCGGCCCGGAAGTCACCTGGAGCACGACGCCGACGAAGTGGAGCAAC
>WHTW01000147.1 GCA_009377525.1 Rhodospirillales bacterium
TTGCCATCCGCGAGGGCGGCCGAACCGTCGGCGCCGGCGTCGTCACAAAGATCGTGAAGTAGGCTATAGAGAAAAGGCCGCTGGCGAGCTAGACCGGCAGCGGCCCGTAGGAGTGTAGCTCAGTTGGTAGAGCATCGGTCTCCAAAACCGAGGGTCGGGGGTTCGAGTCCCTCCACTCCTGCCATTGCCTGAAGAACAGCGAGAATGACCAAGAATCCCATCGAATTCGTTCGCGAGGTCCGTGCCGAAGTGGCGAAAGTCACCTGGCCGACCCGGCGCGAGACCATGATCACCACCAGCATGGTCTTCATCTTCGTCGTGATCGCGGCGCTGTTCTTCCTGGTGGCCGACAAGATCATCGGCTTCGTCGTGAAGCTGCTGCTCGGGGTTTCCTGAAATGCCGCATCGTTGGTACGTCGTTCACGCCTATTCGGGCTTCGAGAACAAGGTCGCCCAGTCGATCCGCGAGCAGGCCGAAAAGAAGGGTCTGAGCGAGGAAATCACCGAGGTGATCGTGCCGACCGAGGAGGTCGTCGAGGTCCGCCGCGGCGCCAAGGTCCAGACCGAGCGCAAGTTCTTCCCGGGCTACGTCCTGGTCAAAATGGACCTGAGCGACGAGACTTGGCATCTGGTGAAGAACACCGCCAAGGTCACGGGCTTCCTGGGCGGCGGCGGCCGCGGCAAGCCGGTGCCGATCTCTGACGCCGAGGCGAGCCGCATCCTGCGCCAAGTGCAAGAGGGCGTGGAGCGGCCCAAGCCCGCCGTCAGCTTCGAGATCGGCGAGCAGGTCAAGGTGGCCGACGGCCCCTTCGCCTCCTTCAATGGCACCGTCGAGGACGTCGACGAGGAACGGGCCCGCCTGAAGGTCGCGGTGTCGATCTTCGGCCGCTCGACTCCGGTCGAGCTCGACTACGCCCAGGTGGAGAAGATCTGAGAACGTCCCCGGGGGGTGGGTAACACCTTGAAAAAGCCCAGATCTGGGGGGTTGTGGGCCGCGTTCTAATCTGTTAGATCGCGCGCCCTTGAGGGGCTGGCCGGTGTGCCGGCCTTTTCTCATGCGGTGGCCGAGACCGAAAATCCTTAGGGATCAAGGACTTGGCCTTAACATAGGTGCGGGAGGCCGGCCATGGCCGTACCGCGCCGCTCCAAGGAGGGGCAGGCATGGCCAAGAAAGTACAGGCCTACGTCAAGCTGCAAGTGCCGGCTGGCAAGGCCAATCCGTCGCCGCCGATCGGGCCCGCGCTCGGTCAGCAGGGCGTCAACATCATGGAATTCTGCAAGCAGTTCAACGCGCGCACCCAGAAGATGGAAGCGGGCATGCCGATCCCGGTGGTCATCACCGTGTTCCAGGACCGCAGCTTCGCCTTCATCACCAAGACCCCGCCGGTCAGCTACTTCCTGAAGAAGGCGGCGGGCATCGAATCGGGCGCCAAGACCGTCGGCACGCAGATCGTCGGCAAGGTGACCAAGGCGCAGGTCGAGGAGATCGCCAAGCAGAAGATGCCGGATCTCAACTGCGACACGGTCGAATCGGCGATGGCCCAGGTGGTGGGTTCGGCCCGCTCGATGGGCCTCCAGGTGGTGGAGTAAGCCATGAGCCAGGGCAAGCGCTACAAGGCCGCCTTCGCGACCGTCGACCGCGACAAGACCTACCCGCTCGAAGAGGCGGTGAAGATCGTCAAGGCCAACGCCAAGGCGAAGTTCGACGAGACCATCGAGGTCGCCATGAACCTCGGCATCGATCCGCGCCACGCCGACCAGGCGGTGCGCGGCATGATCGCGCTGCCCAACGGCACCGGCAAGTCGGTGCGCGTGGCGGTGTTCGCCCGCGGCCCCAAGGCCGAGGAGGCCAAGGCCGCCGGCGCCGATGTGGTTGGTGCCGAGGATCTCGCCGAGAAGATCAACGCCGGCGAGATGAACTTCGAGCGCTGCATTGCCACGCCGGACATGATGGGCGTGGTCGGCCGTCTCGGTAAGGTGCTGGGCCCGCGCGGCCTCATGCCGAACCCCAAGCTCGGCACGGTGACCCAGGACGTCACTGCCGCCGTGAAGGCCGCCAAGGCGGGCTCGATCGAGTTCCGCGCCGAGAAGGCTGGCATCGTTCATGCAGGCGTCGGCAAGGCTTCGTTCTCCGAGGAGGCGCTCGCCGCCAACGTCAAGGCGCTGGTGACCGCGATCAACCGCGCCAAGCCAAGCGGCGCCAAGGGCACCTTCATCAAGAAGGTGTCGATCAGTTCGACCATGGGTCCGGGCGTCAAGCTCGACCCGGCCACCGCGCTCAGCACCTGAGCGCTGGCTACGAGTTATTGAGTTTCGCCGTCGGCTTTGGCTGGCGGTGAAGGAGTGACGAAGCCGCAAGGCCTAGAAGCTCCACCTGTCCGAGACCGCCGGTGCCTCGCTCTTTCGGGAGCAGGCCTAAAGGAGCAATCCGCCAGCGCAGACGGGGGCAAGGGAATCGACGCTGCACTCTTTAGTGCGCGCACGCGCCCGAACTTCCGGGGCAGGCGAACCGGACCGCGAGGTCTCCGTTCGCGCTAACCCGCCAACGGAGGCTGCGCAGTCTGTAACGCAGCCGATTCGACCCGGATCCCCCGGGTCGGGTCTTAATTGGAGAAAGCCGTGAATCGTTCGGAAAAGGCCGAAGCGATCGTCGAGCTGAACCAGATCTTCAAGGACGCGAGCCTGATGGTGGTCACCCGCCAGTCCGGCCTCACGGTCCAGGAAGTGACGGACCTGCGCCGCAAGGTGCGGGCGGCCGGCGCAAGCTACAAGGTCATCAAGAACCGGCTCACGCTCCGTGCCCTCGAGGGCACGGCCTTCACGGCGCTCGGTCCCATGTTCACGGGCCCGACTGCCATCGCCTACTCCAAGGATCCCGTCGCTGCGGCGAAGGTCATCGCGACCTTCGCCAAGGGCAACGAGAAGCTCAGCATCGTCGGTGGTGCGTTGGGTGAGAACACGCTGGACGTCGCAGGCGTCCAGGCTCTCGCCTCGCTGCCGTCCCTCGATGCTCTGCGCGGCAAGATCATCGGTCTTCTGCAGGCTCCGGCGACCAAGGTCGCGGGCGTGCTGCAGGCGCCGGCCGGTCAGCTCGCTCGTGTGTTCGGAGCGTATGGAGCCAAGGAAGACGGTGCGAAGGCGGCGTAAGCCTCACGTATCGACAATCGTTCAACGAAGTTCGGGATATCAGGAGAAGACTAATGGCTAATCTGGAAAAGCTGGTCGAGGAGCTCTCGGCCCTGACGGTCCTCGAGGCCGCTCAGCTCAGCAAGCTGCTTGAGGAAAAGTGGGGCGTCAGCGCCGCCGCTCCGGTCGCGGTCGCCGCCGCTCCGGGCGCCGCCGCTGCCCCGGCCGCCGAGGCCAAGGACGAGTTCACGGTCGTGCTGGCTGCCGTCGGCGACAAGAAGATCAACGTCATCAAGGCGGTGCGCGAGATCACCGGCCTCGGCCTCAAGGAGGCCAAGGACCTGGTCGAGGGCGCGCCCAAGCCGGTCAAGGAAGCCGTGCCGAAGGCCGACGCCGAGAAGCTCAAGGCCAAGCTCGAGGCCGAGGGCGCCAAGGTCGAGCTGACGTAAGAGAGTTCTTCTTCTTCAGCCTCATGTTCCTCTCCCCCGCCAGGGGGAGAGGTTGGGTGAGGGGGTGAGACGGGGTGCGTACCCCCTCACCCAGCCTCTCCCCTGGCGGGGGAGAGGAGGAAGAAGGAGGGGTTGATAAATAAGGACGGCCCCTTATCTGAGCAGACTTCCAAAAAGTCTGTTCCGACAAGTGGCCCTCTGCAACGGATGGGACGAACGGCTGGCGGGCCGCGCGTTCCGAGAAAGCAGCGGGTGTTTTCTCCGCCCTTGAACCTTCGAGGACGCAGGATGGCCACGGCCTTCAATACGCGCAAACGGATTCGTCGTTTCTTCGGTCACATCGAATCTGTGGCACCGATGCCCAACCTCATCGAGGTCCAGAAGAGCTCGTACGAGAACTTCCTGCAGCGCAATGTCCCCGCGGCCAAGCGGACGCAGAGCGGCCTGCAGGAGGTCTTCCGCGGCGTGTTCCCGATCAAGGACTTCGCCGAGCGCGCCAGCCTGGAATTCGTGAAGTACGAATTCGAGGAGCCCAAGTACGACGTCGAGGAGTGCCAGCAGCGCGGCATTACCTATGCCGCTCCGCTCAAGGTCACGCTGCAGCTCGTGGTGTGGGACATCGACGAGGAAGCAGGCTCGCGCTCGATCCGCGATATCAAGGAGCAGGACGTCTACATGGGCGACATGCCGCTCATGACCGACAACGGCACCTTCATCGTCAACGGCACCGAACGCGTGATCGTGAGCCAGATGCACCGCTCGCCGGGCGTCTTCTTCGATCACGACAAGGGCAAGACCCACAGCTCGGGCAAGTACCTGTTCGCCGCCCGCATCATCCCCTATCGCGGCTCATGGCTCGACTTCGAGTTCGACGCCAAGGACCTGATCCATGTGCGCATTGACCGTCGCCGCAAGATCCCGGTGACGACGCTGCTGCTCGCGCTCGACAACGACGCGACCTGGAAGAAGCGTGCCGCCGCCGTGGCCAAGGGCCAGACGCTCGATCCGACCGAGGCCCAGGGCATGTCGCCGGAGGAGATCCTGGCGGCGTTCTACGGCCAGGTCGTCTACAAGCGCGAGAAGGACGGCTGGAACACGCCGTTCGACGCCGATTCCATGCGCGGCGTGAAGCTGACCCACGACCTGGTGAACGGCAAGACCGGCAAGGCCGTGGCCGACGCCGGCGCCAAGATGACACCGCGGCTCCTCAACCGCCTCAAGGAGCAGGGCATCAAGGAAATCCGGGTGTCACCCGAGGAACTGATCGGCCGCTACGCCGCGCTCGACGTCATCAACGAGAAGACGGGCGAGATCTATGTCGAGGCCGGCCAGGAGGTCACCCAGGCCGTGCTCGACCTGTTCGACGAGAACAAGATCGACGTCCTGCCGACGCTCGCCATCGATCACGTCAATGTCGGCCCCTACATCCGCAACACGCTGGCGGCCGACAAGAACTCCAACCGTGAAGAGGCGCTGCTCGACATCTACCGTGTGATGCGCCCGGGCGAGCCCCCGACGCTCGAGCAGGCCGAGACCCTGTTCCAGGGGCTGCTGTTCGACATCGACCGCTACGACCTCTCGCCGGTCGGCCGCGTGAAGATGAACATGCGGCTCGAGTTCCAGGGCGTACCCGACAGCCAGCGCACGCTGCGCCGCGAGGACATCCTGGCGGTCGTCAAGGTCCTGCACGGCCTGAAGGACGGTCGCGGCGAGATCGACGACATCGACCACCTCGGCAATCGCCGTGTGCGTTCGGTCGGCGAGCTGATGGAGAACCAGTACCGCGTCGGCCTCTTGCGCATGGAGCGGGCGATCCGCGAGCGCATGAGCTCGATCGACATCGACACCGTGATGCCGCACGACCTGATCAACGCCAAGCCGGCGGCGGCGGCGGTACGCGAGTTCTTCGGCTCGAGCCAGCTCAGCCAGTTCATGGACCAGACCAACCCGCTGTCGGAAGTGACCCACAAGCGTCGCCTCTCGGCCCTGGGACCGGGTGGTCTCACGCGCGAGCGCGCCGGCTTCGAGGTGCGCGACGTGCATCCCACGCACTACGGCCGCATCTGCCCGATCGAGACGCCGGAAGGCCCGAACATCGGCCTGATCAACTCGCTCGCCACCTACGCGCGGGTGAACCAGTACGGCTTCATCGAGAGCCCGTACCGCAAGGTCGTGCATGGCCGCGTCAGCGACGAGGTCGTGTATCTCTCGGCGATGGAGGAAGGCCGCTACACGGTGGCCCAGGCCAACGCCGAGATCGACGCGCGCGGCAAGTTCGTGTCCGACCTGGTGCAGTGCCGCAAGGGCGGCGAGTACATCCTCGGCCGTCCCGACACGATCGACTTCGTCGACGTGTCGCCCAAGCAGATCGTGTCGGTCGCCGCGGCGCTGATCCCGTTCCTCGAGAACGACGACGCCAACCGCGCGCTGATGGGCTCGAACATGCAGCGCCAGGCGGTGCCGCTGATCCAGGCCGAATCGCCGCTGGTCGGCACCGGCATGGAAGAGGTGGTGGCCCGCGATTCGGGCGTGGCGATCGCCGCGCGCCGCACCGGCGTGGTCGACCAGGTCGACGCCATGCGCATCGTCGTGCGCGCCACGGAGGATGTGGGTCCGAACCGCCCCGCGGTCGACATCTACAACCTCCTGAAGTTCCAGCGCTCGAACCAGAGCACCTGCATCACCCAGAAGCCGCTCGTGAAGGTCGGCGACCAGGTGAAGAAGGGCGACATCGTGGCCGATGGACCGTCGACGCGTGACGGCGAGCTGGCGCTCGGCCGCAACGTGCTCGTCGCCTTCATGCCGTGGAATGGCTACAACTTCGAGGACTCGATCCTTCTCAGCGAGCGCATCGTGCGCGATGACGTCTTCACCTCGATCCATATCGAGGAGTTCGAGGTCATGGCCCGTGACACCAAGCTCGGCCAGGAGGAGATCAGCCGCGACATCCCCAACGTCGGCGAGGAAGCGCTCAAGAACCTCGACGAGGCGGGCATCGTCTATATCGGCGCCGAGGTGAAGGCGGGCGACATCCTGGTCGGCAAGGTGACGCCGAAGGGCGAGAGCCCGATGACCCCGGAAGAGAAGCTGCTGCGCGCCATCTTCGGCGAGAAGGCGGCCGACGTGCGCGACACCTCGCTCAAGGTGCCGCCGGGCGTCGAGGGCACGGTCGTCGAGGTCCGCGTGTTCAACCGCCGCGGCGTCGACAAGGACGAGCGCGCGCTCGCCATCGAGCGCGACGAGATCGAGCGTCTGGCCAAGGACCGCGACGACGAAAAGGCCATCCTGGAGCGCAGCTTCTACAGCCAGATCCAGGAAATGCTGATGAACCAGACGGTGGCCGGCGGCTTGAAGGGTCTGAAGCCGGGCACGCGCATCACCGACAAGGTGCTGGGCGAGTACACCCCTGGCCAGTGGCGCCAGATTGCCGTCAAGACCGACAAGCGGCAGAGCGAGATCGAGGCGTTGAACAAGCAGTTCGACGAATCGATGAAGCGCCTGCAGGACCGCTTCGACAGCAAGGTCGACAAGCTGCAGCGCGGCGACGAGCTGCCGCCGGGCGTGATGAAGATGGTCAAGGTCTTCGTCGCCACCAAGCGCAAGCTGCAGCCGGGCGACAAGATGGCCGGCCGTCACGGCAACAAGGGCGTGATCTCGCGCATCATGCCGCTCGAGGACATGCCGTACCTCGAGGACGGCACGCCGGTCGACATCGTGCTGAACCCGCTCGGTGTGCCGAGCCGCATGAACGTCGGGCAGATCCTCGAGACCCATCTCGGATGGGCCGCCGCGGGTCTCGGCAAGAAGATCGGCGACATGGTCAACGGCTCGCGCGACGCGTCGATCGCCCAGCTGCGCAAGCAGCTGCGCGAGGTCTATGGCGAGAAGGGCTACAAGGCCGAGATCGCCGACCTCGACGATGAGCGCACGGTCGAGCTCGCCAGGAACCTCAGCCGGGGCGTTCCCTTCGCCTCGCCGGTGTTCGACGGCGCGCACGAGGCCGACATCGTCGGCATGCTGGAGATGGCGGGTCTCGACAAGTCGGGCCAGGTCACCCTGGTTGACGGTCGTACCGGTGAGGCCTTCGACCGCAAGGTCACGGTCGGCTACATCTACATGCTGAAGCTGCATCACCTGGTGGACGACAAGATCCACGCCCGGTCGATCGGCCCCTACAGCCTGGTCACCCAGCAGCCGCTGGGCGGCAAGGCCCAGTTCGGCGGCCAGCGCTTCGGCGAGATGGAGGTGTGGGCGCTCGAGGCCTATGGCGCGGCCTACACCCTGCAGGAGATCCTCACCGTCAAGTCGGACGACGTGGCCGGCCGCACCAAGGTCTACGAGGCCATCGTGCGCGGCGACGACACGTTCGAGGCGGGCATCCCCGAATCCTTCAACGTGCTGGTCAAGGAGCTGCGCTCCTTGGGCCTGAACGTCGAGCTCAATCAGCAGGCGTCCTGAGACGGACGCCGGCTGAACTCTCTATTCGCGAATTCGTCCAACGAACCGTAGGACACAAAGATGACCGACCTCATCAACGTACTGGGCCAGCCTCAGGGCACCCCGACCTTCGACGAGATCCGTATCTCGATCGCCAGCCCGGACCGCATCCGCGCCTGGAGCCACGGCGAGATCAAGAAGCCGGAAACCATCAACTACCGCACCTTCAAGCCGGAGCGGGACGGGCTGTTCTGTGCCCGCATCTTCGGACCGATCAAGGACTACGAGTGCCTGTGCGGCAAGTACAAGCGCATGAAGTTCCGCGGCATCACTTGCGAGAAGTGCGGCGTCGAGGTGACGCTCACCAAGGTGCGCCGCGAGCGCATGGGCCACATCGAGCTCGCCTCGCCGGTGGCGCACATCTGGTTCCTGAAGTCGCTGCCCTCCCGCATCGGGCTGCTGCTCGACATGACGCTGCGCGACCTCGAGCGCATCCTCTACTTCGAGAACTACGTGGTGACCGAGCCCGGCCTGACGCCGCTCAAGTACCGCGAGCTCCTGAACGAGGAGCAGTACCTCAACGCGCTCGACGAGTACGGTGACGACGCCTTCCGCGCCGACATCGGCGCCGAGGCGATCCGCGCCATGCTTTCGGCGATCGACCTCAACGAGGAGCGCCCGCGGCTGCGCGAGGAGCTGCGCGAGACCACTTCGGAGGCCAAGCGCAAGAAGCTCGTGAAGCGGCTCAAGCTCTGCGAGAACTTCATCGAATCGGGCGCCCGTCCGGAATGGATGATCCTCGAGCTGGTGCCGGTGATCCCGCCCGAGCTGCGCCCGCTTGTACCGCTCGACGGCGGCCGCTTCGCGACATCGGACCTGAACGACCTCTATCGTCGCGTCATCAACCGCAACAACCGGCTCAAGCGCCTGATCGAACTGCGCGCCCCCGACATCATCGTGCGCAACGAGAAGCGCATGCTGCAGGAGTCGGTCGACGCCCTGTTCGACAACGGCCGCCGCGGCCGCGTCATCACCGGCGCCAACAAGCGTCCGCTGAAGTCGCTCTCCGACATGCTGAAGGGCAAGCAGGGCCGCTTCCGCCAGAACCTGCTCGGCAAGCGCGTCGACTACTCGGGCCGTTCGGTCATCGTGGTCGGCCCCGAGCTCAAGCTGCACCAATGCGGCCTGCCCAAGAAGATGGCCCTGGAGCTCTTCAAGCCGTTCATCTACTCGCGGCTCCAGGCCTACGGCATGGCCAACACCATCAAGGCCGCCAAGCGCATGGTCGAGAAGGAGCGGCCGGAGGTGTGGGACATCCTCGAAGAGGTGATCCGCGAGCATCCGGTGCTGCTGAACCGCGCCCCGACCCTGCATCGCCTCGGCATCCAGGCGTTCGAGCCGGTGCTGATCGAGGGCAAGGCGATCCAGCTCCATCCGCTGGTCTGCACGGCCTTCAACGCCGACTTCGACGGCGACCAGATGGCGGTCCACGTGCCGCTGTCGCTGGAAGCCCAGCTCGAAGCCCGAGTGCTCATGATGTCGACCAATAACATCCTGAGCCCGGCGAGCGGCAAGCCGATCATCGTGCCCAGCCAGGACATCGTGCTCGGCATTTACTACATCACGCTCGAGCGCGAGGGCGAGACGGGCGAGGGCTCGCTGTTCTCGGACATCGGCGAGCTTGAGCATGCGCTGCACGGGCGCACGCTCTCCATGCACGCCAAGATCAAGGCGCGCCTGGAGGCCTATGACGACAAGGGTGAGCTCGCCAACCGCGTGGTCGAGACCACGCCGGGCCGCATCCTCTTGGCGCAGATCCTGCCCAAGCACCCGAACCTGCCGTTCTCGCTGATCAACCGTCTTCTCACGAAGAAGGACCTGCAGAACGTCATCGACGCGGTCTACCGCCACTGCGGCCAGAAGGAGACCGTGATCTTCGCCGACCGCCTGATGGGGCTGGGCTTCTATCATGCCTGCCGCGCCGGCATCTCCTTCGGCAAGGACGACCTGGTCATCCCGGCCTCCAAGGAGAAGCTGGTTGCGACCACCCAGAAGGAGGTCAAGGAGTACGAGCAGCAGTACCAGGACGGCCTGATCACCTCGGGCGAGAAGTACAACAAGGTGGTCGACGCCTGGTCGCGTTGCTCGGATCGCGTGGCCGAGGAGATGATGAAGGGCATCTCGACGCCCAAGCCCGGCCGTCCGGTGAACTCGGTGTGGATGATGGCGCATTCCGGTGCGCGCGGATCGACAACGCAGATGAAGCAGCTCGCCGGCATGCGCGGCCTGATGACCAAGCCCTCGGGCGAGATCATCGAGACGCCGATCATCTCGAACTTCAAGGAAGGCCTGTCGGTGCTGGAGTACTTCAACTCCACCCACGGCGCCCGCAAGGGTCTGGCCGACACCGCGCTCAAGACTGCCAACTCGGGCTACCTGACGCGGCGTCTGGTCGACGTTGCCCAGGACTGCATCATCTTCGAGGAGGATTGCGGCACCACCAACGGCCTCACCATGCGCGCGGTGGTCGATGGCGGCGACGTGATCGAGCCGCTCTCGGAGCGGGTCCTCGGCCGCACGGCGCTCGACGACGTCGTCGACCCGCTGAACGGCACGGTGCTGTGCAAGGCCGGCGAGCTGATCGACGAGGTCGGGGTCGAGCTGATCGAGAAGGCGGGCATCGAGGAGATGCGCATCCGCTCGGTGCTGACCTGCGACACCAAGACCGGCGTCTGCGGCAAGTGCTACGGCCGCGACCTGGCGCGCGGCACGAAGGTCAATATCGGCGAGGCGGTCGGCGTCATCGCCGCCCAGTCGATCGGTGAGCCGGGCACCCAGCTCACCATGCGCACCTTCCACATCGGCGGCGCCGCCCAGCGCGGCGCCGAGCAGTCGAACATCGAGGCGAGCCACGACGGCCACGTCCAGGTGCGCAACCGCAACGTCGTGGTCAACAGCGCGGGCGTGCCGGTCGTGATGGGCCGCAACACCGAGCTGGTGCTGATCGACGGCGCCCAGCGCGAGCGCGCCAAGCATCGCGTGCCCTACGGCGCGCGTCTGCTGGTCGACAACGACACGCCGGTGACCAAGGGCCAGAAGCTGGCCGAGTGGGATCCGTACACCCTGCCGATCATCACGGAGAAGGCCGGTAAGGCCGTCTATGTCGACTTGGTCGAGGGCGTGTCGATGCGCGAGGTGATCGACGACTCCACCGGCATTTCCAACCGCGTGGTCGTCGACTGGAAGGGCCAGCCGCGCGGCGGCGACCTGCGTCCGCGCATCGCCATCCACGATGCCGACGGCAACCCGATCGTGCTGGCCAACGGCCAGGAGGCCCGGTACCTGCTGTCGATCGACTCGGTCCTCTCGGTCGAGAACGGCCAGGAGGTCCATGCCGGCGACATCCTCGCGCGCATCCCGCGCGAGGGCGGCAAGAACCGCGACATCACGGGCGGTCTGCCGCGCGTGGCCGAGCTGTTCGAGGCGCGCAAGCCCAAGGACTTCGCGATCATCTGCGACATCGCGGGCCGCATCGAGTTCGGCAAGGACTACAAGAACAAGCGCCGCATCCTGATCGTGCCGGAAGGCGAGGGTGCGGAGCCGGTCGAGTACCTGATCCCGAAGGGCAAGCGCATCGCCGTGCAGGAAGGCGACTACGTCGAGCGAGGCGATCTTCTGATCGACGGCAACCCGGTGCCGCACGACATCCTGCGTGTGCTGGGCATCGAGAAGCTGGCCGAGTACCTGGTCAACGAGATCCAGGAGGTCTATCGACTGCAGGGCGTGAAGATCAACGACAAGCATATCGAGACGATCGCTCGTCAGATGCTGCAGAAGGTCGAGATCACCGACGCCGGCGATTCGACCTTCCTGATCGGCGAGCAGGTCGACAAGCAGGAGTACGAGCTCGAGAACGTCAAGCTCCTGGCCGAGAAGCTGAAGCCTGCCAAGGCCGATCCGGTGCTGCTCGGCATCACCAAGGCGAGCTTGCAGACCAAGTCGTTCATCTCGGCGGCGTCGTTCCAGGAGACCACGCGCGTGCTCACCGAGGCGGCCGTGTCCGGCCGCGTCGACACGCTGCAGGGCCTCAAGGAGAACGTCATCGTCGGCCGCCTGATCCCGGCGGGCACCGGCGGGGTCGTGAACCGGCTCAAGGCGATCGCCGCCCAGCGCGACCGCGCCATCCTGGCCGCCGGCAACGACGGCGAGGACGAGCCGGTCCCGACGCTGGAGCAGGAGCACGCGGCCGACGACTGATCGTCGGACACATCGAAACGGAGAAGGCCGTCCCCGCGAGGGGACGGCCTTTTTCGTTGGCTGAGAACCCGGCTGACGGCTGCGGGTGTAACGTTTCGAAGGGAAGGGCCGTCTCTACCCAGAGACGGTTCTTTCTTTAGGGCGTCGTTGGCAACCTGGGTGCGAAGGGACGGGGAAGAATGGCCGATGAGCTTGGCAAAGCCGCGCGCCGCGCCCGGATTGCAACCCCACGTTTGTTGCGCGGCAACCCCGACGGCGGCGACAATGGCGGCATGCTGCCGGATATCGAGGCTCGCGTTAAGGCACTCGAAGCCAGGACTTCGGAGATCGGCGTCGACGTAAGGGCAATGATCAAGGACGTTGCCGAGATCAAAGGCAAGATATCCCAGATGCCGACGACGTTTCAGATGCAGGCTTGGTTCGTCGGCGTGTCGCTCGGGCTCGTCGCGTTGGTCTTCGCGGTGGCTCGTGCCTTGAAGTAGGCGTCGCGCTCGATCAACCAGACCATACGCCGGCCTTCGCTCACCGAACGGAACGGCTCGAAGCCGACCAGGCGCGCACCCTGTCTTTCCTTGACGCGCGCGGAAGGTCGGTTGAGCTCGTCGTTGCTGACCCAGAGGTGGGGCCAGTCGAGTTCGCGGAAGGCGTAGTCGGTCACCCGGTCAGCCGCCTCGGTCATCAGGCCTCGCCCCTGGAACTCCGGATCGAGCCAGAAGCCGCGCATGTCGCGGCTTTGGCCGTCGTCGGGCCAGAGGTTGATGCTGCCGATCAGTTCGTCCGGCCCGTCCTTCGGACGGATCGACCAGTGGTGCTTCTCGCCGCGCGCCATCTCGCCCTGGCAGATCTCGATGAAGCGGATGGCGCCGTCGTCGGGATAGGGCCACGGCACGCGCGGATTGAGGTAGCGCACGATCTCCCAGCGCGGAAAGCGCCGCTGGATGACCGGCGCGTCCGCCGGGACGAGCGGACGCAGGATCAGCCGCTGGGTTTCCAGCACCGGCGTCGGCGGAAGGGGCTTGTCGAAGATCGTCATGTCAGGTCTCGCTGCGTTTGCCGCAGGAACGGGACCTGTCATTCAGCCCCGCACCAGGACGGCGGGACTGGGAGGTCGGCTCTAGATCAGTGGACCACGCGCGCGACGGCTCCCGCCCCGAAAGGCGGCTTGCAAGCCGAGGTGTGACCGGTCGCGTGGTTCAGCATGGCGTCGCCCATAGCGCGCCGGCGCGGCGGCGTAAATGACCGTCTGCGGGCGCCAAAAAGTTCTGGGCAGGGTGTAACGCTTCGAACGAACCGGCCGTCTCCAGGGTAGGGCGGCCATCTTGCCGCCAGATCGGGGAGACCATGCGAGCCTTGGCCGTGGGTTTTCTGTTGTTGGCCATGGGTGGTTGCGCGACGGCGGCGGAGCAGTAAATGGCGCGCATGAGGGACGCGTCCGAACGCGCCGGTGCCGTCACCGACAGCTGCTGGTCGGCGGGCGCGGGCCCAGGACGGCTATGCCGCACTCAGCAACCGGCTGACGCTGAAGCACGGCGTGCCGCCGACATTGGTGCAGCGCACCGACGGCAGCAAACCGACGCCCGAAGAGCGTCAGACGCTGAGCGACCTCCACCGCGACTGGCTGACACCTTGCCGCAAGGCGCAGATCGACGGTTCAGTGGCGATCCTGCCGGCATTGCAGCGCACCATGCTGCGCTACGCCGAGCGCGAGGACGCCGTCTATGCTGCCCTTGTCCAGGGCCGGCTGACTTGGGGCGAGGCGAACACCCAGTCGGCGGCAATCCGCGTGGAGACAACCAACGCCATGTACGAGGTTGCCGGTCAGGCCGCGCAGGATCTCCGCCGTCAGCACGCCCATGAGATGGAGCGCAGGGCCGCGGCAATGGTGGCCCTGGGCAATGCGATGGTTGAGTTCGCCGATCAGCGAATCGAAGCCGAGCGGCAGCGGCAGCAATCGCAGCCGCGGCAGACCATCTGCCAGAATGCCGGTGGCTTTCTGAGCTGCACCACTTACTAGCGGCGACAGCATTGCTTGCAGGCTGGCAGAGGGACGCAAGTCATAGTATGGGCGGCGAGGCACCCCTCTAGCCCTGGCCCTTCCTGGAGCCTCAAAAGTCGCCGCAGCGAAACGCTGGCGTGATCTACTGTAGTTATTGACAAGCACTGAAGTTTGTGGCAGGGTGCGTCGCCCTGTTGCTCTATGCATCGTTCATCCGACCCTGCCAGACCGCTTGGGCCCTGGAGCGGTCATCCCGTGCGGCCGGGTCCAGCCGGGCGTGAGGCTCCAGGGCAACGAGGCCAGAAGGAACGTCGCGAAAGGCGGTAGCGAAACTGGCGTAACTGTCCGAATGCGGCGCCGGCCTACCGATAGGGGCTTCGGGTTTTCCTCGACCACAACGGCAGTCGGGCGCGAGTTTCAAAAAGTCGTTGCGGAAATTGCGATAATTGCGGAAATCCCGACACGCCGGCATGCAGTGCACGGCAAGCCGGCGGGGTGCTGCACGCGCCATTTCAAACGCTACCCGACCTGTCACAACCGCCGTGTCGAGATACTAGTGGCTCAACCGTCCTGAACCCACACGATGTAGTTGTTAGATTCTTGCGCGATCGAAACGGCGGCCGACACGAACGAGTCGGTCCGCCTAGGCCGGAAACGCCAACGATATCAAAGAGAAAAGCGTTTCACCGCGCTTGACGGCAATGCCGTCGCGGCCATATAAGCGCGCACCTCGCCGGGGGGCTGGTAGTAGGCCAAAAGCCTAGACGCAGCCTGACGTCGAGGACCGCTACAAGTCAGGCCATCTTGGCCGCAGAGTTTTATTCGCGCGGGCGCTGCGCTCTTCCGCCGCTAGCCCGCGTATTCGCTTTGCGCCGAAGCCTTTCGTGGGCGGACCCGAGATCTTGCCCTGAGCAAGGGCGTTTTAGGAAACCGGAAGCCGATGCCGACCATCAACCAGCTGATCCGCAAGCAGCGCCACGGCCTCACCTCGCGCAACAAGGTGCCGGCGCTGCAGGCCTGCCCGCAGAAGCGCGGCGTCTGCACGCGCGTCTACACGACGACCCCGAAGAAGCCGAACTCGGCGCTGCGCAAGGTCGCCAAGGTCCGCCTCACCAATGCCTACGAGGTGGTGAGCTACATCCCGGGCGAGGGCCACAATCTGCAGGAGCACTCGGTGGTCATGATCCGCGGCGGCCGCGTCAAGGACCTGCCCGGCGTGCGCTACCACATCATTCGCGGCACCCTCGATACGCAGGGTGTCAAGGACCGCAAACAACGCCGTTCGAAGTACGGCGCCAAGCGTCCGAAGTAAGGCGGGGAGGAAAAAATGTCCCGTCGTCGCGCAGCCGAAAAGCGTGAAGTCCTGCCGGACGCCAAGTTCGGCGATGTCGTTCTTAGCAAGTTCATGAACACGCTCATGGAGCGTGGCAAGAAGTCGGTCGCCGAGCGCGTGGTCTACGGCGCCCTCGACGAGGTCCAGACCAAGCTCAAGCAGGATCCGGTCCCCGCCTTCCACGAGGCGCTGGAGAACGTGAAGCCGGCGGTCGAAGTCCGCTCGCGCCGCGTCGGCGGCGCCACCTACCAGGTTCCCGTCGAGGTCCGCCCCGAGCGCCGCCAGGCGCTGGCCATCCGCTGGATCATCCAGGCCGCGCGCGACCGTTCGGGCCACAGCATGACCGAGAAGCTCTCGGCCGAGCTGCTCGACGCCTTCAACCGCCGCGGCAATGCGGTGAAGAAGCGCGAGGACACCCACAAGATGGCTGACGCCAACAAGGCGTTCGCCCATTACCGCTGGTAACCGGCCACTAAGAACCCGAAAGACCCCCTCCCATGGCCCGCACCACCCCCATCGCGCACTACCGAAACATCGGTATCATGGCGCATATCGACGCCGGCAAGACGACGACGACGGAGCGCATCCTCTATTACACCGGCAAGTCGCATAAAATCGGCGAAGTCCATGACGGCGCCGCGACCATGGACTGGATGGAGCAGGAGCAGGAGCGCGGCATCACCATCACCTCGGCCGCCACCACCTGCTTCTGGAAGGCCGAGGCCGGCCCCTACGCGGGGGCCACCTACCGCATCAACATCATCGACACCCCGGGCCACGTCGACTTCACCATCGAGGTCGAGCGTTCGCTGCGCGTGCTCGACGGCGCCGTCTGCGTGTTCGACTCGGTTGCCGGCGTGGAGCCGCAGTCGGAGACTGTGTGGCGCCAGGCCGATAAGTACGGCGTGCCGCGCATCTGCTTCGTCAACAAGATGGACCGCACCGGCGCCAACTTCTGGCGCACCGTCGACATGATCACGGATCGCCTGGGCAGCAAGCCGCTGGTCACCCAGATGCCGATCGGCACCGAGTCGAACTTCAAGGGCCTGGTCGACTTGGTTGCCAACAAGGCGATCATCTGGCTGGAAGAGACGCTGGGCGCCAAGTACGAGGTCGTCGAGATCCCGGCCGACCTCAAGGAGCAGGCCGCCGAATGGCGCCACAAGATGCTCGAGATGGCCGTCGAGCAGGACGACGCGGCGCTCGAGAAGTACCTGGGCGGTGAGGAGCCCGACTACGACACGCTGATCAAGTGCATCCGCAAGGGCACGATCTCCTACGCCTTCGTGCCGGTGCTGTGCGGCTCGGCGTTCAAGAACAAGGGCGTGCAGCCCATGCTCGACGCCGTTCTCAACTACCTGCCGGCGCCGACCGACGTGGCCGACGTCAAGGGCGTGAAGATGGGCACCGATGAGCCGATCACGCTGCCGTCAAGCGACGACGCTCCGTTGTCGGCGCTCGCGTTCAAGATCATGACCGATCCCTTCGTGGGCTCGCTCACCTTCGCGCGCGTCTATTCGGGCGTGCTCGAGTCGGCGACCGGCGTGCTGAACAGCACCAAGGACCGCAAGGAGCGCATCGGCCGCATGCTGCTGATGCACGCCAACAACCGCGAGGATGTGAAGGAAGCGCGCGCCGGCGACATCATCGCTTTGGCCGGCCTCAAGAGCGTCACCACCGGCGACACGCTGTGCGATCCGGAAAACCCGGTGATCCTCGAGAAGATGGACTTCCCCGATCCGGTCATCGAGCTCGCCATCGAGCCGAAGTCGAAGGCCGACCAGGAGAAGATGGGCGCCGCGCTTGGCCGCCTCGTCCAGGAGGACCCGACCTTCCGCGTCTCGACCGACCAGGAGACGGGCCAGACCGTCATCAAGGGCATGGGCGAGCTCCATCTCGAGATCAAGGTAGACATCCTGCGCCGCACCTACAAAGTCGACGCCAATGTCGGCGCTCCGCAGGTCGCCTATCGCGAGACGCTCGGCCGCAAGTCCGAGATCGACTACACCCACAAGAAGCAGTCCGGCGGTTCGGGCCAGTTCGCCCGCATCAAGCTGGTGTTCGAGCCGGGTGAGCCGGGCTCGGGTTACAGCTTCGAGAGCAAGGTCGTCGGCGGCTCGGTGCCCAAGGAGTTCATCCCGGGTGTCGAGAAGGGGCTCGAGGCCTCGCGCGAGACCGGCGTGCTGGCCGGCTTCCCGGTGATCGACTTCAAGGCGACGCTGGTCGACGGCAACTACCATGACGTCGATTCGAGCGTGCTGGCCTTCGAAATCGCCGCCCGCGCGGCGTTCCGCGAGGGCCTCGCCAAGGCGCAGTGCAAGCTGCTCGAGCCGATCATGAAGGTCGAGGTGGTGACGCCCGACGACTACATGGGCGACTGCATCGGCGATCTGAACAGCCGCCGCGGCCAGATCCTAGGCATGGATGCCCGCGGCAACGCGCAGGTCATCAATGCCATGGTCCCGCTGGCCAACATGTTCGGCTACGTGAACACGCTCAGGTCGATGACCCAGGGCCGGGCCGCCTACACCATGACGTTCGACCACTACGCGCCTGTGCCGCAGGCGGTGGCTGACGAAGTCATCACCAAGCTGGCGGGCTGAGCCCCGACCGAACGAAGACCGATTGAAGGAAGAAGACCATGACGAAGGCGAAGTTTGAGCGGACCAAGCCGCACTGCAACATCGGGACGATCGGGCACGTTGACCACGGCAAGACGTCTCTGACGGCGGCGATCACGAAGGTTCTGGCGAAGACGGGAGGGG
>WHTW01000148.1 GCA_009377525.1 Rhodospirillales bacterium
ATGGACGGTTCGATGCCGCCCACGAGCTGGGACATTTGGTTCTGCACCGTCACGCTGCGCCCAATGGTCAGGAGGCTGAGCAGGATGCCAATGCGTTCGCGTCCGCATTGCTAATGCCGCCAGCCAGTGTGCGTGCTCAGGCGCCGCGCTTTGCCACCATCGACAATCTCATGCGGCTCAAAAAGGTCTGGGGCGTATCACTGGCGGCGATGACGTACCGCCTCCATAAACTCGATCTTCTGTCTGAATGGCACTATCGCAAGCTCTATATCGAGATCTCGTCGCGCGGGTTCCGTAAGAAAGAGCCGGATGGCGCTCCCCGTGAGATTTCGCAGGTGCTGCAAAAGGTGTTCGCGGCGCTCCGAAAGGAAGGAGTCAGCAAGGAGGAGGTCGCAGAGGCGCTGCGCGTCCACCCCAAAGATATTGATGAACTGGTGTTCGGCTTGGCGTTGACCAGCCTCAACGGTATTCCCCACAGCGGCGATCGAAGCCGCCCGCGGCCACCGCTCAGACTCGTTTCATCGGAGGATTGAGCTATGTTGTCGCTCGCGGAGGCGCAGGCCATCGAGAATATCGCCGATCTTCTCTATGAGTTCCTACCAGGAAGCGGCAATAACAAGACTGCTTTTCCTCTTGCTGCCGCCCAAGCCGGTGTCGGTGAGTTCTGGACTGCTGGGAGTAAGCGGCCGGCAATTGTCGAACTCCTGAAGCGAACGCTGGAATACCGCCGGAACCGCTTCACACCGTTGATCATCGCCATTGTCCACCAATCGATGACTTGGCGCCGGGGCAAGGGTAATCCGTTGGCTCGCGATGAAATTGATCGATTGAACGCGGCGCTGCCAGGCGTGTCCTTCAGGATTCCAGAGCTTCTCGATCCAGCCTTCTTGAAGACCTTCGGCGAGCCGCCGAAGCCTGCGCGCGCTACGACCGAGCCAATGTTGCCAGAGGCGGCCGCTCAGACGCTGATTGCTCGCTTGATCGAGATATCGCACCTAAGCCCACAAGAACGGGGCCTGAGGTTTGAGAATTTTCTCTCGGATGTGTTTGCCGCATTCGGTCTGGCGCCCCGTGGTTCCTTCCGTATCGTGGGAGAGCAGATTGATGGGAGCTTTCGGCTGCATACGGAAACCTATCTGGTCGAAGCCAAGTGGCATGGGCCACAGATTGGGTTTGCCGACCTGATGGCGTTTTCGGGCAAAGTTGCGGGCAAGGCGGCGTGGGCGCGCGGCCTATTCGTCAGCAACTCAGGATTCACCCAGGAGGGCCTGGAGGCATTCAGCCGTGGCCGTCAGACGAACCTCATCTGCGTCGACGGGCTGGATCTGTATGAGGTGCTATCACGGCGCGTTTCGCTCATTGCAGTGCTCGAGGAAAAGGCGCGCCGTGCTGCTGAAACTAACCGCGCGTACATTCCCGTGCGCGACCTAAGCTTTCAAACCGCATGAAAAAGGTCGGAGATTCCTTCGAGCTCAGCGCGACCGACCTGGTCGGCTACCTGAACTGTCATCACCTCGTGGGCCTGGACCGCGCGGTGGCCAACGGGGCTTTATCGAAGCCGAAGGTCTGGGACCCCCTTCTGCAGATCCTGGCGGAACGAGGGACGGCCCATGAGCAGAGTTACATAGAGCACCTCACCGCCGCGGGGCTGGACGTCGTGCGGATCGACGGTGTCGAAGTCACACACGGGGCCGTCGCTGAGACGCGCGCCACCATGCAGCGCGGCGTTCCCGTCATCGCTCAGGCCGCGCTCGCGTATCAAGGCTGGAACGGACGCGCCGACATCCTGCGCCGCGTCGAAGTATCGAGCGTGCTGGGCGGCTGGTCCTATGAGCCGGTCGACACCAAGCTCGCACGCGAAACGAAAGCCGGGACGGTCCTGCAGCTCTGTCTCTATGCCGACCTGCTTGCCGCCATGCAGGGCCTTCCGCCCGAATACATGTATGTCGTCGCGCCGTGGTCGGAATTTCAGCCGCAGCAATATCGCTTCGCCGACTATGCGGCGTATTTCCGGAAGGTGAAGCGCGCCTTGCTGACGGCCATGGCCGCGCCGGCGACAGATGAAACCTACCCCGATCCAATCGAGCATTGCGATATCTGCCGTTGGCGAGAGGCTTGCGACAAGCGTCGCCGCGATGACGACCATCTCTGCCTCGTTGCCGGCATCTCGAAGATTCAGATCAATGAGCTGAAGGCGCGCGACATCGCGACGGTGCAAGGTTTGGCCGGCATGCCCTTGCCGCTCGAGTGGAAGCCCGATCGCGGTTCGGCCGATTCCTATATCCGCATCCGCGAGCAGGCGCGGATCGTGGTCGAGGCCCGCACGGCAGGTGCTGGGAAATTCGAGCTGCTGCCGGTGGAGACCGGCTTCGGGCTCACGCGGCTACCCGATCCCTCCGACGGCGATGTGTTTCTAGACTTCGAAGGCGATCCGTTTGTCGGCGAGCATGGCCTCGAATATCTGGTCGGCTGTCTGTTCAAGGATGCACACGGCGCGCTCGTCTACGAGGGCGACTGGGCTTTCACCCGCGCCGACGAGAAGCGCGCCTTCGAGAAGTTCGTCGATTTTGTGATGGCGCGATGGGCCCAGTTCCCGAGCTTACATATCTACCACTACGCCCCTTACGAGCCGGCGGCCTTGAAGCGCCTGATGGGCCGCTATGCGACACGCGAGGAGGAGATCGACCGGATGCTCCGCGCCGGCCTTTTTGTCGATCTCTATCAAGTCGTGCGCCACAGTCTGCGCGCGAGCGTCGAAAGCTATTCGATCAAGCGGTTGGAGCCCTTCTATGGCTTCGAACGCCAAACGCCTCTGACCGATGCGAATGTCGCGCTCGCCAATCTCCAGGCCAATCTCGAGCTCAGCGATGCGCCGTCGATTGCCGAAGAGACTAAGGCCGTGGTGCGCGCCTACAATGAGGATGATTGCCGTTCCACCGTGGTCTTGCGCGACTGGCTCGAAGCGCACCGGGCGAACCTGGTCGCAGACGGGACAGACGTGCCCCGCCCGCAACCTGGCGACGGCGCGCCGAACGAGAAGATCACCGACTGGCTGATCAAGATCAACGCGCTGATCGAAAGACTGACGGCTGATGTTCCGGCAGATCCCACGGAACGGGACGAGGAGCAGCAGGCCCGTTGGATCTTGGCAAACATTGTTGATTGGCACCGACGGGAAGAAAAGGCGGTGTGGTGGGAGTATTTCCGGCTGGCCGCTTTCTCGGCCGAGGATTTGCTCGAGGAGCGCGCCGGACTGTCCGGTCTCGTCTTTGCGGGCGCGGCCGGCGGCACCGCGAAGGCGCCGATCCATCGTTACCGTTTTCCGCTGCAGGAGACTGAAATTCGCGGCGGCGAGGAACTCTGCAATCTCGGCGGCGCCAAACTCGGCAAGGTCGAGGCGATCTCGTTTGCGGACAACACCGTCGATATCAAGAAGCGCCAGGATACCGCCGGCCTCCATCCGCACGCCGCGTTCGCCCACAGGTATGTCGGCGGCCAAGTCATGGCCGAGGCGCTGGTGCGGATCGGCGACTATGTCGCCGACCACGGTGTGCGCGGGGACGGACCCTATCAGGCGGCGCGCGATCTCTTGCTCAGAGAGAGCCCGCGAGTCGGCGATGAGCCGCTGCACCGCGCGGGAGAGACGACGGTTGAAGCCGCCGTTCGGCTCTGCGGCTATTTGGTGGGTGGCGTTCTCCCGATCCAAGGACCGCCCGGCGCGGGCAAGACCTTTACGGGCGCACAGATGATTTGCGAACTGGTGCGCCGCGGCAAGAAAGTCGGCATTACGGCCAACAGCCATAAGGTCATTCGCAACCTGATCGATGCGACGATCAAGGCGGCCGACGAATTGGGGATCGACCTGCAATGCTGCCAAAAGGCCGATGAGGTCGAAGACCCGCAGCGCCGCCTGTCCTTCGCCAAGAGAAATGAGGACCTGTTCGCGGCATTGAGCGGCGGAGCCGCCTCGGTCGGCGGCGGCACGGCTTGGCTGTGGTCGCGGCCGGACGCGTTCGAGACGGTCGACGTGCTCTTCGTGGACGAGGCCGCGCAGATATCGCTCGCCAACGTGCTCGCGGTGTCGCAGGCGGCGAAGACGGTGGTTCTGATCGGCGATCCGCAGCAACTCGATCAGCCGATGCAGGGCAGCCATCCGGAAGGCACGGATGTGTCGGCGCTCGATCATATTCTCGGCGGCGATCGGACGATCCCCACGGACAAGGGACTGTTCCTCGAAGAGACCTGGCGGCTCCATCCTGCGATCTGCGCCTACACCTCAGAGCTTTTCTATGACGGCAAGCTCCGCTCGAAGACCGGGCTTGAGAAGCAGGTCATCAAAGGATTGGGACCAGTCAGCGGATCTGGTCTCTACCTTCTCCCCGTCGCGCACAATGGAAATCAGAACTGCTCGCCCGAAGAGGCACAAGCGGTCGGCCGTCTTGTGCGGGCAATCCTCGCCGACAATGCCACCTGGGTCGATCGCGAAGGGACAGAGGAGCCAATTACGCTCAACGATATCGTCATCATCACGCCTTACAACGCGCAGGTCTTCGAGATTCAGCAATGCCTGCCGGGTGCGCGCGTGGGCACGGTGGACAAGTTCCAGGGGCAGGAGGCGCCGATCGCAATTTATTCGATGGCGACTTCAAGTCATGCGGATGCGCCGCGCGGGATGGAGTTCCTCTACAGCCTCAACCGGCTCAATGTTGCGACTTCCCGCGCCAAATGCGTGTCGATCCTCGTCGGCTCACCGCAGATCTTCGAAGCGGAGTGCCGGACGCCGCGGCAGATTCAGTTGGCGAACGCGTTCTGCCGCTATCTCGAGATGGTAAAATGCACATTGTCCGCTTGAAGATCTCTGGCTTCCGCGGAGTGCGCTCGGCGGATGTTGCGCTGGGCCGCCACGCCGTTTTGGTCGGCCCGAACAATAGCGGCAAGACCACAATCATCGAAGCACTGGCGCTGCTCTTCGGGCGCGACCGACTGGTGCGCCGGCTGACCGAGCACGATTTTCACGGGAGCGCGCCCAACGAAACCGCCCGCATCCTGTGCATCGCCACCGTGACGGGCTTTGCGCCCAACGACCCGCAACATCATCCCTCATGGTTCAGTCCCGAGCGCGGTGTTGAGAAGTGGTTCGACCCGAACGCCAAGACCCTGAGCGCCGCGCCAAATGCGCAGCACACCGACCTGGCCGTGCAGATCGGCTTTGCCGCGCGGTTCGATCTGGACGAATTAGAAGCCGAAACGATCCGCTTTTTCATGGACGACGAGGCCACGCTGGGCGATCCGTTCGCCGAAGACGCGCATCTGCGCACCATTCACACCAAGGCGCTACAGGAGCTTGGCTTCTTTCTGGTCCCGGCCTCGCGCACATGGGACCGCTGGATTTCCTTTTCCTCGGAACTGTTTCGCCGCGTGGTGGCCACGCGCGGAGACATGCCCGCGCAGGCCGTGCGCGCCGAGCGAGCGCGCCTCTGGACTCCACCCGAAGGAGCACGGCTCGAAGACCAGCCGGGGCTGTCCGAGATCGTCAATGCTGCCAATGACGAGTTGCGCACGCTCATGGCTAGCGCGCCCAGACTCCAGTTGCGCCTGACCTCGACCGATAGCGATTCCGTTCTGGAAAGCGTCGTGCCGCACTTTGTGCAAGGCACGGGGCCAACCCTTCCCTCACAGCGACAGGGCACGGGCCTTGTCTCCCTTCAAAGCCTTCTGCTGCTCATGCAATTCGGCAAGGCGCGCGCGGAAACGGACCAGTCCTTTGTGTTGGCCGTCGAGGAACCCGAACTACACATCCAGCCTTCGCAGCAGAAACGGCTGGTCAACCGCCTCAATGCGCTGTGCAACCAGACCATCGTGACCACGCATTCGCCCATCGTCGCCGCGATGTTTCCCGCGCCGGATACGCTCTTTATCGAAACGCGCGAAGGCGTCCTGAACGCCAAGCCGCTGATGGACCCGGTGCCCGCGCAACCGACCAACCACCAGCAACATTTGCTCTTTGCATGGCGGCAGAAACTTGTAGGCGCGCTCATGCACGAATGCGTGCTGATCCCCGAAGGGGTTTCGGACGTGGCATGGCTTGAGGCGCTGCAAACCGCTCTTGAATTGCATCAAGGCTGGCAGGACGCCGGAGACGGCGCGCCGCTTCTCTCCACCTTCGTTGGCGTCGTGCCGACCATCGACGCCAAGATTGCCGATACGTTCGCGCTGGTCAGCGCCGTTCACGCGCGGCCCTGCATCCTCGTGGACGGGGACAATGAGGGGCGCGGCTACTTCGATGCAGTGAAAGCCAGCAATCCGCCGCCGCGCGCTGTCGTCTTCTGGCCGCGGGGCTGGGCGATGGAGCATGTGGTTTCATGGATTGCGGGCGCGGACCAAGCCGCGATGTTGGCCGCGCTTGGAACCGCGCTGGGGATGGCTTTTGCCGACCCTCCAACGTTCACCGCTCATTTGCTCACGCAGAAATCCTACGCGCCGACCCATGAGAGCGCCGCCATCACGCTTATGGCCAGTGCGCCTTGCCGGACACGCGCCGCGCAGTTGCTCAATGCCTTGTGCGCCGTGCTGCGCGATCCCGCGAACGCCAACACGCCGCTTTTCACGCGCATCCCGGCGGACTCAACCGCCGCCATGCACGTTTTCCGGTTTGTGCCGCCATGACGTTTGATTTCTTCGAAGGCGCAGCGGGTACGGGCAAGACCCACAACCTTGTGGGTCGTGCGGGAGAGATCGTTCACGACGGGGCGCTGGGCGACGGGCACAAGCTCTTGGCGCTCACCTTCATGAACGGCGCACGCCGCCGTCTGGATGCGCGCCTTGGCGAGAACGCGGCGTTCCGCCGGCGCTTCGATTGCCAGACCTTCGATGTGTTCGCCCGGACTTTGGCTGCGCGGCGCAGGAGCCTGATTACGCCTGCGATGCAGCAACAAGCCGATGCTCTGAGCGAATTTGACGGGCCGTGCGCTCTGGCGGCTGGCCTTCTGGAAAACGAAGCCGTTCAAAAATGGGTGGCGCGTAGTTTTCCGCTGATATTGGTGGATGAGGCGCAAGACCTCGACGGACACCGGATGCACGTTCTTCAGGGGCTTTCGCCGTCTTGCCGGATCGTGGCGGCGGCAGACGCCTTCCAGTGCCTTCACAACGGACGCGACACCGCTCCCCTCATGGGCTGGCTTGAAGGCGCGGGCCAGACGCACCGCCTCACGCTGGTTCGGCGCACGACTCAACAGGGTCTTCTCGCCGCCGCGCTCGCCGTGCGCCAAGGACAGGATGTGAAGTCGGTTCTGACAGCGAACACCTTCAACAACCGGACGACATGGAACGGCGCGGGCTTCCGGCTTCTGGACGCGCCCGCGACGAATGCCAATCACGCGCTTCTGACATGGTCGATTGCCAACGACATTGCGCAGCGCCACGGCCCGGTCGTCATTCTCACGCCCGATGCAGGCAACGCGATTATCCGCGCTGCGCTCACTACCCTTCAAACCAAGCAGCATACGCGCAAGAACGGCGCGACCTTCGGGCCGTATCCGCATACGTGGGACCGCCACGACAACGAAGACGCCGATGCCTTGCTGGCTGATATCGCGTTGCCGGAAATGGCGTCTTGCGCTGACCTGCGCGCGCTTCTGACGCCGCTGGCCGGACACGCCCCAATCGCGCAGGCCCTCAGCCGAATGGACCGCTTGCGGCGCGCGCATGGGCAAGCGGCTTTCACCGCTGCGCAAGTCACCGCGTTCGTGCGGGAGTCCGTGCGCAACCGTGCGCGTCTGGGTTTCCGGCAGCAACGCGGCCATCTCGTCATGACGATCCAGCGTGCCAAGAACCGCGAGTTTCCGAACGTCATTGTGCTTTGGCCGCACACCGCTACAGGCAGCGCGGAGCATTTGCGCAGGTTGCTCTACAACGCCGTTACGCGCGCGCAGAACCATTGCACCGTCATCGTACTGGGTCAGGGAAGACTGAACGCTCCGCCGTTCTCACCAACTGTCGATTGAGACTCAGCAAGATAGTCCAACGTCGGTTCGGACCTTATAGCTCGATGAAATGCTAAGCGAGATGGCGCTGCGGGCCGGACTCGAAACCGGCTCATGGATGGGCTTAGTGCACCGAGCCATTACGCCGCTGCCTTCTCGTCACCATCTCGGACCTTTGTTGGCCGTGTGTCCTTCCACACCGCCGCAGCCAAATTCCCTATTGGATCGATCGCCGGGAGAACGCAAACATGGCGAGCGTGAACGCTCCGTGCTATAGGCGCTGACGGTCTTTTTCGTTCTGGCGGGAGAATGCGCCGCGCGGTCGACAACGCGAAAAATCGACCGATAGATGGCGATAGTTGTCGAAGCCGCGCAAAATTTGAATCGCGCAAAATTTCCTTTGAAATCAAAAGCGAAAAATTTTGACGGCTCGTTGTTCGGATTTCGAGCATCGTCGGAAAACATTTGCGCTTATAAATCAGCGCGTTACGGTGCTTTGAGAGAATCGAGTGGGAGTGACTTTTAGCGGTCGGAGACGCAGGATTGCCTACATCCCAGCGCCTGCCGCCTCGAGGGAGATGCGGATGTTTTCGAAGGTTATCCGCATCTGCTCCTCGACCCCGCCGTCGAACCATTTCGCCTCCTCCGCGGGGTCATGCGGATGGACGTGGTAGGTCGGGACGGGGCCGCAGCCCGGCACGGATCAACCGTGCATTCTCGACGACATAATAACCGGCGCTGAAGGGGCTGCGGTGCTCCGGTTTCATTGGCACGTGGTAAAGCGGCTTCACTGACATTTGGCTTCGCCCGTTCGGTGGATCGCGGCGTGGCGGCGTCCAAAGACCGCGGCGCGGCGGGAGCGCGGTATCTGTCAAGCCCCTCTGCCGGCGCGCGCCGCGGCGAGGAAGCTTCTGAGCTCGGCGGCGAATTCCGAAGGCCGCTCGAGGTAGGGCGCGTGGCCCGCGGCCGCGATGATCGCAGGCGGCGGAAGTTCAAGCCGCTTGGCGGCTTCCTCGCCGATCGAAGCCGGCACGGGCCGGTCCTCGCTGCCCCAAACGAGGCGGATCGGAAAGCAGCCGCGCAAGGCCGAGAGCCGCTCGAGGACGTTGTGCGCGTCGATCTCGGCGACGAGGTAGTCCCCGAGCCGCTCAAAAGCCTCAGCCGCGCCCGGGGAGTTGTTGACGCGCCATTCCTCTTCGACGAGGTCCGGCGTCACGTGCGCGGGATCGGCGAGGACAAAGCGCAGCTTCGCATCGATATCCGCGCGCCCGGTCAGACGGACGTTGCGGCGCACCGCCTCGGCGGCCTCGCGCCCGAGCGGGACGAGGCCGACTGCGCCGACCAGCATGAGCCCGCGGACGCGCTCGGGCGCGCCGCATGCGAAGGCGGCTGCGACATGTCCGCCAAGCGAGGTTCCGACGACGAAGACGGCGCCTATGCCAAGCGCGTCGAGGACGGATCGAAGGCATTCGGCGTAGAACGGGACGGAGTAGGGGAGCTCTCCCCCTTTCGTCGCGAAGCCGTGGCCCGGAAGGTCGAAGGCGATGGCTCGGAAGCCTTCCCGGCCGAAGGTTTCGACGGTTCCGCGCCAGCGGTCGGCGCGGGCGCCGAGCCCATGGACAAACACAAGCGGGCCGCCGGCGCCGCTCTCAATGACGCGCGTGAGGATGCCGCCGACGGCGAGCGGATACTGGATCATGCGCGGGGAAGCCCGACGACCGCTTCGACCTCGACTTTCATGCCGGGCACGGCGAGCTCCTTGACCCCGATGAGGGTGCTCGCCGGGCGGGCGTCGCCGAAATACTCCTTGCGGACCGGGTTGATGCGGACGCGATCCTCGATGTCCGTCAGGTAGACGGTAACCTTGAGAACGTCGGAGAAGCGGGCACCGAGCGCCCTCAGCGCCTTCTCGAGATTGACGAAGACTTGGCGCGCCTGCGCCGCGACATCGTCCTCGCCGACGAGTACCCCCTTCTCGTCGAAGGGCGCCATCCCGGAGATGAAGGCGACGTTTCCGAAGCGAACCGCGTCGGTGTAGTGGCTGATGGGCTCGCTGAGCCCTGGGACCCTGAATTCCTCCCGTTCCGACATCGTTGCTCCCCTTTGTACTTTTTCCTAGCGGTACCAGGCGGTGAACTCCGTGTGTCCGAGCTGGCGGGACGGGAGGCGATCCGTCGGCGCCGCGCGTCCGACATGGATGACGCCCAGAACGCGTTCCCTCACTCCCTTCCAGCCGAGGACCTCCTTCACCTCCGGCGCGTCGCAGAGCGCGCCGGTGGTCCAGAGGCTGCCGAGCCCCCGCGCGTGGAGCGCGAGCATCATGTTCTGGATCGCCGCGGCCACGGCGTGCGCCTCTTCCTCCTCGACTACCTTAGGGCGGTCGAGCCGAGGCGAGACGCCGGCGCAGACCACCGCCGGCGCGATCAGTTGCTTGCTTCGAGTGCGCTCGGGGTCCAGCTGGCGTGCCGCGGCCGCCGCGGCGAAGGCGTCCGCCAGGCGATGGCGCGCCGCGCCCAGGAAGACGGCGAAACGCCAAGGTCTCGTCAGGCGGTGGTTGGGCGCGCGCACCGCCATGTCGAGGGCGAGCCGGATATCCGACTCGTCGACGGGAGCTTGCGAGAAGGCGTAGACCGAGCGGCGTTCGGCGATTACGCGGATAGCCGGATCGCGATTCGCTGCAGCGGGCGAGACGTCGTTCATCGCGCCGCCCGTTCGATCGCGGCGCCCTTGCGGTTGGTCATCGAGGCGAGCACGCGATCCTTCTGGCCGGCGATGTGGCGCTGGATCGAGGCCGTCAAGCCCGCGAGATCCTTCTCAATGTAGCGCTTGGCGATTTCCCGGTGCTCCTTCATGGTGCTTTCGGAGGTGTCGGTGTCGTCGTGATAGAGCGCGACGAGCCACTGCCGGTACTTCTCGAAATTGTTGAATACGGAGAGGATCTGCACGTTGTCGCAGCGGCACTTGAGGAGGTGGTGGAACCGCCGCGAGAGTTCCGAATAGATCGCAAGGTCGTGCGCGCGCTTCGCCTTCTCCATCCCGGAAAGGGCGCGCCGGATCTCGTCGTGGTCCTCGGCCGTCGCCGCGAGGCTGGAGAGATAGCAGCGTCCCGCCTCGAGAATGGTCCAGGCGTCATAGGTGTCGGCAATGAATTTGGCCGAGGGGATCACGACCCTGCGGTCGCGGCCGCGGCCGCGCTCGGCCAGCCCGATCTGCTCCAGCGCGCTGATCGCCTCCCGCACCGGCGAGCGGCTGATGCCGAACTCCTCCGCAGCAGATTCCTCGGCGAGGCTGGCGCCAGGCGGAATGTCGCCCGTGAGGATCCGCTTCTCGAGGATGTCGTAGACCTGCGCGGAGAGGTTCTTGCGCTGAAGCATCTCGGCTGCGCGCACGACATTTTCCTCTTCCATCAGAACCGCTCCCGCTCGAGTGCGCGCCAGCGCGAAAGGCGGCGCTCGATCCACATGACGAACTCCGTCAGCGCGACGCCGAGAAGCCCGATGACGATGATCGGCACGAAGAGTTTCGCGGTCGCGAAGCTGTTCGAATAATTGACGATGAGGCCGCCGAGGCCGGTGATCGCAGTGAAGAATTCCGCGACCACCATGCCGATGATCGCCAGGCCGACGGCGAGGCGGACGCCGGCCATGATGTAGGGCACCGAGGCTGGCAGGATGATCTTGAAGAAGATCTGGCTTTCGGTGGCACCGTAGGCCTTGCCAATCTCGAGGAGGCCGCCGCGGACGTCCTTGATCCCAGCATAGGTGTTGATGATGACGGGGAAGATCGCGATAGACACGAGGATGGTGACCTTTCCGGTGGTCTCGAGCCCCGCCCAGAGGATGATGAGCGGCACGAGCGCCACGCGGGGAATGGCATACAGCGCGTTGAGGAAAGGATCGAGTACATATTCCAGGAACCAGAACTGGGCGATGAGCACTCCGAGCGCGATTCCGCCCACGATCGAGATGAAGAGGCCGATCGCGAAAGGCCACAGGCTGGCGAGGAAGGCCTGCGGCAGCTCGCCGTTCGCCGTGATGGCCCAGGCTGCCCGGAAGATCGCGGACGGGTACGTCATGAAGAGCGGGCTCATGTCCCGCGCCGCCCATTCCCAGTAGCCGAAGAAGACGATGACCGAGGCGGCGCGCACGATGTTCGGGTGAGCCTTGAGCCATGCGACGGCCCCCGCTCCGCGCCCCGCTTCGAGAGTCGGAAGGCCCTGTTGGACTTTGCTCATTGAGGCTCCTCACGAAGCATTTGTCGAATCTCCTGCCGGCAGCGCGCGAAGTCGGGGAGCGCGCGGACGTCCCGATCGACGCGGTCGGGGCCGAACGGCGACTCGATCGTGCGCCGAAGGCGCCCTGGTCGCGGCGTGAAGATCATCACCCGGTCCGACATGACGAGCGCCTCGTCGATGCTGTGGGTGACGAAGATGACCGTCGTCCGGAGGTCCTTCCAGATGCGCAGGAAGTCCTCTTGCAGCGATTCGCGGGTCTGTGCGTCGAGCGCCGCGAACGGTTCGTCCATGAGGAGGACCAGCGGCTTGCGCGTCAGCGCGCGGGCGATGCCCACCCGTTGTTGCATCCCGCCCGAGAGCTCGTGCGGGTAGTGCCGCTCGAAACCCTTGAGGCCGACGGTCTCGATGTACCGCGCGGCGACCTCCTCCCGCTCTGCCCGGCCCATCCGGTCGAGCTCGAGCGGGAAGGCGACGTTCGCGATGACGGTGCGCCAGGGCAGAAGGCCGAAGTTCTGGAATACCATACAGAGGTCGCGCCGCGGCTCGCGCACGGTCGTGCCCTGGACGACGACCGAGCCTTCGTCGTGCTTCACCAACCCCGCGAGAATGCGCAGGAGCGTGGTCTTGCCGCATCCGCTGGCGCCGAGAAGGGAGACGAGCTCGCCCTCGTCGATGTCCATGCTGACGCGGTCGAGGGCGACCATCACGTCGGGTTCCCCGGAACGCGCGCGCGTCCTGAAGCGCTTGGTGACGTTCCGGACGGCAACCATCGGCGGAGCGGATGTCGGGTCCGCGCCGGGCCGCCCCCCTGCGATGTCCAGGACAGTTGCGCCTGCCATGGTCACCCTCTCAGGCCAGAGCCCGCATTCGTTTGTGTATCCCGTCGTAGAGCAGGAAAGTCATGTCGATCGTCTCCTTGACGGTCTCAAGGACAATCTGGCGGTCGGTCTCGGTCGGGGCAAAATCAGCGAGGAGCTCCTCGCCGATCGAGGAATGGTCGCCGTCCGCCACGTCGTGCACGACCCAGAAGGCGACGCCCTTGTCGGTCATGTCGAAGCGCCGCTTGAACGTCTCGCTCATGCGCGCGAACACCCCCGGGCCCTGAGCTTCGCCGGCGAGCATGTGAGAGGCGACGCCTTCGAGGAAGGACTTTCCGCACATGTGCGTGAAGTAGGCGCGGAAGGCGACCGCCTCCGGGCAGTAATCGGTGTTCCACATCTCATCCTCGGCGATGCCGAGGTCGGCGCCGAAATTGAGGTAGAGCTGATTGTGCGGGACGCCGTCGGCGAAGAGCCGGCCGGTCCCTTCCTCGTAAACGACTTCCGCGATCTTCTCGCGCCAGCGGTGGTTCGGACAGATTACGTAGAGCCTGCCGTGGTAGTTGTGGTTCCAGAGCGGGATGATGCCGAACTGCTTGGCGAACTCCTTCATCTGGGCCTTGCTGAAAGTCCCCTCGAGAAGCCCGCCCCACAGCGGATGCTCGAAGAACGGCTTGTCCTTGTGCGCCTGGGCGACCCCCTCGAGCGTCTTTTCGACCGTCAACATGATGCCGATCTCCCCTATTTCTTGCCCATTTTCGCGATCACCTCGTCGGAGATCGAGTTGTCCATGACCTCTTCGAGCTTTACCTCCCGCTTGATCATCCCAAGCTCGGTCGAGACCGTCGAGGTGAAGCGGAGGACTTCCGGGTCGTTGCCGCCGTCGATGCCCCAAACCTTCATCGCGTTGAGCTCGCGCACCACGGGTTTGATGAGGTCGATGCCCATGTCAGGCGCGCGCTTCGCCAGAATCTCGGCTGCAGCGTCCGGATGCTCCATCGTGAAGCGGGCGCCCATGATGCTCCCTTCGAGGAAGGTCTTCATCGCCTTGCGCTTCGCGGGATTGGCAAGGTCCTCGTCCTTGGCGACGAGCATCACGTAGCCGAGCTTCGGGAAGTCGTCGACGAGCTTGGTGATGACGTTGATGACGCGCTCATTTTGCCCTTTGACGCTGGTGAGCGTATTGACCATGGTGGCCTGAACCTTGCCGGCGGCGACCGCTTGTAGCCGCGCCGGATGGCCACCGACCTGGATGAATCGAAGGCTCCTGTAGTCGAGTCCGTGCTTCTTCATCACCATCTTGGGTAGCTCGGTCGTGAGGTCTGACGGCCCGGCCGAGGCGAATACCTTGCCCGCAAGCTCTTTGACAGTGGCGATCGGCTTCGCCGCGACGATGCGGTAGTCGACGACCGGCTGCCAAGAGCCGATCGATTTGACCTTGGCGCCCTCGATCACCGCCTTGAAGACCGTCGGCGGCCCGACGATCGTGAGATCACCGCCGCCGGAGAGCATGGTGCGCAAGGCGGTCGAGTCGCCGGAAACGAAGAGCTCCTCGACCTCAAGCCCATTCTTCTCGTACCAGCCCTGGTCCTTCGGTACGAGGTAGGGGAGCATGAACGTCGTCACCGCTGTAGGCAGGATGAGCTTCAGCTTCATCTTCTCCGCGGCCGCCGCCGGTTGCCTTAGGGCGACGAGCGAGGCCCCGGCGAGCGTCATCGCGAGCAGATTTCTTGTGGTTATTGTCATCGGACTTTCCTCCCTGTCATCTTGAGTCGAAGAGGCTGTCGATTGCTGCGAGGACCTTCCTCGGGTGCTCGAGCGCCGGGCCGTGCGCGCAATGGGCGAGAAGGAGAACGTCTGCCTGCCTGCGGGTCGAGGCCCCGAGGCGGAGCGTCGTCGCCTCGGCTGGGCACGGCAGATCGTTGCGCCGCCGGAGCCGCCATCGATATAGCGCGCCGTGGCGCCCTCGAAGGCGAACTCTTTCCCGACGTGTCCTTTTGGAAGGCCGGGCATTCTATTCGGCCGCCAGCCGCTTCTCGCCCGCGGCGAGCTCGGCGAGCCGCGCCTGCGTATAGACGTCGTTCCACATCGTGTAGGAGGTCTCCCCCCGCAGCTGCCGCGCGGCGTCGTTGATCTGCGGCCTCGCCGAGGCGCCCCCGAGAAGAACGTCCTTGATCCGGGTGCGGTCCTGGAGGATGCGGATGTCGGCGAGTGGATCGCCGTCCACGATGAGGATGTCAGCGAGGCGCCCGGGGGCGAGGACGCCGGCTTCGGCCCCTTTCTTGAGGAAATGGGCGTTGTTCTCCGTCGCGCAACGCAGCGCCTCGGCCGGCGTGAAGCCGAGCATGGTCACGAAGAGTTCGAGCTCCTTGGCGTGGAATTCGCCGTAGGGCGTGATCGCGAAGCCGCTATCGGTGCCGACGAGGAAGGTCACCCCGGCTCGGCGCGCCTTCGTCAGCGATTCGCGTGCCGCGGCGAGCTCGGCGCGGTGGCCGTGCGCGAAGCCGTAATAGGCAGGATCGCCCGGGCGGCTGAATTCGACGTTGTTGGCCGGCATCGTCAGCGTCGGGCAGATCATCGCGCCGCTGCGCTTCACTTCCTCAACCGTCCCGTCGTCCATCCACGAGGCATGGAGGATCACGTCGGCGCCGGCGCGCGCCGAGTAGAGCGTCGCCTCCTGGCCGCGCGCGTGCACGACCACCTTCTTGCCGAGGCGGTGCGCCTCGGCGACCATGAGGCCAACCTCTTCCTGGGTGAAGCCGGCGGCGAGACCGGTCGAAGGGTTCATCGTGTCGCCGTCGATCGCGATCTTGATGAAGTCGACCCCGTCCTTCACCTGGCCCCGGACCTCTTCGAGCATCTCGTCACGGCTCCGGACGAGGACGCCTACGGAGGTCTCCGGCACGCCGATCCATCGCGGATACCAATCGGAAAGCCCCTGCCTCGACGTGATCTGACGGCCCGAGACGGTCATGCGCGGCCCAACGAAGAGGCCGGCCTCGATCGCGTCACGGATGGCGAGGGAGACTCGCCCTGTGGTCGCCGGGTCGGCCATGCTGGTGAATCCGGCGCGGAGAACCTTTTGCGCCGCCGCCAAGCCGCGCAGCGCTCGGTACTCGACCGAGGCGAAGAGGTCGATGTCCTCTTCCGTCTTGGCGTTTCCGTAGGAAAGGTGGACGTGGATGTCCGAGAGTCCCGGCATGACGAAGCGGTTGGAAAGATCGACGACCTCGTCGCCCGGCTTCGGCTCCGGCGCCTTGGCGCGCGTCTCGACCGCGGCGATCCTGTCGCCCTCAATGACGATCGTCGCGTCCCGGATCGGCTCGTCCTCGCAGCCCGTGAAGAGGGTTCCGCACCTCATATGTTTCGCCATGTCGAACCTCTCCCTTTCTGACGTCTCAGGCGACGCGCGTGATCGCTGCACCGGCGAGACGCGCTCGCACGCGCCTCGTCCACTCGAACTGGGCGTCCCCAGCGCGTGCGCTGGCGTCGAAATGCGAGAGTCCGGTGAGCTCGACAGCATCGACTTCGCCGGGCTGCGCGCGCAGCGCCGCTGCCATGGCGCGCCCTTGCCGCGCGATCTCCGGGAAATCCGCCTCTCCCCATGCGAGGACGAACGGGGTCGTGTTTCCGGCGACGTGGAGGATCGGACTCAAGGCGGTAGCGTCTCCGTGCCTTCCGATTGCCGCCGCGATTCTTTTCCACCGCGCCGGCGCGCTGTTCGCGCTCTCACGCAAGTCGAAGGCCGCGCTCACTGGAAAGCATCCTTTGACGACGTCCTCGGGGAGGCCTTGCGCGCGACGGAGATCGGCGCGCAGCGTCGCCAGCGAGGCGAGATGTCCACCGGCAGAATGCCCGCCGAGAAATATGCGGTTGGGATCGCCGCCGTAAGAAGCGGCATTTCTCCAGATCCAGGCGAGCGCCGCGGCGCAATCCTCGGCCTGCTGCTCAATCGCGGCGTCCGGGGCGCGCCGGTAGGAGACGGCGACGAACAGCGCTGGAAGCTCGACGACGGGAGGGGCCATAAAACCCATCCACTCCTTGCATCCGTTCGACCACGCGCCGCCGTGAAGGAACGCAAGGATCGGTAGTGCCTCCCGCACCCTTTCGCGGGCAAGGTAGATGTCGAGTTTCTGCCAGTAGTCGTCGCCATAACGGAGGTCAAGTGCCGTCGGCCGCTCAGCCTGGGCGTCGCGGGACCGCTGCAGGGCGCGCGCCGCGTAGCCGGGGGCATCGGGGTGGATCAGCGGCGGGAGCGGAGGCAAATCGTCGAATGACAAGCGCGCCCTTTCCGTTCTTCTGTTCACCGTCTATCGTATCCAGTGTCCAACCAATCGAGCGTGGCCCGTCGAAGGGGGAGAGTCAAGTGATGAGGACGGCGCGGCTCGGGAAAAGCGGGATCATCGTCTCCAGGCTCGGGATCGGGACGATGTCGATAGGGAGCCAGCTCGACGAGGCGGCGTCGCATCGCATCCTCGACGCCGCGCATGACGCCGGCGTCTCGCTCGTCGATACCGCGGAGATGTATCCGTCTCCGCCCTCGCCCGAGACCTACGGCCGCTCGGAGGAGATCGTCGGGTCGTGGCTTCGCACCAAGCCGCGCGATTCCGTCGTGCTCGCGACGAAGGTCGTCGGCCCATCGGATGGCGACGTAACCTCGGGACGGCATGTGCGCGGCGGGCTTGCGTCGCTCGACCTGCACCACATCGAGCGCGCCGCCGAGGCCTCGCTGCGGCGGCTCCACGTCGACTGCATCGACGTCTTCCTCACGCATTGGCCCGACCGCCGGGTTCCGCTCGAGGTGCAGGCCGAGGCCATGGGGCGGCTCGTCGAAGCGGGGAAGATCCGCTCCTTCGGGCTCAGCAACGAGACCGCGTGGGGCGTGACGCGCTTTTGCGCCTTGGCCGACTTCAAGGGAACGCCGCGGCCCGCCACGACGCAGAACCTCCTCAATCTTCTGCAGCGCACAGCCGAAACCTCGGCCCTCGACGCCTGCCGCCACGAGGGGATCGGCTTCATCGCTTTCTCGCCGATGGCGATGGGCGCGCTCACGGGTAAGTACTCCAGCGGACGGTTCCCGCCGGGCGCGCGGCTCGCTTTGTTCGAACGCTATCGCCTCGCCTACGGTGGCGAGGCGCTCCTGCGGCGCGCAGACGCCTATGTCGCGCTCGCGCGCGAGTTCGGGATGGAGCCATCCGTCCTTGCCGTCGCCTGGGTGCTCTCCCGGCCGGGCGTTTCTTGCGTCCTTTCGACCGCCAACGACGCCGAACAGCTGAAGCGCCTTCTCGAGGCTTCCCAGGCGGCGCTGGCCCCGG
>WHTW01000149.1 GCA_009377525.1 Rhodospirillales bacterium
ACAACCCAACGCTTCGCAAAAGAAAATGGGGATGGTCGGCACTACACGCCGATTCGCGCCCCAGTCACCCGTCAACCCCTTGATCTTCTTCAACCCGGGCAATCAAAAAAGCAGAACCCCACCCTCCAACTGCGCAAGTTGGGCTAGTTCGACGAAGTGTCGGGGCGAAAGCATTGCTGGCACTCGAAGCCAGCGACACAACGAATGGCGTGCTCGCCGGTATGACCCGCGAGATGCGGCCCCTCTACGGTGCCAAAAAACTCGCAAAAACGAAATTGGCGATATTGACCGGAGTGCTTGACATGAGCGCACTTAAGTTATAATATCGGATCCTGTTGCGTTGCTTACCCGCGCTCCCGCTCTATGCATCGTTTATCCGACCGTGTGCCAGACCGCTCCAGCCTTGGAGCCGGTCATCCCGTCCGGCTGCGTCCAGCCGGGCGGGAGCGATGATCTTCTGTAAGGGGTGCAGTCCACAGCGAGGACCTGCAGAAAATGCAAAAAATGCAGAAAATTCAAAAGCGGCGTGAATTCAATGCCTTGGCGGACATCGGCCGACCTGCCAAAAATATGCAGAAAATGCAGAAATTCACGAGCGAGGCGACTGCAGTGCATGCACCCCCGGCAAAGCCGGGAGGCGGGTGCAGTCCAGTGCAGTCTACCGCAGGGACCGGCGGAAAGCGCGGAAATTCGCGGCCTCATGCAGTAAACACACCCAGTCGATAGGCAACCCTTGGCCGGCGGCCCGTTGAATCGGCCAGAGGTAATCACATGCTACGCCTGATCGTAAGCCGGCAGGAGACAGGCGGCCGTATCCCGCAGCCGCCTTCCCCTGAGCCCAGCGGGACTTGCCCTATCCAGCCCGACGCTTGTCTGTTCGATGGTGCGTGTTCAACGGAGGGTTCCAGAACCAATCAAGTCTTGTTCGGCTTTTTGGCGGGCGGCGGGTGCGGCCAGTCCTTGGGCAACCAAATGGGTAGCGCCAAGTTTGACGGCTTCGGCCCAACGCTCGTGGCCCGTAAGTCGGTCGGGCAGATCGTCGGCAATGCCGATATAAAGTGGCTCCCACACCTGATTCGCCCAGCGGACGAACATGTAGACGCCCGGTTGACTGATCAGGCGCGTAAGGGAAAGATCGACGAACCAAAAGCGATGCTTGGTCCCGCCGAGGCCGGACCATACGAGAGACGGATTTTCAGCTGCCATTTGTATCTCCAAAGGTTTCATGGCGGTTGATAGACGCCCAGCATGCGGGAACATGCTGGGCGTCACTATCTTGGAGGCACAAAATCTGGTGAGTCGAGTCCTGTTTCGTTCTCGCCTGTGAATTCTACTCACAGGGCGCTGACCGGCCCTATTGAGACCGACCGCCTATGTCCGCCACCTCCCGCCCCTCCTTGTCCGCCGCCCAAACCCTTCGCCGAGCAAATCAAGCCCTTGCTGCGATGGTGACGCAGGCACGTCCCGACGCGCTTGCGCCGTCTTAACCAGCCGCTTGTCGGCCGTATCCGTTCCCGCTCTCGCGCCGTGGATGTCGCGCTCCTAAAGGCCGAGCACGTCCTTCATCCCGTAAAGCCCGGGCTTCTCGCCGGTGAGCCACTGGGCAGCGCGGACCGCGCCCGCGGCATAGGTCTCGCGGCTGAAGGCGCGATGGCTGAGCTCGAGCCGCTCGCCGGCGGCGGCGAACATCACCGTATGCACGCCGACCTCCTCGCCGCCGCGCAGGGTGGCGAAGCCGATCTCGCCCGATGGACGCGCGCCGGTATGGCCGTCGCGCGCCTTGCGCCAGACGTCCTCCAGCCTGACCTGGCGGCCGACGGCGGCGGCGTGGCCGAGCGCCAGCGCGGTGCCCGAGGGCGCGTCGATCTTGTGGCGATGGTGCATCTCCAGCACTTCGATGTCGTAGGTGGGATCGAGCATCGAGGCGGTCTTCTCGACCAGCGCCAACAGGATGTTGACGCCCAGCGCCATGTTGGCCGCCCACATGATCGGCACCTTCCTGGCCGCCTCGTGGATCAGCGCCGTTTGCGCGGGATCGAGACCAGTGGTGCCGATCACCATGGCAACGCCCTTGTCGGCGGCGATCTTGGCATGGGCCACGGTGGCGGCCGGCACCGTGAAGTCGATCACCGTGTTGGCGGCGGCGATCGCGGCGGCGCTGTCGCCGGTGATCTTCACACCGCACGCTTCCAGGCCTGCGACCTCGGCCGCGTCGCGGCCGATGGCGTTGCTGTTGGGCGATTCGCTCGCCCCGGCGAGGCTCATTCCTTCGGTGGCCGCGATGCGGCGCACCAGCATCTGGCCCATGCGCCCGGCGGCGCCGACAACGGCGATCTTCATGTCGTCCCCTCCGACTCAACTAGCCTAAGCTATCCAATTCGAAGGGAGTCGAACATGCTCTTCATGGTTATAGAAACGTTCAGGAATCAGAATGGAAAGGCGGTCTATCGCAAGCTGCGCGACGCCGGCCGCGGCCTGCCCGATGGCCTGAAGTTCGTGGCGAGCTACGTGACGGCCGATCTCAGCCGCTGCTTCCAGCTCATGGAGACCGACGACATCACCCTGTTCCAGCAATGGATCGCCGACTGGCAGGAGGTCGTCGAGTTCGAGGTCGTGCCCGTGGTCGAGGGCAAGACCACGCGCGAGGCGCTGACGCCGCTACTCTAGACGAGCAATGTCTTTCGTGTCGCGCAAGAATGGAATCGTCTGCCGGGTGTTTGTGAAATGATCGAATCCGGCGGTACATCCGTGTTCGATTGCCTTACTGAAGGATTCCCTGCGAATCAACAACCTGTATACTCTAGCTTGCATGCGGAGATGGGATAGCGGTGGCGCGTCTTCCAAAGAAGTTGAAGAAAGACGCCATACTAGAGGCGCTTGTTGAGGTGCGCTTCGAATCCAATGAAGTCGAAGAAATTATCATTGGTCGTCTTAGTGATACTCGCAAATGGAAAGCCTTTGAGAGAAAGGCGACGCCAGTTGCGGAACTTCCGCAAACCGTTCGAATTCAGAACGCTGCATTCAAGTTCAGTCCCCTCGTTGAATTTTGGAGCCCCGACAAGCGCGCAGCAGTCAAGATCGGCGGCAATGTCGCATCACTGCACATTCTATCTCCTTATCCAGGCTGGGCTGAATTTCGCAAGCAGATCGGCACGCTGCTCAGCGCGATGAAAAAGGCTATCCCCGGCTGCCAAGTTAGTCGCCTTGGTCTTCGGTACATCAACGCTCTGAATGCTACTGATCATCATATCGAGAAGATGGAGGACCTGAACTACAGGCTCGAGGTAGCAGGCAAGGCGCCAGCTGGCCCAGTCCACTTTCAGATTGAGAAGCAACTGAGCGATGCCATGAAATCCGCGCTGAGAGTTGCTGGCCAAGAGTACGTTCAAGGCAATATCCCGGATGGGACTGCCGCCTTTGTGGACGTCGATGTATTCACCCCAGTTGGCTATACGCTGCCCCTGGGGCCGGAAGTTTCCGCATGGTTCGCGGAAGCGCATAAACGAGAAAAAGGTGAATTTTTCGCCTTAATTCCTCCCCACATACTCAATGAGTTGGTTGAACTATAAGGAGCGAAAGATGCCCCCAATCGTATCCGCTGACGCGACGCCGCCCGTGAAGACATATTGGGGATTCCAGCCTCCCTTTGCACCGGTCGTGACAGCCACAACTTCAAGCGCCTTCAGTTCGGTCACTATGCCGGCGTTTGTCATTCAGCTTTCCACGCCACCCAGGTATTTTATGACGCGACTGGAACAGGCAGCAATCGATCGTGCGCTGTTTCGTTCGGTTGAACTGGTCGGCATGCCGACGATCGATTAGCTGCGGCGAATGTGACTTCTGATCTAAGTCGCGCCTACCAGATTATCTCGCCGGTGATGAGTTCAATCACCGGGAGATACTACGTCCACCCACCGAGCTCCGACCCTGGCGTGGGCCTTATTTATCGTAATCTTCGCTATCCCACTTTTCGCAAAGACCAAGGCCTGTTTGCAACAGTGAGAGGGCTTTGTGTTGTTCTGACCCATGAATGCGATGTCGAGCCAACGAATAGCAAGGTCTACAACGACTCATTCCTAATATGTCCGATTATTCCCTTCGAGATATTTGTAAGCGAAGTGGCTGGCGTTCTACCGCCTACCAACTTTGATGCCTATTTTGCCAATCTAGCCCACAGGCGAATTTATCAACTCCTGTACATTCCAGTTTATGCCGACGTCCTACCAATGGGTGGCGTTTTGCATCTCAATAGGATTAGTCATACTAATGTGTCCGTTCTCGCGCTAGGCGAAGCTGCTGCCGTATGTTGTTTGAGTAGAGACGGTCTGCGCCAGCTTGACTACGCGCTCACAACATCGCTCCTACGTCCAAAAGAGGATATGATTCCTCCGCTGCACTGAGCATCATACGAGGTCGCTCATCATTCTTGCCAAGGGTCCGCGACCTTGGGCCAGAACGGCGTCTTGCGCTTGGTGTAGGGCAGTCGCGTGACGTCGGGATCGGCGGCACCCGGCGAGGCGACGTAGAGGATCTCCTTCGCGAGTCCCACGAAGCCGTTATAGAAATGCTGCGCCGACTTCACGACCACCACGCGATAATCGGCCGGATCGGCGCCGACCGCCTTGAAGGCGTCGGCATGGAAGGTCTGGGTGCGCAGCGTGCAGATCGCCACGTCGACATGCTCCGACGACAGCAGCGCCATGTCGCCCAACGGCACCATTACCGGTCCATAGGGCTGGCGCACGCCGCGGGCGATCTTTTTCACCGTGACGTCGAGATCGACGGGATCGCCGCTCACCGCGCCTGATTTGCCGCCCAGCCGCATCCTGATCTTGGCACCCTCGCCCGCCTCCTCGGCGATGCGGAAGGCCATGGGATCCCACATCACGCCGAACAGCGCCGGACCGATCTGCTCGTCGAGCAGAGCGCGCAGCACGAAGGTGGAATCGCCCGGCGCGCCCGAGCCCGGATTGTCGGCGCGGTCGGCCAGCACCAGCGGTCCCTGGTTGTGTGAGGCGGCGCGTTCCATCGCTTCGGGCACCGACAGGTACTTGGTGGCGTAGCGCTCACGGTTGTCCCATAGCTCCTGCCCGAGCTGCTTGGCGAGCTGTTCCGCCTTGGCCTTGTCGCCGTCCGCAACGACGAGCGTGCGCGTGCCGACATCCTCGACATCGGCGAACGAGAAGCCGTGGCTGAGCGACACCGACAGGATGCCGTCCCTGCCCTCGAGCGACTTCATGCGCGTGACGAACTCGCTGATCGGCGGCACCGAGGTCCGGTATTGCGCGATCATGCGGCAGTCGTGGCGCGCCATCACGGGCTTCACCTTGCCCTCGACCGTGTCGGCGATGACGGCGAACAGCTCGGCGGCGCGCTCCATCGTGTCGGTGTGCGGGTATTCCTTGTAGCCGATCAGCACGTCGGCGCTGTCGAGCATCAGTGCGCTGAGATGGCAATGCAGGTCGAATTCCGCGCCGACGGCGACTTTCGGTCCGACGATGGCGCGTACCTTGGCCAAGAGGTCGCCCTCGCAGTCGTCGTAGCCGTCGGCCACCATGGCGCCGTGTACATTGATCAGCACGGCATCGACCGGCAGGGCCGCCTTGATGCCGGCCAGGATCTCGTCGCGGAAACCTTCGTAGACGGAACGCACCGTGGTGCCCGAGGGTGCGGCGAAGGTCGCCAGGCCCTCGATCACCGACCAGCCGCGCTTCTCCGCCTCGTTGCGCCAGACATGCATCGGCGCGGTGAAGTTGGTGGGCTCGTCCTTCGTGGCGTCGCCGCGCCACACGCCGTACTCCTCGTAGGCGCGTCGTCCGGTGGGGAAAGGCACGAATTGGTTCGTCTCGGTGCCGAGCGCCGCAATGAAGACCCGTTTGGTCAAGGTTTGCTCCGGATTTCTAAGCTTTGTGGCGATGGCAGCCCACGACATGGTCGTCGACCATGCCCGAGGCCTGCATGAAGGCGTAGCAGATGGTGGAGCCCACGAACTTGAAACCGGCCTTTTGCAACGCCTTGGACATGGCGTCGCTTTCGGGCGACGTGTTGGGCACGTCCTTCAGGGTCTTCGGCCGGTTCTTCTTCGGCCTGCCGCCGACAAAGCTCCACAGGAACTTCGAGAACGAACCTTCGCGCTCGACCAGCGCCAGGTAGGCCCTGGCGTTGCTGACGCTCGCCTCGATCTTGCCCTTGTGCCGAATGATGCCGGGATCGGCCAAAAGCCTTTTCAGCTTGGCCGGCGTGTAGCGCGCGATCTTCTTCGGATCGAAGCCGTCATAGACCTTGCGATAGCGCTCGCGCTTGCGCAGTACCGTGATCCAGGAGAGGCCGGCCTGGCAGCCTTCGAGTGTCAGGAGCTCGAACAGCGCCTGGTCGCCCTTCAGCGGACGTCCCCACTCGCTGTCATGGTATTTCTCATAGAGCGGATCGGCGCTCGCCCAGCCGCATCGCGGCTTGCCGTCGGTGCCGCTCACCGTGTCGTGCTTCCAGGCCATGGGCCGACCCTACCCAAGCGCGTTGCCGGACGCCACACTGCCGGCGACGGAGGAAACACCCATGGCTCAAGTCCCTGCGGACCTGAAAGTCTGCATCTTCGATGTGTTCGGCACGGTGGTCGATTGGCGCGGCAGCCTGATCGAGGACCTGCCCAGGCTCGGCAAGAAATACGGCATGGACACCGACTGGACGAGCTTTTCCGACGACTGGCGGGGGCTCTACCAGCCGCAGATGCACCGCGTCCGCAAGGGCGAGCTGCCGTGGACCAACATCGACGAGCTGCACAAGGAAGCCTTCGAGATGCTTCTGGTCAAGCGCGGGCTGAAGCATCCCGGCGAGGAGGGTTCCTGGGAGTTCACCCGCCTGTGGCACAAGCTCCGGCCGTGGCCCGATTCGGTCGAGGGCATCGGCATGATGAAGAAGAAGCATGTCGTCGCCACCCTCAGCAACGGCAACGTCGCGCTCCTGGTCAACATGGCCAAGAACGGCGGCATTCCCTGGGACCACTGCTTCTCGGGCGAGACTTTCAGGCACTACAAGCCCGATCCCGAATCCTATCTCGGCGTGGTCAAGACCATGTACCTGCAGCCGCACCAGGTGATGCTGGTGGCGGCGCACAACGGCGATCTGAAGGCGGCGCAGAAGTGCGGCCTGTCGACCGGCTTCGTGCATCGACCAAAGGAGCACGGCCCGAACCAGAAGACCGACCTCAAGGCCGACGGTGAATGGAATGCCGTCGGCGATTCGATGATCGAGTTGGCGAAGAAACTCGGCTGCTGAACGTCGGCAGCGCGGCTTGATGCCGTCGTGAGGACACCTTATCGTCATCGTCACTCATTCCAGCGAGGGACAGCCTATGGATCGCTGACATAGCCAGTCGTCCGCACTTACCTGCCAGCCGGTGACGGTTGGCTCGCAAGGAACCCGCTATGTCAGACCTGCTCGATGGAATTCCCGACGATCGTCGCGCAACTGTACGGTCGGCTTTGACGACAGCCTTTGGATCTGCACCGCTCACCGGTCTGCAAAGAGTCGCGGGCGGCGCTTCCGCCTTGATCTACCGGATCGAGATCGCCCGTCGGCCATATCTGCTGCGGCTGGAATCGCTTCAGCGCGATGAGGTCCGCGATCCCGACCGGGCCTATCGCTGCATGCGGACGGCGGTCGAGGCCGGAATCGCGCCGGCGTTGTACCTTGCCGATGCGACGGCAGGCGTGGCGATCATGGACTTCTTGCCCGGTCGACCGTTGTCCGACTATCCCGGTGGGGCCCTGCGGTTGGTGCGCGACCTCGGCGAGCTCGCCAACCGGCTCCAGGCGACGTCGCCCTTCCCGCCGGTTGCCGACTACCTGAGCGTTCTCGAGTCACTGCTGGGCCGTCTGTTGGAGTCAGGTCTGTTTGGCCCGGGCCTGCTCGACCGGCACCGGGAAGGCTTCGAGCGCATCCGGCAAGCCTATCCTTGGGATGGTGCCGCGCTGGTCTCCAGCCACAATGACCCCCATCCCGGCAACATCCTGTTCGATGGCAAGCGGCTTTGGCTGATCGACTGGGAGACGGGCTACTGCAACGATCCGCTCGTCGACGTGGCGATCTTCAGCCTGTACTTCGCCGCCTCGCCGGAGCTGGAGGATATGCTGCTTCGCTCATGGCAGCAGCGAGCGCCCGACCGGGCTCTCCGCGCCCGCCTGATCCTGATGCGACAGTTGGTGCGACTCTTCTATGGCTGCAGCAGCAGCCTCTACGCCGCGTTCCCGCCGCACACGCTGGCGCCGGAGACCGACTGGACCGCGCTCGCGCCTGCCGAGTTCCGCGCCGCCATCGAGACAGGGCAACTGGTTTCGGGTACGCCGGCGACCCAGCGCATCGGCGGCAAGGTCGCGCTCGCCACCTTCCTGGCCGGCCTCGCCAGACCTGAGTTCGAAGAGGCTCTCGTCGCTGCTGGCCAGGGCTGAGTGATGCGGCTCAGGGCCCGATCGTCGTCAGGTCCTGGAACCAGTGCTGGGCCGGATGATCAAAGCGTAGGTCGTCGCAGTCGCCACGGCGTGGCGCGTTCGTAGGCCGCGCCCGCGGCGAAGACGCTGGCCTCGTCGAACGGCCGGCCGGCGAGCTGGAAGGCGAGCGGGAAGCCGTCGGCACCGAAACCGCAGCACACCGTCATCGCCGGCTGGCCGGTGACGTTGAACGGCATGCTGAGCGAGGCCTTGCCGAAGAAGTGGAAGATCGGCTGCGGCTCCTCGAAGATCTCAGGCGGCCCCCACTGGTTGGGCGCCATCACCAGGTCGTAGCCGCGCATGGCGGCGCGCGTGTCGACCTGCAGCTTGCGGCGGAACCGCAATGCCGAGAGATACTGCTCGGCGGTGAGGAAGGCGCCGAGCTGGAAGCGCCGCCGCGTCGTGTAGCCGAACTTCTCCGGCGTCTCGATCACTTCCCGGCGATGGATGGCATGCGCCTCGGCGGTGATGATGACGCGCCCGCAGATGTGATAGTCCCAGATGTCGGGAAAGACGACTTCCTCGACGACGGCGCCCTGGTCGCGCAGCACGCGCACCGCCTCGTCCATGCCCTTGGCCATGTCTGCCGTGAGCCCGCCTTCGTACCAGCTCCGCGCCAGTGCGATGCGCATGCCCTTGATGGAACGCTGCGTGGTGGCGCCATAGTCGACCTTGGTTGCCTTGGCCGATGCCTGGTCGCTGGGATCGTGGCCCGCCAGCACGTCGAGCATCAGCGCGTTGTCTTCGACCGTCCAGGCGAGCGGCCCGGCCGTGTCCATGCTGAACGACAGGGGGAAGATGCCGCAGCGGCTGACCAGGCCGTAGGTCGGCTTGATGCCGGCCGTGCCGCAGAAGTCCGCCGGATTGCGGATCGAACCGCCGGTGTCGGATCCCATGGCGCCCATGCACAGCGCGGCGGCGACTGCTGCGCCCGAGCCGTTCGACGAGCCGCCGGGTTGGTAGCCGGTGTTCCAGGGATTGCGCGCCGGCGGGAACGGCTGGTCCGGTGTCATCGCGCCGTTGGCGAATTCGTGAGTGGCGAGCTTGCCCAGGATGACGGCGCCGCCCGCTTTCAGGCGGCGTACCGTCTCGGCATCGACCGCCGGCACATAGTCGGCGCGCAGGTGCGAATGACCGGTCGTCAGCACGCCCTCGGTCTCGTAGATGTCCTTGAGCGCGATCGGGATGCCGTGCAGGGGCCCGCGATTGAGGCCCTGGCTCAATTCCATGTCGGCCTGCTTCGCCGCGATGCGCGCGTGCGCCAGCGCGCCATGATTGCGCTGGCGCTGTCGTGCAATCCGAGTCTGCTGCTGGTCGACGAGCCGACCACGGCGCTTGACGCGACTGTCCAGATCCAGGTCCTGCTCCTGATCAGGGAACTGCAGCGCGAATTCGATCTCGGCGTGATCTTCGTCACCCACGACATCGGCGTCGCAGTCGAGGTCTCCGACCGCATCGGCGTGATGTATGCCGGCAAGGTCGTCGAGCTGACGGGCGTCGAGCAGATGGTCGACGCCCCGCGGCACCCTTATAGCCGCGGCCTGCTCGCCTCGACGGTGCATGACGGCATGCGCGGCCAGCGTCTCGAGGCGATCCCGGGTGCACCGCCCGACCTCGCCGAGGTACCGACCGGCTTCAGCTTCGCACCACGCTGCAAGTTCGTGAGGCCGGACTGCACGGCCGCGCCGCCGAACCTGCGGGCGACGAGCGACAGCCACTTGGTGCGCTGCGTACTGGCCGCTTAGTTCATTGCTGGGAGCCTGGAGGCCCGCGGTCCGGCGAGATCAGTCCCCGCCGAACATCTCCTTCACCTTGCTGAAGAAGCCGTCGGATTCGGGGCTGGTCTTGCCGGCCCGCTCGAATTCCTTGAGCAGCTCCTTCTGCTTGGGCGTGAGATTGGTCGGCGTCTCGACGTTGATCTCGATGTACATGTCGCCGCGCTGGGCCGAGCGCACGATCGGCATGCCCTTGCCGCGCAGGCGGAACTGGTGGCCGCCCTGGGCGCCGGCCGGGATGTTGATGCGCGCCATCTTGCCGTCGAGCGTCGGCACCTCGATGTTGCCGCCGAGCGTGGCCTGCACCATCGAGATCGGCACGCGGCAATGCACGTCCGCGCCCTCACGCTCGAAGAGCTGATGGCGGCGCACCGACAGGAAGACGTAGAGATCGCCGGCCGGCCCACTGCGCGCGCCGGCTTCGCCTTCGCCGCTGAGTCGGATACGCGTGCCGTCCTCGACGCCGGGGGGAATGCTGACCTTGAGCGTCTTGTCGCGCCGCGTGCGGCCCTGGCCGGCGCAGGCGCGGCACGGCTTGTCGATCACCTGGCCGGCGCCGTGGCAGGCATGGCAGGTGCGCTCGACGGTGAAGAAGCCCTGCTGGGCCCGCAGGCGCCCGCGGCCATGGCAGGTCGGGCACTGCTGCGGCTTGGAGCCCGGCTCGGCCCCGCTGCCCTTGCAGGTCTCGCAGGCGATCGACGTCGGCACGCGCACCGTGGCCTCGGTGCCGGCATAAGCCTGCTCGAGCGTGATCTCGAGATTGAAGCGCAGATCCTGGCCGCGCATGTCGGCGCGCCCGCCGCGGCCGCGCTGGCCGCCGGCGCCGAACATCTCCTCGAAGATGTCGCCGAACACCGAGCCGAAATCGAAGCCCTGGGCGCCGCCGAACGGCCCGCCCGGTCCGCCGGGTCCCATGCCGCCCTCGAAGGCCGCGGCCCCGTAGCGGTCATAAGCCGCGCGCTTGTCGGGATCCTTCAGGATGTCGTAGGCGTGATTGACGTCCTTGAACTTGCGTTCGGCGTCCTTGTTGCCCGGATTGCGATCCGGGTGATGCTGCATGGCGAGCTTGCGGAACGCCTTCTTGATGTCATCGGCGCTCGCCGTCCGGTTGACTCCGAGCAGCTCGTAATAGTCTTGCGACATACGCCCTACGCAGCCCCCACTTGCCGCCTAAAGTTCGGCCTCCCGCTCGCGCGGGAGGCCCTGTTCTTTGCCGTGCTCCGGATCAGCCGGAACCCGTCTTCTTGTTCTTGTCGGTGACGTCCTCGAACTCGGCGTCGACGACCTTCTCGTCGCCCGCCTGGTTCGCGGCTCCACCGCCCGGCGCCGCGCCGGCACCGGCCCCTGCACCGGCCCCTGCACCGGCTTGAGCGTCGGCCTGCTGGGCCTTGTACATCGCCTCGCCGAGCTTCATCGCGGCCTGCGCGAGCTCGTTGGTCTTGGTCTTGATGGCCTCGGTGTCCTCTCCCGTGAGCACCGACTTCAAGCCGTCGAGCGCGCTCTCGATCGCCGACTTCTCGGCCTCGCCGACCTTGTCACCAAACTCCTTGAGGTTCTTGTCCGTCGAATGGACCAGCGCCTCGCCCTGGTTGCGGGCGTCGATCAACTCGCGCTTCTTCTTGTCCTCCTCGGCGTGCAGCTCGGCGTCCTTCACCATCTTCTGGATGTCGGCCTCGCTGAGGCCGCCCGAAGCCTGGATGCGGATCTGCTGCTCCTTGCTGGTGGCCTTGTCCTTGGCCGAGACCTGCACGATGCCGTTGGCGTCGATGTCGAAGGTGACCTCGATCTGCGGCATGCCGCGCGGCGCCGGCGGGATGCCCACCAGGTCGAACTGGCCCAAGAGCTTGTTCTGGGAAGCGATCTCGCGCTCGCCCTGGAACACGCGGATGGTCACCGCGGTCTGGTTGTCGTCGGCCGTCGAGAAGGTTTGGCTCTTCTTGGTCGGAATGGTCGTGTTGCGCTCGATCAGGCGGGTGAACACGCCGCCCAGCGTCTCGATGCCGAGCGACAGCGGCGTCACGTCGAGCAGCAGGACGTCCTTCACCTCGCCCTTCAGCACGGCCGCCTGAACCGCCGCACCGACCGCGACGACCTCGTCGGGGTTGACGTTACGGGCCGGCTCCTTGCCGAAGAACTGCTTTACGACCTCGATGACCTTGGGCATGCGGGTCATGCCGCCGACCAGGATGACCTCATCGATCTGGCCAGCCTGCAGGCCCGCGTCCTTCAGAGCCGCGCGGCAGGGCTCCAGTGTGCGCTGGATCAGGTCCTCGACCAGGGCCTCGAGCTTGGCGCGCGACAGCTTGATCACGAGATGCTTGGGGCCGCTTGCATCCGCCGTGATGAACGGCAGGTTGATCTCGGTCTCCTTGGCGTTGGAGAGCTCGATCTTGGCCTTCTCGGCCGCCTCCTTGAGGCGCTGCAAGGCGAGCTTGTCGTTGCGCAGGTCGATGCCCTGCTCCTTCTTGAACTCCTCCGCGAGGTAGCTGATCACCCGCAGGTCGAAGTCCTCGCCACCCAGGAAGGTGTCGCCGTTGGTCGCCTTGACCTCGAACACGCCGTCGCCGATCTCGAGCACCGACACGTCGAACGTGCCGCCGCCCAGGTCGTAGACCGCGATGATGCCGCTCTTGCGCTTGTCCATGCCATAGGCGAGCGCTGCTGCCGTCGGCTCGTTGATGATGCGCAGCACGTCGAGGCCGGCGATGCGGCCGGCGTCCTTGGTGGCCTGGCGCTGGGCGTCGTTGAAGTAGGCCGGGACGGTGATGACCGCCTGCTCGACCTTCTCGCCGAGATAGGCCTCGGCGGTCTCCTTCATCTTGCCCAGGATGAATGCCGAAATCTGGCTCGGGCTGTACTGCTGGCCGTTGGCCTCGACCCAGGCGTCGCCGTTGGAGGCCTTCACGATCTTGAAGGGCACCAGCGACATCTCCTTCGCGACCATCGGGTCGTCGAAGCGGCGCCCGATCAGGCGCTTCACCGAGTACAGGGTCTTCATCGGATTGGTGACGGCCTGGCGCTTGGCGGCCTGGCCAACCAGCCGCTCACCGGAGTCGGTGAAAGCGACCATCGAGGGGGTCGTCCGCACACCCTCGGAATTCTCGATGACCTTGGTGTCGCCGCCTTCCATGACCGCGACGCATGAGTTGGTCGTGCCGAGGTCGATACCAATGACTTTTGCCATGACTGCTCTCTCTTCCCTTGGCAGGTCGTCTCGGCCCCGTAGGCGCCCAGCCGACCCCCGAATACGTTACCTGCCGGAAAAACCGGGTCAGGACAGGGGCTATATAGGTCCTATCGGCTTGGCTGCAATGGACTTGACGGCCGAAAAGTGACGAATCTGACGCATTCCGAGGCCTTTGGGGCCTCGGCCACGGATTAGTTCTCGTTGCTGGCAGGCCGGGCCGCCGGTCCACCCTTCGACACCGCCACCATGGCCGCCCTGAGCAGTCGGCCGGCGATCAGGTAGCCCGGGATCAGCTCCTGCACGACGGTCCCGGCCGGCACCGACGGATCCTCGACCTCCATCATCGCCTGATGGAATTCGGCGTTGAACGGCTTGCCCAGCGCCTCGATGCGCGTGACGCCATGACGCTCCAGCACCGACTGCAGTTCGCGCTCGGTGGCCTGCACGCCCACGATCACGTTCTTCAGTGCCGGGTCGACCGCGTCGGCATCGCCGGGCAGCGCCGACAGGGCGCGGCCGAGATTGTCGGCGACCGACAGCATGTCCTTGGCAAAGCGCTCGATGCCGAACTTGCGCTCGCGCTCGACGTCCTGCTGGCCACGGCGGCGCACGTTCTGCGCCTCGGCGAGGGCGCGCAGCAGCTTGTCCTGCAGCTCGGTCTTCTCGGCCTGGAGTTGCTGCAGCTCGCCCGCCGCTTCGGGCTTGGCGGGAATCTCGAGGTTGTCGTCCGGCTCGACCGGCATCTCAGCCGGGGCGCCGCCCGCGGTTGGATCGCTGGCCATACGTTATCCCTATAACAAGTGATTTCTTTCGGCGGCCTTCACTTAGGGACGACGGCGTCCGCGGTCAACCCGCGTCAAACCGCCTCCAGCGGCGCATGCAGCTTGGTGCCGCGCACGATGATGCCACCGCGGTCGCCGATCGTGACCGTGCCGTAGCGCAGGGCGAACACTTCGGGCAGCGGCCGGGCATCGGATGCCGCCAGCCACAAACGCAAGAGATGGCGGCGGCGCTCCGGCTCGGGCCAATCCACGAAGCCGGTGCGGTCGTGCAGCATGGTGTGGTTGTGCACGAGCTGCACGTCACCCGGCTTGAACTCCATGAAGAGATGCAGTGCGGGGTCGTTGGCAAGCGAATCGAACAGGTCGAGCGCCTCGACGTGCGACGGCGTGAGGCGCGGTGCGTCGGCGAAGCGCTGGGCGGAATCGATGTACTGGCGCTGGTAGATCGCGGTGAGGAAGCCCTTGTGCCAGTTGAACGTCGGAATCCGGAAGTAGGGCTTCTGGCCTTCGGGCACCTCGCCGCGGCGGTCGGTGGCCACCGGCTCGAACAGGAGCTTCAGCAGGTCGGGCCGGCGGCGGCGCATCTCATTGAAGATGGTGGTCGAGCTCACCAGCGCCGACAGGCCGCCGGACTTCGCCGTCTTCAGGCACAACAGTCCGACGATGTCACAGGAATCGGTGTGATAGGTCTGCCGCTCGTTGGTCTGGTAGATGCGCACGCTGGGATCGTGCACGTCGAGCCCGAGATCCTGCACGTGGCCCAGCACGTGGCCCTTGCCGTTCTGCGAGCGCGCGCTGCCGAGATGCGCGCCCAGGCCGAAGAACGCCGTCGCCGATTCGCGCATCGACCAGCGCTCGACCGGCAGGCCACGCAGCAGCAGGAAGCCGCGGCCGTTCAGCACCTCCTCGCGCACGCGCGTCTTGAGCCTGGCGCCGAGCGTCGGCAGCGGAAAGTCCGCAGGTGTGATGGCCGCGATATCGGCTTCACGCCGCGCCAGCGCCGTCGCCGCACCCTCGACCTCGGCGATCTCCGCAGCGCTGAGCAGCATCAGCCAGTCGTCGCGCTTGGCCATGTCGGGACCGTACCAGGCCGCCGCGTCCGTTTGCTCCGGTGGAAGCTCGACCGACATGCGTCAGGTCTCCCAGGGGAAACGCGGCGCGAACAGGTCGACGTCGCTGCTCGACAGCCGTGAGCTTTCGGTGGCGTTGACCAGCGCCGCGCGGACGCCCGGCTCGAGCGCGCTGTGCCCGGCGTCGGGCACGACGACGTAGCGCGCCTCCGGCCAGGCGCGTGCCAGCGCGTCGGCGGTCACCGGCGGGCAGACGATGTCGTAGCGGCCTTGCACGATGGTGCAGGGCAAATGGCGGATGCGATCGAGATCCGACCATGGCCAGCCCTCCGGCACGAACGTGCCGTTGGCAAAGTAGTGCGCCTCGATGCGTGACAGGGCCAACGCGAAGCCGCCATGGTCCGATTCGAATGGCGCACGTGCCGTCGGATAGAGCGTCGAGCAGGCCGCCTCGTAGCGGCTCCAGGCGCGCGCAGCGGGGCGATGGTTGTCGGGATTGCGATCGGTCAGGCGGCGATAGTAATTGCCCAAAAGGTCGGCGCGCTCGGCCGGCGGCAGATGCTCGGCGAAGTCGCGCCATGCCTCGGGGAAGATCGCCCGCATGCCGTGGAGGAACCACTCGATCTCCGAGCGCGCGCCCAGGAAGATGCCGCGCAGGATGAAGCCGGTGACGCGCTCGGGATGTTTCAGGCCGTAGGCCAGCGCCAGCGTGCTGCCCCACGAACCGCCGAACAGCAGCCACTGGTGGATGCCGAGATGGGTCCGGAGCTTTTCCATGTCGGCCACGAGATGGCCGGTGCTATTGTCGTGCAGCTCGCCGAGCGGCATGGAACGGCCGCAGCCGCGCTGGTCGAACACCACGATGCGGTAGAATTGCGGATCGAAGAACCGGCGATGCACGGGAGCCGAACCGGCGCCCGGCCCGCCATGCAGGAACAGGATCGGCACGCCCTCCGGATTGCCGCTCTGCTCCCAATAGATTGTGTGTCGCCCGTCGACCGCTAGCATGCCACTGGCATAAGGCGAGATTTCCGGGAATAAATCGGAGCGAAGCGGGGTTTCTGAACGCGGCATGTGATTCTCGGCCTGAATCACTGCCACAGCGGCGCCCATTGTTCCAGTCTCACCGCGAATGCGACGGCCACGGCCTAAAGCGCGTTCCGTCCGGCTGGAAACAGCCGGACGGAATGTGCCCTGTGCAACCCGCATCTCCAGTGCGCGATTTCCCGATTGGATGGGAGGACCGCGCGCGGTTCCATCCAATCGGGAAACGCTCTACCGTCTAGGGTCGCGAGTGGGGAGCAGGAGGGTCAGTGGTTTTCCGCCGGGTACTCGTACTTCTTGCGCTCCTCGCCAGTGCTGCCGCCTGCACGCTCCCCAACGATCCGTCGCAGACGGCTGCCGGCCCGTCGCGCGCCGGCATCCCGGCCCTGCCGCGCGAGCTCGAGCGCGATGTCGGGTCGCCCTATCCGGACGCAGCGCTGCAGGCCTATGTCGATCGCGTCGGCCAGAAGGTCGTGAGCCAGTCGACCGTCGCCGGCAACTTCCGCTTCATCGTGCTCGACGAGCCGTTGGCCAATGCGCACGCGGCCGGCGGCTATGTGATGGTGACGCGCGGGCTGCTCGCCCTGCTCGATGACGAGGCCGAGCTGGCGGCCGCCCTCAGCCACGAGGTCGGCCATGTCGTGCAGCGCCATGCCTTCCAGCGGGCGCGGCAGAGGCAGAGCGTGCTCGATGCCGCTGTCGAGGCCGCCACGTCGACCGGGTCGATCACGGTCGGCCGCTCGGTGGCGCGCGACGGGCTGCTGGCGCTGCGCCGCTATTCGCGCGAGCAGGAGCTCGAGGCCGACAAGATCGGCGTCGCCATGCTGGCCAAGGCAGGCTATCGCGGCGGCGCCATGGCGAGCCTCATCGACAAGCTGCGCCGGCAGGGGCAGCTCGAATTGCAGCTCATGGGCGAAGCGCCGGATTCGATCGATCGGCGCAGCGCGACGTCGACGCATCCCGCACCCGTCGAGCGGCGCATCGCGCTGCAAGGCGTCAATGACGCCACCGCGCCGGGCGAGTCCCGGCGCGCGGCCTTTCTCGACGCCATCAACGGCATGTCGGTCGATGATCCGCCCCAGGAAGGTTTCGTGCGCGGCAATCGCTTTCTCCATCCCGTGCTGCGCCTGGCCTTCGAAGCGCCACGCGACTTCCGCCTGTTCAACGACACTGACGGTATGCTGGGCGTCGGCCGCGACCGTTCCCTGCTGTTCTTCTCCTGCACCGACGGTCCGGCGCAGGGCAGCCTCGCGGACTGGATGCGCAACCGGTTGAAGCCTACGCCGACCGACATCCACACGACCGAGATCGGTGGCGCTGAAGCCGCGATCGGGGCACGGCCGCGCGGCTCCGACACCGGGCTGGGCCAGGCGCGCTACGTCCTGATCCGCCACGGCGATCGCGTCTGCTTCTTCAATCTCCTGAGCGACGGGTCCGACCGCGATCAGCGCATCGAGGTGTTGGTCAGCGCCGCCCGCACCTTCCGCAGCCTGTCCGAAGCCGAGGCCGAAGCCTTGCGTCCCTACCGGCTGCGCATCGTGCCGACCGCCGGCACCACCGCGGCGCGGCTTGCCCAGCGCCTGCCCTACACCGACTACAAGATGGAGCGACTGCTGCTGCTGAACAGCGTCGACAACGGCGCCGAGTTGCTGCGCCTGCCGCAGGTGAAGATCATCGAGCCTTAGTCTTACTGAGTCAGAAGGTGAGTCAGAAAGCCGCGGCTCGGGTCGGTGGGGG
>WHTW01000014.1 GCA_009377525.1 Rhodospirillales bacterium
AGCCGGCGGAAAAGGCGCAAATGCCGGAAAATCCTCGCACCGCTGACAGCAGTGCGCCGCCCGGTGGCTTCTCAGCAGCCGGCGCCCAGCCTGTCATAATCACTGTGCAGAGCTACTAGACCCGAGCCTCTCGAGCCGGAGCACCGGAATCTTCGCCAGGCCAATGAGATCGGCGCAAGGCGAGCGCGCATTCTGCCCGCTGAACTCGGCCGCCGACACAAGCCATGATCGCCTCAATCGACGATCACCGCGGGGCGTAAGGGGTCGAGGCGATCTGCAGGTTGCTGCCGATGGCCAAGCGTGGGTTTCGGTTGATTCCCGTCAATTGGAACCGCGGCCTTAGCCGGTATGCGCGTCGCCCGCGGCGGCAAATTTGCCCTGAAAGTCGCGCCCGGGAACGACAGGCATTCGTGGGCGCGAGACAAGACACGCTTCAAGTGCCGCCGTTAGCGCCGCGCGATCTATGCCGGTTCCGATGAAGACCAGCTCCTGTCGACGGTCGCCGAACGGCGCCCGCCAGTTCGCGTGGATTCGGGCGACGGCCTCACTTCCGGTCGGCCAGTCCTTCTGTGGGGTCGCCGCCCACCAGCGGCCGAGGGGCCGGGTGTCGGTCAGACCGCCGGCGACGCTGTACTCCAAGATGAGGTTGGGGTCGGTCTCGACCCAGAACCAGCCCTTGGCGCGGAGGATGCCCGGCAGGGCGCCGGCGAGGAGGGCGTGGATCCGGCGGGCATCGAATGGCCGGCGGGCGCGCCAGACGAACGATTCGATGCCGTATTCCTCGGTTTCAGGGATGTGGTCCTTGTAGCCGTTCAGCTCCTGGACCCAGAGCGGGCGCGTGCGGGCCTTCTCGAAGTCGAACAGGCCGGTGTCGAACACGTTGGTCAGCGGGACGTCGCAGAAGTCGGTCTCGATGATCCGCGCGCCGGGGTTGAGGCTGCGGATGATGCGGCGGGCGTCGGCCAACCGCAGCGGGCCTGCGGCGGTCACCTTGTTGAGCACGATAACGTCGGCGAACTCGATCTGGTCGACGAGAAGCTCGACCAAGGTACGCTGGTCCTCGGCGTCGCGCTTCTCGCCGCGGTCGCGGAGGAAGTCGTGGCTGGCGAAGTCGCGCGTGAGGTTGGCGGCGTCGACCACGGTCAGCATCGTGTCGAGCCGGGCGACGTCGGCAAGGCTGACGCCGGCGGCGTCGCGGAAGTCGAAGGTGGCGGCGACAGGCAGCGGCTCGGAGATGCCGGTCGACTCGACGAGTAGGTAGTCGAAGCGGCCGTCGGCGGCGAGGCGACGCACCTCGGCCAGGAGGTCGCCGCGCAGCGTGCAGCAGATGCACCCATTGGTCATCTCGACCAGGGTTTCGTCTCGATGCAGCACCTCGGGGCCTTCGGAGCCCACGCGCTGGGCGTCGATGTTCACCTCGGACATATCGTTGACGATGACGGCGATCCGCAACCCCTCCCGGTTGCGGAGCGCATGGGTGAGGAGCGTCGTCTTCCCGGAGCCGAGGAAGCCGGACAGGATGGTGACGGGCAGTCTGGTCGGCATGGCTCTCACGCTTGCGTTGGTGGCCCGATCTGGGGCGGCGTACGGCCGCACATCACGGAAGGGGGGTATCCGCTTGTATCCCGAGAGCTCCGAGCCCTTGGAAAGGGGCAGCCATCGACGTGTCCCGAAGGCGATGATAGGCCTTGAACCACTGGACGAACCGGCCGATGCCCTCGGCAATCGAGGTCGCCGGCTTGAAATCGACCTCGCGCGCCAAGTCTTCGACATCGGCATAGGTCGCTGGGACATCGCCCGGCTGCATCGGCAGGAACTCGCACTTGGCCTTGGTGCCGATGGCCTCCTCAAGCAGCCGGACGACCTCGAGCAACTCGACGGGGCTGTGGTTCCCGATGTTGTAGATGCGCCAGGGGGCCGCGCTCGAAGCAGGGTCGGGCTTGTCGCCGTTCCAATTTGGATCGGGTCGCGGCGTATGGTCGATCAGCCGAATAATGGATTCCACGACGTCGTCAACATAGGTGAAGTCGCGCCGCATGCGTCCATGGTTGAACAGCTGGATCGGGCGTCCGGCGGCTATGGCATCGGCAAACAACCACATCGCCATGTCCGGCCTGTTCCAGGGGCCGTAGACGGTAAAAAAACGCAATCCAGTCGTCGGCAGGCCAAATAGATGCGCGTACGAATGCGCCATCAATTCGTTGCACTTCTTGGTAGCGCCGTAGAGGTTCAGGGGATGATCGACGTTGTCGTGAACCGAATACGGCTGGTGCGTGTTGGCACCGAACACCGACGAGGATGAGGCATACAGCAGGTGCTGGCAGCCATTGTGCCTGCATCCTTCCAGTACGTTGACGAACCCAACCAGGTTGGAATCCACGTAGGCGTGGGGGTCAACGAGAGAATACCGCACGCCTGGTTGAGCCCCGAGATGGACGACATAGGGGAACCGGTTCCTGGCGAAGAGCGCCGCCATGCCGTCGCGATCGGCCAGATCGAGCCGGGCAAACCGAAAGGTGGAGTGCACTGCCAGCCGCGCCAGACGCGCTTCTTTCAAGGCTGGATCGTAGTAGGCGTTGAGGTTGTCCAGGCCGACGACCGTGTGCCCTTCCTGCAGCAGCCGGCGCGCAACGTGGTAGCCGATGAATCCGGCCGCGCCGGTGACGAGGATGGGAGACGAAGGCACCATTGGAACAGCCGTCTATTCTTGCGAGAGGGCGCTGGCGGCTGCACCGCCAACTCGACCATGACGCATCTGGTCGGTAGCGCCGCACTGCGCGATTGACCGTACGAGCGGCCGGGCCGGATTGCCGACAACGACCATTCCGGCCGGCACATCCCGTAGCACCACTGCGCCCATGCCGATCAGGGCGCCCTCTCCGACTGTGATGCCGGGGCGCAGCATGGCACCGGTACCGACATAAGCTTGCGCACCGAGCGTCACGCCGCCGGCCAGCGTCGCGGAAGGCGCCACGGTGACGCCGGCACCCAACACGCACTCATGGCCGATGACCACATGGCTGCCAAGCCAGGAATGGGCGCCGATCTCCACCTGCCCCGAGACGGCGCAGCCCGGCCCGATGCAGCTGCCGTTGCCGATCGCGGCACGGCGCGACACCGCAGCCAGAGGATGGATCAGCGTGATGAAGCGCGCGGCATCGAGGCCGGTTCCGGCGATGATGCCGAGCTTACGGCGATGGGTGCGTTCGCTGGCTATGCCGTTGATAAAGACAACATCCGCCAGCGCAGCAGCCTCCGCCAAGGACCCGACGATGGGCAAGTCGGCGAATTTACTACCCTTATCGCGCCTGTCATCCAGCACGCCCGTGGCCTCCCACGGCGCGCCTAGCGCATCGATGATGTCGAGAATGTCGAGCGCGTTGCCCGACGCGCCGAGAATGACGATACGCCGGCGGTTCAATGCCGCACCGCCGCTTTCAGCGCGCCGACCACCTGATCCTGCTCGGCGTCCGTCATCTGCGGATAGAGCGGCAGCAGGATTGTGCGGTCCTGCGCGTCTTCCGAGACGGGCAGGGGGAAGCGTGCCGTCTCGGCATAAGGCCTCTCGCGATGGATGCACATGATGCCGCGGCGCGTGGCGACGCCGCGGTCGAGCATGGATTGCATCACCTCGCGCTGGTCCACCCTGTCCGGCAGGCGCACCGCGTAAGACTGCCAGTTGGTGCGGACCCGGTTCGGCTCCACAGGTGCGGCGACCTCCGGCGTCTCGGCCGCGATGCGTTCGCGGTAGCGCTCGGCCAGGGCCCGCCGGCGCGAAACGATCTCGGGCAGGCGCTTGAGCTGCTCGATGCCGACCGCCGCCTGGATGTCGGTCAGGCGGTAGTTGAAGGCCGCGGCCTCGTAGGATTCGAAGATCACCTGCGGGCTGCCATGGCGCACCGTATCCGGCACTGTCATGCCGTGCTGGCGCAGGAGTCGGAAACGCCCGTCGAGCGCGGCATCCTGTGTAGTCAGCATGCCACCGTCGCCGACGGTGACGACCTTGCGCGGATGCAGCGAGAAGCAGGCAACGTCCCCCGCCGAATCGCCGACGCGTCGCCACGATCCGCCAAATTGCATTTCGGATCCCAACGCGCAGGCTGCGTCCTCGACCACCTTCAGCCCGTGGGCCCGGGCGACCGCCATGATCGCATCCATGTCACAGGGTATGCCGATCTGGTGAACGCAGAGGATCGCGCGCGTCTTCGGGGTGATGGCCGCGGCGATCAGCGCGGCATCCATGCCATAGCCGACTGGCTCGACGTCGATGAAGACCGGTGTAGCGCCGCACTGGTGAATGGCGTTGGCGCAGGCAATGAAGGTGTGGCTGACGGTGATGACCTCGTCACCCGCACGCACGCCGACGGCGAGCAGAGCGAGATGCAGCGCCGTAGTGCAGTTGGATACGGCGCAGGCATGGGACGCGCCCGTGGTGGCGGCGAATTCTTCCTCGAAGCGCGAGACGCGTGAGCCTTGCGTCAACCAGCCGGAACGCACGACCTCGGCCGCAGCAAGGGCTTCTTCCTCGCCGATCAGGGGCTTTGTGATGGGGATCATGCCGCGGCTCCGGCAAGCACGGTCTCGGAACGCCACCAGCCGATCAGCTCGGCGATGCCCTCCTCAAGTGCGTGCGTCGCCTTGAAGCCGATCAACTCGCGGGCCTTCGAGACATCGGCGAGGCGCCTCGGCACGGGATTCACCGCGCGCGCCTCCTGGTGTAGCGGTACGAGCTGCGGATGACCCATGACGTGGCAAAGGAGGCGAGCGAGGTCGAGCAGCGAGGTCTCCGTCCCGCTGCCGATATTCAGCGCGACGTCGCTCACCGGCGCGACGGCCGAGAGAATGTTGGCGCGCGCCACGTCGCGCACATGGACCATATCCATGGTCTGTAGTCCGTCGCCGAAGATGATCGGCGGCTCGCCGCGCGCGAGGCGTTCCATCCAACGCACCAGGACTTCGGTGTAGCGGCCGTGGATGTCCATGCGCGGGCCATAGACGTTGAAGTAGCGCAGCGCGACGTAGTCCAGCCCGTGCATGTCGTTGAAGGAGCGGTAAAGCCCCTCGTTGAAGGCCTTGGCCGCGCCGTATAGCGTGCGGTTGTTGTAGGAATGCTGTGCCTCGGTGGTGGGGAACTGGTCCGCCATGCCATAGACCGAGGCGGTGGAGGCGGCGACCAACTTTCGGATGTTCGCGGCGAGGCACAGCTCCACAAGATCATAGGTCGCCGCAACCATCACCTCGAAGGCGGCGCGTGGTTCCTGTGCGCATTGCGTGATGCGCAGCGCCGCCTGATGGAAGACGGTATCGCAGCCAGCGACGAGAGACTTCATCGTCGCCGTGTCTCGTATATCGCCTTCTATCAGGCGCACTCGGTTGCTGGCGAGTGCGCGGGCGAGGTTGTCGCGCCGCCCCCGCACCATATTGTCGATGACGCGCACCTCCGCCGCACCGGCGTCCAGCAGCAGCTCGACGACATGCGAGCCCACGAAGCCTGCGCCGCCGGTGACGAGGCAGGTGGTGCCGGCAAGTACGCCCTGAGGGTCGAGGGTTTCGCGGGTTTCACGCGGCATGACTGGTCACCGAGGCAGGGACGAGGAGATCGCGTAGCGCGCCGGCGATGTGGCGCTGCTGCTCGGGGGTGAGCTCGGGGAAGATGGGCAAGGAGAGGAATTCGGCAGCGAGCGCCTCGGCCACCGGAAAGCTGCCGGGGCCATTGCCGAGATCGGCATAGGCTGGCTGCAGATGCACAGGGCGCGGATAGTGCAGGCCCGTCGCGACGCCGGCTTCCGCGAGGCCGCGCGCGAGCTGGTCGCGGTCCGGATGGCGCAGCGCATAAACGTGGTAGACGTGTTCCAACGCCTTGGGCTTCGCTGGCAGCTGCACGGGAAGCTCGGCGAGCAGCGTATCGTAGAGGGCTGCGACCTCGCGCCGGCGTTCCGTCCAACGCGGCAGATGCGCGAGCTTCACCGACAGGATCGCGCCCTGGATGCCGTCCATGCGGTAGTTGAAGGCGTGCTCGACATGATTGTAGCGGCCTTCCTGGCCCCAGTCGCGCAGTTTGCGCATCCGAGCGGCGAGGGCGGGATCGTTGGTGACGCCACCGCCGCCTTCGCCGCAGGCGCCGAGGTTCTTGCCCGGGTAGAAGCTGAAGCAGCCGATCGCACCAATCGTGCCTGCGCACATGCCCTTCCAGGTCGCGCCATGCGCCTGGGCGGCGTCCTCGATGATCGGCAAGCCATGCTGTGCGGCGATCGCCATGATAGTGTCCATGTCGGCCATGCGGCCATGCAGGTGGACGGGGATAATGGCTTTGGTGCGCGGCGTGATCGCGCGCGCGATGCCCGCCGGGTCGATGTTCCAGGTGAGCGGATCGGCATCGACCAGCACTGGAGTCGCGCCGGCATAGCGGATGGCCGCGACCGTGGCGACGAAGGTCATAGCGGGGGCGATCACCTCGTCGCCCGGGCCAATGCCGAGCGCAAGCAGCGCGAGATGCAGCGCGGAGGTGCCGGAGTTCAGCGCCACGGCCTGCTTGGCACCGGTGTAGGCGGCGAAGGATTTCTCGAAGGCATCGACCTTCGGGCCGGAAACATAGGCGCCGCTCGCCAGCGTCTCGAGCACGGCGGCGTCGAGTTCCGCCTTGATGCCGGCATACTGAGCGCGAAGATCGAGAAGCGGAATCATGAGGCCATCCTTCCGGGAGAGATGTCGATTGGCTGGCCGCGCTGGCGCAGCGATAGCATGGCGGCTTCGAGCGTTTCGACGACGGCCAGGCCGCACCTCCCAGAGGTGATCGGCTCCCGCCCGTGGGTCACGCAGTCGACGAAGTGCTCCATTTCAGTGAGCAGCGCCTCCTTCACCGAGAGCTGCGGCGCCCACATGTCGCCGCTGCGATAGGAGATGCGCGCGGCGAACTGCTCGGCGTCCTGGCCGAGGGTCACGCCGCGGTCATAGACCTTGATCTTTTCGGTGGGCTCGAGGTCGTTCCAGACGATCATCTTGCGACTGCCGCCGACCAGCGTCTGGCGCACCTTCACCGGCGCGAGCCAGTTGACGTTAAGATAGGCGACGGTGCCCGACGGATAGAACAGGCTGAGATGGGCCATGTTCTCCTGCCGCCCGCGAATGTGCCCGGCGCCGCTGGCCGAGACCGCAACAGGCTTTTCCTGCAGCAGGTAGTCGAGCACCGAGAGGTCGTGTACCGCGAGGTCCCAGATTACGTTCACATCGTGCTGGAACAGGCCGAGATTCACCCGCGTGCTGTCATAGTAATAGACATCGCCCAGATCGCCGGAGCGGATGATTTCGCCGATCTTCTGCACCGCGCTGGTATACACGAAGGTGTGGTCCACCATCAGGGTGAGGTTGCGCCGCGCCGCCTCCTCGATCAGCCGGCGCGCATCGTCGGAGGAGGCGGTGATCGGCTTCTCGACGATGACATGCTTGCCGGCGCGCAGCGCGGCAAGGGCCAGGTCGTGATGCGTCGCGACCGGAGTGGCGATCAGCACGGCGTCGACGGCGGGGTCGTCGATCAGCGCGCGTGGGTCCTGATGGAGCTCAAGGCCCGGATAGCGTTTGCCAGCGCGCGCCAGCGCTGCAGCCGAGAAATCGGCGATGCCGGCAAGGCGGCAGCCGTCCGTCTCGGCAACGCTGCGCGCGAGGTTCGGCCCCCAATAGCCGTAGCCGATGACACCGATACCGATCATGGCGCCGCCATTCCTGTTGCTAGGGTGGGAAAGTCTTCGCGATCGCGGACATCGCCGACTACCTTGGCCGGTACGCCGGCGACGATCGCGTAGTCGGGCACGTCACGCGTCGCCACCGCCCCTGCGCCGACCAGCGCGAAGCGCCCGACCGTGATGCCGCAGATGATGGTGGCATTCGAACCGATCGAGGCGCCGTGGCGGATGCGCGTCGGCACCACCGACCAGTCGGCCTCGGTCTTGAGCCCTCCTTCCGGCGTACACGCCCGTGGGAAGAGCTCGTTGGTAAACATCACGCCATGGCCGATGAAGACCTCGTCCTCGATCGTCACGCCTTCGCAGATGAAGGTGTGGGAAGAGATCTTGCAGCGAACGCCGACATGGCTGTTCTTCTGGATCTCGACGAAGGGGCCGATCTTCGTTTCTTCGCCGATCGAACACCCGTACAGATTCACGAGATCTGGGTGGGTGAGGACCGTCTCGGTACCAAGTTGAACATTCCGGAGCGCCATTGCCCGGAACATCTGTTTTTGCTGGCTCTGTCGCAATCGGGCAATAGGGGTAAGACCAAAGTCCAAGCCTGGAGTGCCTGCACTGCCGCTCGACCGTCCGAGCGAGGCACGATCGCATTACAGAAGCCTGGGGAGTGTTGACCGGCGGGTCGAACGCGAATCAAGGCCGAGCGCCACCCAAGGCGCACCAGGGTGGCCGAGAGCCCTTCATCTCAATTCCGGGCTTCAGGCCGCCTTCATTTGCGATGCCGCCTTCAGGATGTCGTCCAGCCGCGCCAGCGTGGCCTTCCAGTCATACCCCGCCAGCACGGCGGCGCGCGCTGCGGTGCCCAGACCGGGCATCCCGCCGGCCAGCACCTGCGTCACCGCCGCTGCCATGGCTTCCGCGCCGTCCGCCACCAGCAGGTCGCGCCCAGCAACGGCCCGCACGCCCTCATGCGCTTCCGGCGAGGCGACCACGGGGCGCGCCATGGCCATTGCCTCCAGTACCTTGTTCTGGATGCCGCGCGCGATGCGCAGCGGGGCCACTGCCACCGCCGCATGGGCCAAGTAGGGCCGCATATCCGGCACGCTGCCCGTGACGTGCACGCGTGGCAATTCGGCCAGGGCCCGCACGGCAGGCGATGGACTGGCACCAACAATGTGGAAATGCGGCGCTGGCGAGAGCGACGCCAAGCGCGGCATCACCTCGATGGCGAAAAAGCTCACCGCCTCGACATTCGGGCGGTAGTCCATGGTGCCGGTGAAGACGACGGCGGGCGATTCGGCCGCATAGAGATCAGGCCAGTCGCATTCCGGGTCGAAGCGCGCGACATCGACGCCGTTCTCCACCCAGTCAATACGCGACGCCACCTCGGGCGCGAGCGTGGCGAAGGTCTGCGCTTCCTGCGCCGAGACCAGCAAGGTGCGATCGAATTGCGCTGCGGCGCGGCGCTCGAAGGCCAGCAAGGTGCGCGCCTCACGCGCCCAGACGAGCCGCTTCGGCCCGCCGGCCGCGGCGGCGTAGGCGCGCCATTTCTCGGAATCCACATCCACCATGTCGAGGATACGCAGCGGCCCGCCGGGCCCCGGCGGTACATAGGTCGCCATGGCCGAGGAATAGACCAGCACCGCCTTGTAGCGCCGCGCGCCGAGCCCGGCGCGCACCCAGCGCGCGAGGCCGGGTTCGTGGAACCAGGCGAGGCTCAACGGCTCGCCGGGCCGCGTGCCGAACAGGGTGCGCGCGATGCGCCCACTGCGCGTCACCGGCGCGGCATGGACCTCCGCGCAGCAGCCCCGCAGCACGGACAAATGCTGGGCGTCTGCCGGATCGTCCACCAGGCAGCCGAGATCCACCGCCCAGTCCCGTGCGAGATGCTCCAGCATGTGCCAAGCGCGGATCTTCTCCCCCTTGTCTGGCGGGTAGGGGATGCGATGCGCAAGGAACAAAAGCCGCGGCCTGCCCATGTGCTCAGCCAAGGCCGCGCACCAGACGCGGGCCGATCACGTTGGCCACCGCCAAAGGCAGGCGCTTCCAGGCCGAGATGAAGTAGCGGTACTTCGGGTTGTTCGGGTTGTTGTCCGGCACCTTCGCGCCCGGTGCGAGCCGATAGCAGTAGTGAAGCTGCTCCGGCTCGAAGCCCCAATTCTTCTTGAAGGCGAAGGCGCCGGTATCGGCCTTGCTGCGACCGAAATCGAACATCGTGGCGCCACGGTCCTGCGCTGCGCGGCGCATCACTTCCCAATACATCACATCGGCGGCGGCGAGGCCGCGCGCTTCCCGTGTGCCGCCGCCGTAGTAGGGCAGTACCTCCTGCTTGAAATGGAAGGAGAGCACCGAGGCAACCGCCCGGCCGTTATGCAGCACCGTGGTAATATCGGATTCCTGGGGGAAGGCCTCGAGCAGCGCGCGGAAATACCGCTTGGGGAAGACCGGGCTGCCGAGGTTGCGCACGCTTTCCGCATAGACGCGGAAAAGCGCATCGACATCGCGGTGGGTGTGGATCTCGAGCCCGCGCTTCGAAGCCTTGCGCACCTCGGCGCGCTGCTTGCGCGGAATGTTGGCGGCCATGTCCTTTGCGTCGTCGCCGGTGATAGCGACGATCGGCTTGCGGAAGGTGTAGTAAAGCGCCGATCGTTCCACCCACCCCGGATCGGCGGCGCCAAAGCGGCGATATTCCAGGCAGGGCGTGCGGAGTTTCGCCTGAAGCTGGAAGGCATGCTCATCGAGCGCGGCGGCACCCTCTGGCGTCGAGGCCAGCGCGCCCCCATAGACGCAATAGGGCGTGGAGGCGAGCAGATCGCCGAACAGCAGAGTCTTCATGCGCACCAGCGGCAGCACGCCAACCACCGCGCCATCCTGTTCAGCCAGCGCATAATGGGTGGCGTGGCCGAAGCTCTGCGCAATCACCCGCGCCCAGGCTGAAAGATGGAAGAAGCTCCCCTCCGGTCGGGCGCGCACGAAGGCATCCCAAGCGGCAGCGTTGGTCTCGTCGAGGGGGCGGATGCGGACCGGCATGTCAGGCCGCCGCGAGATGCGGCACGCCGATTGCGGCGCCGAATACCTCGTCCATTCGGCCCCAACGAAAGTCGCGCAGGAGCCGCACCAACCGCGCTTCCATGTCGCGCAGCCCGACATAGTGGCGGAAGCGCGAGAGCCGCCCGGCTCCTTCGGCGCGCGGCTGGCCGGGGTCGATCTCCCAGGGATGGAAGTAGAAGACACCGGGCTGGCCTTCGGTGGCGTTGACGCGGCGCAGCCCGCTGCGCGTCAGCCCATAGGGCAGCAGGCGGAACCAGCCGCCCCCGGCGCAGGGCAGGCTGCGCCCGAAGGCGCGCACCGTCGTCATGGGGATCTCCGCGACGCCGTCCGGGCGCGGCCGGTGCGGTCCGCGTGGTGCATCGGGGTCGCCATAGAGGTCGTGGCGTACTGGGAAAACCGAGGAGGAGTAGCGGTAGCCCTCCTCGGCCAGCACCGCATGCGCCCAGGGGGTGTGCCTCGCGCTGATCGAGAAGGTGGGCGCACGATAGCCGATCACCGGCACGCTGCCGGTATCCTGAAGGATGGCTCGAGCGCGACGGACGTCGGCACGGAATGCGGCCTCGCCGATGGCATGCACCTGTTCGTGGCCATGGCCGTGGCTTGCCAGCTCATGGCCCTCGGCGACGATACGGCGGATCAGCGCCGGATGCCGTTCGGCCACCCAGCCCAGGGTGAAGAAGGTGGCGCACACGTCGGCGGCAGCGAAGAGGTCGAGCACGCGATGGGTGTTCGCCTCCACGCGTCGCTCGCGCGCTTCCCAGCTGTCGCGCGAGATGATGCCGGCGAAGGCCTGGACCTGGAACCAGTCCTCCACGTCGACGGACATGGCATTGCGAAGCGAGCTCATGCGCGGCCGCCCAGGGTGGCGAACTGAGTCCACAGCTTCTGCAGGCGCCCCATGCGTTCGCGGGGCACCGCTTCGCGTTCGAGCTGGCCCACACGATCGGTAAGCGCACGCAACGTGGCGCGGTCCTCCGCGCCGTCCTCAGCGCCACGGGGCGGCGGAGCTTCGGCACAGATCGCGCCGAGATCCTGAGTCAGCTCTTCGGCGGTGACGCTGACCAGTTCGGCGGTCAGCACCGTGGCATGTTCCAGTGTGCCGGCCAGCAGCACCCGCGCGCAAAGCCGGTTGATCCGGCGCGGGATGCCGCCGGAATGCTCGTGCACCAGGTCAAGCGCCGTCTCCTCCCAGGCGGGATAGCCGGTCCAGCCCACCGAGGTCATGCGGTGCCGGGCGTAGAGATGCGTCTCTTCTCGCGTCAGGGCGGCAAGGTGATAGGCGGCGAGGACACGCTGGCGGAGCTGGTCGAGATCCGGCCGCGCCAGGGTGTGCCGCAGCTGCGGCTGACCCAGCAGCAGCACCTGCAGCAGCGCATGCGCGCCCTCGGTCACGTTGGAAAGCATGCGCAGCTCCTCGAGCGAGGCGACCGGCAGGGCCTGCGCCTCGTCCACGATGAGGATCTGCCGCCGGCCCCTTTCAGCAACACCACGGCGCAGCGCGGCGATGATTCCGTGCAACAGCTCCGCTTTGCCGCCCTCGGCCGGGGCGCCGAAGGCGATGGCGATGAGGCGCAGCAGCTCCGCGGCTTCGACCTGTGTCGTCATCACCCGCGCAATGGCATGACCCTTGGTGGAGAATTCGGCGCAGAGCCGTTCGATCAGGGTGGTCTTGCCAGCGCCCACCTCGCCGGTGACGACAACGAAGCCTTCGCGCTGCGACAGGCCGTAGAGCAGATGCGCATAGGCGCGACTGTGGGCTGTGCTGGGGAAGAACAGCCGCACATCCGGCGTCATCCGGAAGGGCTGCTCGTGGAATCCATATACGTCGAGATTCATGGCACTGCCTCAGAAGGTTCGGCGCAAGCCGGCGCGGATGACGCCCTGCGTGTAGCCCTCGTTCGCTACCGAAGAGGTGTTGTTGGTCCAGGCGACCTGTATGGTGCCAGTGAGCTTTTCATTCAGCTGGTGCATCAGCGTCGCCGACAGAGCATAGATGTCCGTGTCACCCTGGCTGGGTTGCCCGAAGCCGGGTTGCCCGAAACCGAGTTGCCCGGAGACGCGCCCATACTGCGCCGTCGCCACCCCGGTGGTGCGCGGCGAGAGTTCGTGCCCCCAGCTTAAAGTCGCATAGGTACCGCGGGTGCTGGCGACGGACACGGCGTTATTGGCAGAGGTCATGGGATCCTGGCTCTGCCAGGTGCCGGTAAGCGTGAGGACATCGCGCGGCCAGTGGTGGCGCAGCGACGCCGTGCCGATGCGCATCCGGTAGAGCGTGTCGGACAAGCCGAGAAAGGGATTGATCAGCACGGCCGGGGCGCCAGACTGGCTGTCCACCGGATTGCCGAGCGCATCCACGGTGGTGGTGGCGAGCAGATCCTGGGCCTGAGTGAGCGTCGTCGCGAGAGTTTCCCTGTAGGTGGCGAAGAGATTTGTCCGCCCGCCGAGGGCCATGCCCGCATTCAGATTAAAGGAATTGAAGCCGTTTTGTCGGCCATACTTGATAACCACGATGGAATCGGGCCCCGGCGTCAGTCGCAGTCCAACCGACCAGATCGCATCGCTTATACTGAACGGGCTGGTGCCGGAGTATTCCTGGTTCTCATAGCCGATCTCGCCAAGGAGGGCGACGCTACGCAGAATGGCATAGCGTGTCTCGAGTGCGGTGATGAAGCGGTGCGAATCGTCATAGATGCCGTTGCCGACATACTTGGTGCCGTCGACACGCGCCTGCAGCGCCAACCGGCCGAAATCCTCACCGCTGCGCACCACCGCAAAGCCGCGATGCGCCGTGTAATTTTCGGCCGAGCCCGGGCCGCTTTGGCCGAATTCCGGGCTGCTTTGGCTGAAATCAGTAAAGTTTTGCGAGGAATACTGGAAAGAATAGCCGGCCTGCACCGTCGCAGCGCTTCCGAAACGGTGCACTAGAAAGGGCGTGACCTGCGCGGTGTAGGTTTGCATGGTGTCGCTCCCGGCGACGAGCTGCCCGCTGCCCGGGATGAAACCGGCGAAGGTTGGCACCACGCTCGCCGCCCCGCGCACGTCGACATAGAAGAGCCCGGGAACCAGCGCCGCGAGGAGCCGCCCGTCGCCGACCTGATCCACGCCGTCTTGGCTGGAGTAGGTGGCGTAGAGGCGTAGTGCCGGCGTATAACGCAGCGTGCCGGTCAGGCGCGTCGTAGCGATCGCCGCTTCGAGGCTCGGCGCGATGGTGGTGACGATGTCACCGCGGGCGACGGACGTCTGGAACACATTGTCGGTGGCCAGGACCTCGACGCCAATCGCGGGCCGGATGGCGTAAGGCCGGTTGCCCAGGTCGAAGGGTGTGTCGACGCCGGCGACTCCGAGGCCCGGCGCTGCGTTCGCAAAGCCTGGCAGCGCACCCCCTAAGAAGGGACGGTTGATCGGAATGTCGGGGGCGCTTAGCGGGCCGAGTGCGGGAGATTGCAGGACAGGCATGGCAGGCTGCGTGACGGTGCTGTCACCGGTGACGGCCGGCGTCGGCGGCGGGCCGTCGCCTGTGACAACGGGTGTCGTGCCGCCCGCCCGTGGCGCGATCTGCGCGGCGGCGGGCAAGGCGATCAGCAACGCGACCACCAGGCTGGCCGGGAGGGCGGCGCCAGGCTTAATGGGCACCGACCGCCACATCCCCCGCGCGCGCAGCGGGCCCTCCGAATCGGTCACTGACCCGCAGTGCCAGGCGATTCAGGAGGAGTTGCAGCGTCGGGCAGGCATCGAGGATGTCGAGGGCCGCTTCCATCTCCGCTCGCTTCGTGCGTTCCGCCTCCACCACTAGCGCAATCTGGCCGGCCGCGGAAGCGAGCAAGCCCGCAACACTGGATTCCAGGCAGGCCGGCGTATCAAGGAGGACGATATGGTCCGACAGCCGCCCGGCGAGATGAAGCAGTGCCGCCGCCATGGCATTGCCCTGTAAGCCGGAAGGCTCGGCCATGCCATACGGCAAGACGGACAGGCCGGGGACTTCGGTGCGCCGCAGTAAGCCGACGGGGTCAGGGCCGCCCGTGTCGCGCAACTGCGCGAGTCCCGGCGCGCCGCGCAGGCCGAGAAGGGTGGTGAGCGACCCGGCACCTCGCTCCGCATCCACCAGGATGACGGGGCGATGCGCCCCTTCGGCGATGCCGGCGGCGAGGTTCAGAGCGACGAAGGACTTGCCCTCGCCGTTACGGGTGCTGGTGATCATCACCAGCCGCGCCTGCCGCCCCTCGGCCGTAGGCGTGGCTTCGACGCTGCGCAGCACTTGCTCGCGAACCAGCGCAATCTCCTCCCGCGCAGGGTCCGCCTCGTCGACCAGGCCGGCGAGCCGCAGTAGGGCGCGGGTGACCGGCACCGGCTCGTTGTGGCCGAGCAAGCTGGCGGCCTGGCTGTGGGAAGGCGGCACCACCACCGTCTCGACCACCACGGGGATTGCCTCGACCGGCGTCAGAGGAGGTCGCGTTGCGCGGGCGAGGGCCATATCGTCGGCCATGGCGGTCCGGGCCGCATCGGCAGCCCGCTCGACCAAATGGCGACGCCCGTCTTCCGCCATGGCGGTGCGGGCCGCATCGGCGGCACGCTCGACCAGATGGGAACGCCGAGGGATGGAGGCGCTCATACGGCGAACCTCGCCAAGAGGTTGAGCGGCCCAATGGCCGCAACGACGAGCCCGAGAGGAAGCGGCAGCAGGCAGAGGAACAGGAGCACGACGTCCGCCTTGCCCAGCCGGCCGCGTGACGGGGCGGAGAAGGCGCCGAGTATCGGCAGGCCGATGCCGCGCAGCTCGCGCAGCGTATAGAAGCTGGTGTCGAGCTGCACTTGGAGGAAGAGCAGCGCGCCACCGGCACCGAGCGCCGCCAGCAGCACCCCAGCCGCCAGCAGCAGGCGCTTGGGGCTGGTTGGAACGGTCGGCATGGTCGGCGGATCAACCACTTCGAGCGTCACGCGGTCGCTGCCTGTGCGCGCGGCCTCGGCGATATTCACTGACTCGCGGCGGGCCAGCAATTCCTCGTAGTTGCGGCGGATGATGTTGTAGTCGCGATCGAGGTTGGCGAACTGCGCCTGTACCTCGGGCGCGTTGCGCGCCATCTCCTCCAGTCGGGTATTTTGCGACTCCATCTCGCGCAGCTGGCGTTCCAGCGAGGCGATCTGGGAATCGGTATCGACGAGGCGTACCAGCAGCTGCTCGCGTGCCGGGTTGGCGCGCGTCATGCCGGCAGCGGTGCGGTTGGTGCCGCCCACTGCGCGGGCAGCCGCTACCGCGGCGCGCGCCGCGGCCACGTCCGGGTGCTGCTCGGTGTAACGCTGGCGCAGGATCATCAGGCGCTGCTCTGCCTCGACTGCGGATGCGGCGACACCAGCGGTGGGCGCCATCTCGGGTAGAGCGTCGATTTGCTGCTGCAGCAGGGCGCGGAGGCTGATCTTGTCCAACAATTCGCCGCGCATCGCCTCGATGCGCGTGCGCACGGCATCGAGTCGCGAGATGCTGCCATTCATCGCGAGCAAATCCTGATAGCGTGTGGTGAATTCCACGCGGCGCCGCTCTGCCTCACGCAGCTGCTGCTCATACACGGCGAGCTGCTGTAGCAGGAAGGCGCGGGCATTTTCCATTTGGCGGCGGTCGGAGCCGCTGGCCAGTTCGAGAAACAGGTCCACAACCTGCTGCACCACGCCATGCGCGACGAGCGGATCGGTGTCGACATACTCAACGGTGAACAGATTGCGCGCTTGGCTGCCGAAGCGGAGGTCGCGGGCCAGCGTATCGATGGTCTTCTCGCGGTCCGCGCCGGCGGCGACGCGTTGGGACAGCGCGGAGCGGTCCACCAGCCTTTCGAGGTTGGGGCGGCTAACCAAGGTGCGCTGAAGCACCTCGACTTGCGCGGCGGGGGAATTGTCCATGGCGATGCCGCGCAGCAGCATGCCGAGCACGGCGTCGGCATCGGCATAAATGCGCGCGGTGGAGACGTAGCGGTCCGGCAGCATGTGCACGCCGGTCCAGCCGAGCAGCGCCACGAGCCAGATCAGCGCCACGGCCTTCCAGCGGTGCCGCCAGGCCGAGGCGGCGTAGCGGCGGAGGAGGTCGATGGCACCCATTGTTCAGAACCAACTCTGCGGAATCACGATGGTATCTCCCGGGCGAAGTGGCACGTCTTGGCCGATGTCACCACCGCGCATCAGGTCGTCGAGGCGGATGCGCAGAGTGCGGGGCGTCGCGCCGGGGGCGTCGCGGCGGATGATCTCGGCACGGTTGCCGGCGGCATAACGGGTCAGGCCGCGCGCCTCGATCACGGCATCGACCACGGTCATGCCCTCGCGATAGGGCATGGTGCGCGGCTGGGTGGCCTCGCCGATGATGCGCACCTGCTGCCCCGGGGAGCCGACGAAGGTGCGCACCATCACCGTGACATTGGGGTCGATCACATAGGGCCGCAGCCGCGCCGTGATGTCGGTGGCGAGCTGGGTGGGCGAGCGGCCGGCGGCGACGATGTCTGGGACCAAAGGCAGCGAGACGCGCCCGTCCGGACGCACCGGTAGGCCAGTCGTGCTCAACTCCGGGGATAGATAGACGAAGACGTCGAGTCCATCACCAGGGCCGATCACATACCCGGGCGCGGCCGCCCCGGTGGACACGGCGATGCTGTCGGGCGGCGGCGCAGTAGCGCTTGTGCAACCCATCGCCGCGAGAGCAAGAACCGTCACGGCATAGTGCAAGACGTTCGGTGAACGCATTGACCCCCCAAACATTGATGGGATCAACCTACGCAAAGTCGTGCGCAACGCAACGCAGCGAGAGCCAAACACGACTGGTTCTTTTGGACTAGAACTTTTGGACAAGTCAGAAAATTCAATGGGTTGTCCGACAAGACAAGCCTTCTTGGGCGAGCGAGTCGAAGCATCTGGTCGGGCCTTCGCCGGCTTGCGCGCGACACTGCCGCTCCTGTTTTTCGCTGCCCTGCTTGCTGGCGGCGCGGCGATGGGGCTGTCTGCGCCGCCTGCCTCGCGCGCTGAGACGGCGGCAACCGACGTCACGGCCAGACCACGGCCTCATCATGACCTGCAATGGTGCCGTCGGCAGCGATGCACTGCGAGCGGCGTTGGTAATCACACGCTCAACGGCGCGCGGGTCCGGACACCACGGACGGCGGCCTGCGCGATAACCTCCATGAGGACCTCTATATCGACCGCCGTCGACGTTGCGCCGACCTCGCTCCGGCATCGACGCGGTACACGCCTCGGTCCTTTCACTCTGTCGGTAAGGTCGAGAACCTGACATTGACCGTCAGGGCCGCGATCGATGGCACCGGCAACGCCAAACGCCAAGGCCAACGTGATCACGGGCATTGGCACCGACAACAGCCTGTCCGGGTTTTGCCGGCATTAACCCGCTGATTGGCGGCGGCAACGACACCTTAGGTTCGGCACGCCGCTGGTCGGCTCCAGCTGCCAGGCCGTTTCTCTTCCGAACGGATGCTTCGGCCAGGCACATCCGAGGTACCTATTCGGCTTGGATGCCAATGTGCAGTCGATGCGGATAGGTTTGCTCGCGCAAGAGTTCGGCAGGGTGTGGGCGGCCGGTGGGACGGCTGCCGCTAAGGCAAGGAGAATCCATGTGCGTTTTGAACGTTCGCGGGACGTATCCGACCATCGCGGCTGCAGTGACGGGGTGATCGTGGCGCCAGATTATATGGGCGGCGAGGCCGTCATGGTGAGCGCGGATGGGCAGGTGGTGCCGGAATTCCTGCCACAGAACTGGCTGCGCGGCACCCGTGCCCTACGCCAGGGCATGCTGGAGCACATCCTACATCGCGGCCTCGACATCTTTGCGAGCCTCACCCTGTTGCTGCTGACTCTGCCGCTGCTGCTGGTGGTCGCGCTGATCATCAAGGTCGATTCGCGCGGGCCGCTCTTTTACCGCCAGGAACGCGTGGGGCAGCACCATCGCCGCTTCCATATCCTGAAGTTCCGCTCCATGGCGGTCGATGCCGAGAAGCCCGGTGCGGCGGTCTGGGCCACGGTGGGCGACAGCCGGGTGACGCGGGTGGGCCGCTTCATCCGCCTTACCCGCATCGACGAGATTCCGCAGGCCATCAACATCCTGCGTGGCGACATGGCCTTCGTCGGCCCGCGACCTGAGCGACCCGTCTTCGTCGAGCAGCTCATCGCCGCCATCCCGCATTACGCGGACCGCGCCGCGGTGCGCCCGGGCCTGACTGGCTGGGCACAGGTGAAATACCCGTACGGCGCTTCCATCGAGGATGCACGAGACAAGTTGTCCTACGACCTGTGGTACATCCGGGAGCGCAGCCTATGGCTGGACCTGCGCATCATCCTCGCCACGGTCCGGGTGGTGCTGCGGCAGGCGGGAGCACGGTGAGGCATGGCGCGCCTGTCCCCCTTGGCCGCCCCGTCGGCGGAAATTCTGCCCTTTCCCGTTGAGATCAAGCGCAGGGACGTCGCACCGGTCCGCTTGCTGACCTTCAGCACGCTCTACCCCAACGCGGCGCAGCCCAATCACGGCATCTTTGTCGAGAACCGGCTGCGCCACCTGGTGGCGAGTGGCGCGGCGACCAGCACGGTGGTTGCGCCGGTGCCCTGGTTCCCCTCGCGCGATGCGCGGTTCGGTGAATGGGCGCGCTGCGCCGCGGCGCCGGTCGAGGAGATGCGGCACGGGCTGCGCGTTCTGCATCCGCGATACGCCGCGCCTCCGCGCCTTGGCATGTATACCGGCCCTTGGGCGCTGCTGCGGGCCGGCCGCGCCGCGCTCGGCCAGTTACTCGCCGAGGGCGCGCGTTTCGATGCCATCGATGCGCACTATCTCTACCCGGACGGCGTAGCCGCGATGTGGCTTGCGCGCGAGGCCGGGCTGCCGGTAGTGATCACCGCGCGCGGTTCGGACGCCAGCCAGCTGCCGCGCTTCGCGATTCCGCGCCGGCTGATCGGCGCTGCACTGCGCGAGGCGGATGCGCTGATCGCGGTCAGCGCGGGTCTCGCTGCGGGGCTGAACGCTCTGGGTGCGGCACCTGGGAAAGTCACCGTGCTGCGCAACGGCGTCGATCTCGCCGCCTTCGCGCCGCCGACTGATCGCGCGACCCTGCGGGCGGAACTCGGCCTGTCGGGACCGGTTATCCTCTCGGTTGGGCATCTAATTGAGAGAAAGGCGCACCATCACGCGATCGGCGCCCTGGCGGAGCTTCCCGGCGCCAGCTTGTTGATCGCCGGCGAAGGGCCGGAGCGCCGGGCCCTGGCGGCGCTCGCCGAGCGGCTCGGCGTGGCGGCGCGCGTCCACATGCTGGGCGCCCGGCTGCATGCAGAGTTGGCGAAGCTATATGGCGCGGCCGATGCGCTGGTGCTCGCCTCCACCCGCGAGGGCTGGGCGAATGTGATGCTGGAAGCGATGGCCTGCGGCACGCCGGTGGTCGCCGGGCCGGCTTGGGGCAGCCGGGAGGCCATTTCGGCCCCCGAGGCCGGACTCGTGCTCGACGAGGTCGGCCCGGGCACGATCGCCGCGGCGCTCCGGCGGCTGCTGGCCAACCCGCCGGCCCGCCGCGCCACGCGCGCCCATGCCGAACGCTTTGGCTGGGATGCGACGACGCGCGGCCAAGCCGAGTTATTCACCCAAGTGCTGGCGGTGCGGAGAAGCGCGGCATGACGCTTTGGCTGGTCACCGGTGGTTGCGGCTTCATCGGTTCGCATCTCTGCGCCGCCCTTGTCGCGGCCGGGCAGAGCGTGCGGGTGTTGGACAACCTGTCCACGGGCCGGCGGGAGAACCTTGCCCCCGGCGCCGAGTTGCTGGTGGGAGATGTGGGCGATCCGGAGCTGCTGGCGCGCGCTATGGAAGGCGTTGCCGGCTGCTTCCACCTCGCCGCCATCGCCTCAGTGGAGCGCGGCGTGCGCGAATGGCGGGAAACGCACCGAGTGAATCTCTCTGCTTTCGTTGCGCTGCTGGACGCGGCGCGGGCGGCAGGCGGCGTGCCGGTGGTCTATGCCTCCTCCGCCGCCGTTTATGGCAGCAACGACGCGCTGCCGCTCGCCGAGACGGCGGACACACGGCCGATTTCCGCCTATGGCGCCGACAAGCTGGGCTGCGAGCTGCAGGCACGGGTCGCCGGGGCGGTGCACGGCATACCGACACTCGGGTTGCGTTTTTTCAATGTTTATGGCGTGCGGCAGGACCCGGCCTCTCCCTATTCCGGGGTAATTTCCATCTTCGCCGACCGGCTGCTGCGCGGCGAGGCGCTGACCGTGTTCGGCGACGGGCTGCAGAGCCGCGATTTCGTGCATGTCTCCGAGGTTGTGGCGGCGCTGCGTGCCGGCATGGGCCGGGCGGATACGGCAGCGCCGGTATTCAATGTCTGCGCCGGGCGCAGCACCACGGTGCTGGGGCTGGCACGGACTCTGGCTGAAGCCTGCGACAGAGAGCCCGTCATCGATCATGCGCTCGGCCGCTCCGGGGAGGTGCGCCATTCGCTCGGCGCGCCGGAGGCCGCACGCGCCACACTTGGTCTGAGCGAGCCGTTGCCGCTGCTGGATGGGCTGCGAGAGGTGGTGGGTTGGATGCGCGCCGGCCGACCGCTGCTGGCGGCGTCCAAGCTAGTTCAAGGCGAGTAGCGCAATGACCGCGATACCGGCCCAAAGAAGCAGCGACAGGAGAATAATCACCAGTGCGGCGGCCGGCCACGGCCGGCGCGTTCTGACCCCAGCACGCGATGGCAGCGCATGGGCGAACCCGGCATGGGCTTTGTCAACTTTCTTGGCAGCGACCACGCGACATCCTCAGGCGAATGAACGGTCACAGTACCGATTCAATAGCCGACTAGTGGGAGACGGCAAAGGGCAAGTCGGAAATTCTTCTGTCGGCAAACGTTGCGGCGCCGTGCTTAGTAAACACGCTACGGTGGAAAAGGTTGCTACATGTGCGGCATAGCGGGCCTATTCCATCCTTTCCGCCCCGCGGTTCCGACGATGCGTAGCCTGAGGGCAATGACCGAAGCGCAGCGCCATCGCGGGCCGGATGGAGAAGGTTTCCACGCTGAGCCGCACCTCGGCTTCGGCCACCGGCGGCTGGCCATCGTGGACCTGGCCGGTGGGGCGCAGCCCATGGCGACCGAAGACGGGGCGGTGGTCGTCACCTTTAATGGCGAGATCTACAATCATGAGGTGCTGCGCCGCCTGCTCGAGGCGCGTGGCCATGTCTTCCACAGTCGCTCCGATACCGAGGTGCTGTTGCATGGCTGGCGGGAATGGGGGGCGCAGATGCCAGCCCGCCTGATCGGCATGTTCGCCTTCGCGCTGTGGGACCGCAGGGCGGGGCGGCTGCTGCTGGCGCGCGACCCGCTCGGCGAGAAGCCGCTGCATTACGCTTGGCTGCCGGATGGTGGCTTCGCCTTTGCCTCGGAGATCGGCGGGCTGAAGGCACTGTCTGAGCTGCCGCGCGGCCTCGATCCGGTGGCGCTGGATGACTTCCTGGCCCTCGGCTACGTGCCGGAGCCGGCGACCATTTATGCCGCCATTCGCCGCCTGCCGCCGGGGCATCTCATGCTGCTCGGCCTTGGGGAGGCGCAGGCGGCCCCGCAGCGCTACTGGGCGCCGCCACGCGTTGCCGTCGCCGGCGGCGCTGATGCAGCCGAGGCATTGCGGTCGCGCCTCGATGCTGCGGTGCGGGCGCGGATGATGGCCGATGTGCCCCTTGGCGCGTTCCTTTCGGGCGGCATCGATTCCGGCGCGGTGACCAGTCTCGCCGGGATGGCGGCAAGCCAGCCGCTTGCCACCTTCACCATCGGTTTCGCGGGCGCGGCGGACGAGCGGCCGGATGCCGCGCTGGTGGCCACGCGCTACGGCACGCGCCATGTCGCCGAGGACGGCATGGCGGCGGATTACCTCGCCATGGCGCGCGAGATCCCGCGCCTGTTCGGCGAACCCTTCGGCGACCATTCCGCGGTGCCGACCCTGGCGGTGGCGAGCTTGGCGCGGCGCGATGTAACAGTGGCGCTGTCCGGCGATGGCGGCGACGAGGTGTTTGCCGGGTATCGCCGCTACCGCTTCCACATGATAGCCGAGGCGGCGCGACGGCTGCTGCCGACCCGGCTACGCCGCGGCGCGGTGGCTGCGCTGGCCCGGGCCTATCCGAAGCTCGACCGGGCGCCACGCTGGCTGCGCGCCAAGACGACTCTGACCGAGATCAGCTTGGATAGCGCGCTTGGCTACTATGGCATGGTCTGCAAGCTGGCCGAGGGAAGGCGCCGAGCGCTGTTCTCGCCAGCGCAGCGCGCGGCGGTGGCAGGGCATGATCCCTCGGCGCGATTTGCGGCGCTGATGGCAGAATGCGACCCGGAAGATTCGCTCCTACAGGCCCAATACGCCGATCTGCAGACCTATCTGCCTGGCGACATCCTGGCCAAGGTGGACCGAACCAGCATGGCTGTTTCGCTGGAAGTGCGCCCGCCGCTGCTGGACCCGGAACTCGTAAGCTGGGGCCTGGCTTTGCCGGCGGCGGCGAAGCTGCGCGGCGGAGTGGGCAAGCGAGTTCTGCGCGAGGCCGCTTCGGCCTTGCTGCCGGCGACGCTCCTGCAGCGACGCAAGCGGGGGTTCGCGACGGAACTCCGAGGGCAATTTTGCGCCGCCGCGCCGCAGATCCGGACGCGGCTGACGGGCGGGCCGATGGCCGAGAGCGGGCTGTTCGATCTGCAGGCGGTGGGGCGGTTGGCGGACCAGCACGGCAGTGGCGATTTTGATCATACACAGGCCCTTTGGAATCTACTGGTGGTCGAAGGTTTTCTTTTGGCTGAGGCAACGCGATCGGACGAGGGTTCGATGGCGGTGCGTCGCGTCGCGTGAAGCAGGTGCTCTGCGCCACCGGGCAGCACCGCGAGCTGCTGGACCAGGTGCTGCCGGCCTCAACCCGGACGACGACCTCGTCTTCATGCATCCGATGGGCTGGTTGTCGCTGCGCGAACGGGCAGGGCTGCTGTCGGAGCGGATGGGGTTGCAGCATGCGCATCCTCTATAGCCATCGCATTCAGTCCCATGACGGAATGGGCGTGCATATCGAGGCGCTGGTCGCCGCACTGCGCGCTGCCGGGCACGAGGTCTGCGTTGTCGGGCCGCCGGCCTATGACGCCGTGGCACTGGGCGGCGAGAGCCCGGCGTTCGCGCGCATCCGCCGCCTGCTACCCGGGGCACTGCGCGAGTTGGCGGAGATGGCCTATGGGCTGGTCTCCACCGTGCGGCTGGCGCGCGCGGCGCGGACCTTCCGACCAGATATCGTCTATGAGCGCGCCAACCTTTTCCACGTCGCAGGAAGCTGGACGGCGTGGCGCCATGGCGTGCCGCTGCTGCTGGAAGTGAATTCGCCGCTCGCCGAGGAACGCACCGGCTTCAGCGGACTGCGGCTGAAGCGACTGGCCCATGCCGCGGAGCGTTTTGTGTGGCGCCGCGCGGACATCGTCCTGCCGGTCACCGACGTGTTGGCTGGCCATGTGACGGCGGCGGGCGTGCCGCGCACGCGCATCGCGGTGGTGCCGAACGGCATCGATCTCGAGGATTTTGCCGGGCTTGCCGCACGGCCGGCGGACGAGGCTGTGCAGCTTGGCTTCGTTGGGTTCGTGCGCCACTGGCATGGGCTTGACCGGGTGCTGCGCGGGCTTGCCGCCTGGAAGGGAGCGCAGCGCCTCGACCTCACCGTGGTGGGGGACGGGCCGGCGCGCGTCGATCTCGAATCCCTCGCCGCGGAACTCGGACTCGCCGACCGCGTGCGCTTCACCGGTCTCGCGACTCGAGAGGAGATCCCTAGCCTGGTGGCCAGCTTCGACATCGCGCTGCAGCCCGCCTCTGTGCCGTATGCCTCGCCGCTGAAGCTGTTTGAGTACATGGCGGCGGGGCGGGCCATCATCGCCCCCGACCAGCCCAATATCCGCGAGGTGCTGGAGCAGGGCCGCACCGCGTTGCTATTCGACCCGGCCAACCCCGAGGCGATGTGGCAGGGTATCGAGACCCTGGTGCGGGATGCGGCACTGCGCGTACGCCTCGGCGCCGCGGCGCGGAAGGAGGTGCTGCGACGGGACTTCACCTGGGCCGGCAATGCGCGCCGTGTCGTCACCCTGGCCGAATGCGCGCTGGACGGGCGAAGGACGGGATCACGGACATGAGACGCATCTGCATGATCGGTGTGGGCGTCATCGCCCCACACCCATGCCGAGGCATTGCGCGCCGTGCCGGGCGTGCGATGAGCGCGGTGGTCGATTCCCGCCTCGGTGGCAGAGGGCCAGGCGACACTGCGGTTTCATCCGCTTGGTCCTGCTCAAGATCGACGCGCTGATCACCACGAGCGTGCGACGCGTCCAAGCAGACCTATGGCTCACTTATCGCAATTGCCCACTGACGATCCCAGTCGGCGCGCAGCTCCCATCGCTCCGGCCAGCGTCGGAGCCTGCGGGGTGTTCGCGCGCGTAAATACCAATCCTCTTGGCCCTGTTGCGCTCAAGCAGTCCTGCCGCCCTGCCCCGCAACGACAGCTTGAGAAATCGGGCTAGACACTCACCGCAACCCATTTCAGTGAGACTCATGAGCAAGAGAATACTGGTCACCGGCGGCGCGGGCTTCCTGGGCTCGCATCTGTGCGAGCGATTGCTGGCGGCCGGCAACGACGTGCTGTGCGTCGACAACTACTTCACCGGCAGCAAGCAGAACATCGTCAACTGCCTGGACAATCCGCGCTTCGAGCTGATGCGCCACGACGTGACCTTCCCGCTCTATGTCGAGGTCGACGAGATCTACAATCTCGCCTGCCCGGCCTCGCCGATCCACTACCAGCACGATCCCGTGCAGACGACCAAGACCTCGGTGCACGGCGCCATCAACATGCTGGGCCTGGCCAAGCGCACGCGCGCCAAGATCTTCCAGGCCTCGACCAGCGAGGTCTACGGCGATCCGACCGTGCATCCGCAGGTCGAGAGCTATCGCGGCAACGTCAATCCGCTGGGCCCGCGCGCCTGCTACGACGAGGGCAAGCGCTGCGCCGAGACGCTGTTCTTCGACTACTGGCGGCAACACAAGCTCCGCATCAAGGTCGCGCGCATCTTCAATACCTACGGTCCGCGCATGCATCCCAACGACGGCCGCGTGGTCTCGAACTTCATCGTCCAGGCGCTCAAGGGCGAGGACATCACGATCTACGGCGACGGCCTGCAGACCCGCGCCTTCTGCTACGTCGACGACCTGATCGAGGGCTGGCTACGGCTGATGGATCACACGCCGGACGACTTCACCGGGCCGGTCAATCTCGGCAATCCGGTCGAGATGCCGATCAAGCATCTCGCCGAGAAGGTGATCGAGCTGGTCGGCGGCAAGTCGAAGCTGGTGATCGCCCGGCCGCTGCCGGTCGACGATCCGCTGCAGCGCTGCCCCGACATCACGCTGGCGCGCGACATGCTCAAGTGGGAGCCCAAAGTCAACCTCGATCAAGGCCTCGACCGGACCATCACCTATTTCGATGGGCTGTTGCGCACCAACCAAGACGTCGGGCGGATGGCGCGCTAGTCTGGATGCTTCACGCCGGCTTTTGGCGGGCTGCCGAAATGCAACCGCCTGCCGCCCGATATGCATGCGAAGGAGGGCGTTCCCGCGTCATCCCGCGCCCGGCCTGATGGTGGGGGAGGGGACCTCGCCCCTCCACAGCAGCGTCGGCTTCTTCTATGCGGAGTAACACGTGACCGGTTGGAACCGTGGCACCGACCGGCTGCCCTTCGTGCTGGTGGCGGATGTCGCCGCCGCCATGCTCGGCGTGTTGCGTGCAGAGGGGATTGACTGGCGCTGCTTCAATTTGGTCGGCGGCATGCACCCCAATGCGCGGGACGGACGCGGCCTGCGCGCTACGCGCCGGTCTTAGTTAGAGCAGCTGCTCGCGGCGCGGACGGGGCCAGCCTTCGCCGTCAACAGACGGGATGTCCACCGCCGGCGCCAGCGCCTGCCCGCGGTGGATAGCCATTCGGGCAGCAAACGGACGGCGGGACCATAACGGCCCGCATCGCGCAGCTCGCCCAGCCGCCACAGCCGCCACCATTCGCGCAGCCGTGCCCGCGTGCTGAGCAGGCCGAGCTCGTATTTCAGCAGCCGGTTGCGGTCGCGCTCGCCATCGGGCTGGCCGCCGTGGATAGCCTGAATGAAGACGTCGGGCTCGCCCTCGAACACCTGATCCGGCCCCGCGGGGCCGCTATGGCGCGGCGCCGCCAGCGCCTGCCGGTACAGCGCTTCCAACCTGTCGAGCCAGGCGCCCTGAATGTGATTTGCGGCGATCTGCTCCTGCAGCGCCGCGCCGAGTTCTTGGCGATGCGACTCGTCGGTGATCAGCCGCGATAGCGCCTCGTGATAGGCGCCGCGGCTGCTGCAGGTAACCAGCAGCCGGTCCAGCCCCGGCATGTTGCAGCCGAGCACGGCCGAGTCGCGCCCGAAGGGGAACAGACTGACTGCCGGCGTGCCGAGGATCGCTGCTTCCAGCGTCGAGGTAATCGATACGAAGGGGAATGAATCGACGTAGATGTCCGCCGCCTCGAAGAACAGGCGCGGATCGTCGTGCTCGGGCAGCGAGATGATCCGCCCCTGGCAGCGCTGCATCGCGTCGGACCAGTCCTCGCGCGCGCCCGGCCCGACGGTGAGCAGCACCGCTTTTGGATGTTCCAGCAGCGTCTGCAGGTGGAGATCGGCGAAGCTTATCCCGCCCAACGTCGCGTATTTCCGTTCCCGCGCCACGCTCGCCAGCAGAACGCAATCCTCGGGCAGGCCGATCCGGCGTTTGGCCTCCTGTCGGCTGACGCGGCGATGGCCTTCGTCGAGGATGGTTGGCAGCACCGCGATGCGCCCCGGCGGGATGCCACGCCGCTCGATCATCATGCGCCTCCCGGCCTCGCGCATGCTGGCCATGACGTCGGTGATGTGGGTGCCGAGCCAGAAGCCGTGGTCCGCGTGGTCGAGGTAGACCACCGGCGGCCGGTTCGGCGTCGCGAAGGCAAGCTGCGGGACGATGTCGAAGGGATGGATGTGCAGCACGACCAGGTCGGCCGCCTGCGCCGCATCGCGCAGGCGCTGCGCGCGTTCGAACAGCCCGCCGCGGTGGTGGTCGAGGATTCGTACCGTGCCGCCGCGCTGAGTCACCGCGTCACGGATGCTCTCCGGCAGCGGCATGATGGCTTGCCGCGTGATGGCAACGGAATGCGTCCGCCCGGCATCGGCGCGGATCCAGCGCTCCATCATGCGGGCCAGCCCGCCCAGCGCCGGCACCTGGGTCGCGACATGCATCACATGGCGGATGGCGCCCGGCGCCCGGCGCCCGGGCGTGTCGCGCAGCCTGCGCGCGGCGATGCGCGCCAGCAGCGCCTCCAGTCGCCGGCTGCCCCACAGGCCGCTGTGACGCGCCACCGCATGGAAGGCGGCGATGAAGACCTGCACGCAAGCCTCGTCGTCGCGACCCTGGGCGGCGAGCCGCTCGGCCTCTTCGGCGATGCGTATGAAGCAGGCGGCGTTGCCCGGCAGCCGCGCCTGCCCGACGGCGCGGATCTCCGCCAGCAGCGGGGCGAAATCATCGGCGGGGACGTCCACTATGGTCAGCCTTTCCCGGCGCCGCCGCGAAGGTGCCGGTCGAGCACCGGGGAGCCCAGGAAGCGCAGCGACCCGGCGAGGAAGCTGCCGAGGAAGCCTGCCTGCCGCCACACGTCGCGCAGTGAGCCGCGGGCGCGCAGCAGCTCGCCGAGCAGCCGCGACAGCCGCCAGTAGAACCAGCGCGCCGCCGGGCGATCGCCGCCCAGCGAGAATTTCGACAGCAGCGCCCCGTCGGAGAAATGGTAATTGCGCTTCAGCGCATCGCCCTGCGCCGCGGTGGTGCGCTTGTGGTTGTGGAACACCACGATCTGCGGGAAATACACCACGCGGCAGCCGGCGCGGTGCGCCCGCAGCACGAAATCCGCATCCTCGCCGGCGCGCATCGCACTGCCGGCGCCGAAGCGCGCATCGAAGCCGCCGATCTGCCCGACCAGCCGCCGCCGCAGCGCCATGTTGCAGTTCATCAGGATGGCACCGGGATAAGTGTGGTCGTCCATCACCTCGACGCGGCGGGAGGTCTTGATGGTCAGCGGCAGGTGCCGCCGGTCGAGCAGCTCGATCCTCCCGCCGAGCAGGTCCAGTTGTTCATCCGCCTCGAAGGCTGCGAGGATCTCGCGCAACCAGCTCCGCGCCGGGCGGCAGTCGTCGTCGGTCCAAGCGATAATTTCGCCGCGGGCGAGGCCGAGGCCGCGATTGCGCCCCGCGCCAGTGCCGCGCTCCGGCTCCGTCGCCGCGACGAGCGGGAAGGGCAGGAAGTCTTGCGCCTCGGCGATCACCTCGGCGGTGCGGTCGGTCGAGCCGTTGTCCACCACGACCACCTCGCCGCTGCGTCCTTCTGGGATCTGCAGGCGGGTGAGCGAGCGCAACGTCGCGGCGAGGTCCTGCGCCCGGTTGCGCGTGCAGATGACGATGCTGAAATCCGTCATGCGCCCTGCAGCAGGCGGCGGCGCAGATCCAGCATGGCGGGCGGCAGGCTGGCGGCCACCAGGTCGATCATGCGGCGGGAGCTCAGGCCGCGCCGCAGCGCCGCCGTCAGCAGCCGGCGCGCCACCTTCATGTTCCGCACATACAGCGCCGCCTGGCCATGCGCGTGGTAGCCGACGGCCACCCGCTGCCGGATGCGTTCGCGCGGCAGGCCGAAGGTCGCGCCGACATCCTCCATGCAGACCCGCTCGGCCTCGGCGAAGCGAATTAGGTTGCGCGTCAGGCTCTCGTCGGTCGGGCTGTAGATGATCACCGGCGCATCGACCACGACGATGCGCCAGCCGGTGCCGGCCAGCCGCAGCCAAAGATTGTAGTCCTCGCATGGCGGCAGATGCGCGACCATGCCACCGGCGGCGAGGAAGGCCTCGCGGCGCAGCAGCACCGAGGATGTCGCGATGGTGTTGTGCGCCCACAACGCGTCGAAATCCGGCGCGGGATGGAAATGCGGGTCGCAGCGGCCGACCACGCGCCCTGCTACGACCGCGGCCTTGGGGTCCTCGGTGGCGGGAAGCTGCCGTTCGAGCTTGTCCGCCAGCCAGACATCGTCGGCATCAAGGAAGGCGAGCCAGTCGCCGGTGGCGGCCTGCGCGCCGTTGTTGCGCGCCACCGCCGGGCCGGCATTGGGCTGGCGCAGCAGGCGGACCTCGGAAAACTCGCGCGCCACCAGTTCGGCGGTGTCGTCCGGCGACCCGTCATCGACGACAATCACTTCATGCACCCGCACGGTCTGGTCGCGTATACTGCGCAGTGCCGCGGCGATGGTCGCGGCGGCCTTATAGGCCGGCATGATCACTGAAATCTTGGGGCGCATGGCCGAGCCTCCCTGGACGCAGGCTTCCGCCGTCGCGGGATCATGAGAAGTTCGGGGTGTGGGGGAGGGCGGTTTCGGCAACAAGCTGGACGTTCCTGAGCGACATCGCCCGGAGCATCTATGTCTGCAGGGTCTGTCGCAAATACTACAAGTAGGTAGCTCCTATTCGTTACGGTGGCAGAGATGGAAAATGGGCTAAGAACCGCCGCCAATCGAAAACTGTATTCCTTTCGATAAGGCCGATCGATACGAGGTGGAGAAGTGGCCACGAGTCTCAGTTGTTCTCGCGAGGCGATGAGTATTTGCAACCATAAAGGGAATCCGACGTCCGGCTTCGCCTGTCACGCTAGCAGGGCCGCCCCGGGGCGCGCGCGATGACCACGCTCCGCCGATCCCTGCTGTTCTCCTTCATGGAGCGCTATGCTGGCATCGTCATCGGCTTGGGCATGACGATGACTGCTGCGCGCATGCTCACCCCGGCCGATTTCGGCGTGTTTGCGGTCGGCATGTCGGTAGTCATGCTGATCGACGTGATGCGGGATTTTGGCACCGGCACCTATCTCGTGCAGCTCGAGGCGCTGGAGCGCAGCGTGGTGCGCTCGGCCTTCACTGTCTCTTGCATCATCTCCGGCAGCTGCGCCGCAGCGCTCGCCCTGGCAGCCATCCCACTCGGCCGTTTCTATGATGAGCCGGGCGTCGGCAACGTCGTCCTCGTGCTGTCGGCCGCGATGCTGCTCAACCCCTTCTTGACGCCCGCCACCGCCATGCTGCGTCGGCAGATGGCCTTTGACCGGCTGGCGATGATCAATGTCGCCAGCGGCCTCGGCCAGTTCGGCACCCTCGTGCTGCTGGCCAGCCTCGGTCAGGGCTACATGGCGATGGCCTGGGCGGGGCTGGTGGCGGTGGTGGTGCGTACCCTCGGCGCCAACATCGTGCAACCAATGCCCTGGGCCTTCCGCCCGACCCTCGTAGGCTGGAGGGACATTCTCTCCTTCGGCGCCTGGTCCACCGCCACCGGTATCGTCAACGTCATCCACGACACTCTACCGCAGCTCATCATCGGACGCGTACTCGGCACCGTGCCGGTGGGCCTATTTGGCCGCGCCCAAACGGTCTGCCAGCTGCCGGACAAGCTGATCTCCAGTGCGCTGCATCCGATCGTCCTACCGGCGCTCGCTGAGCATGCCCGGCGCGGCGGCTCGCTGAAGGAACCCTATCTCCTCGGCCTGTCCTATATGGCGGCGGTGTATGTCCCGGCCATGGTGTGCCTGGCGCTGCTCGCCGAACCCATCGTCGCCATCCTGCTCGGGCCGCAATGGGGCGAGGTGCCGACCCTGGTGCGGATGATGGCGATAGGCTTGGTCTGGCTGTTCCCTGCCTTCCTTACCTATCCAATGCTGGTCGCCCTCGGTCGTATCCGGGACACGCTGGTCTCCAGCCTGATCAGTATCCCGCCCAGCCTCCTGCTGATCGCCGCCGCCGCACCCCACGGCATCAGGGCGGTGGCGGCGGTCAGCCTCGTCACCGGGCCGCTGCAGGCCTTCGTCGCGGTCTCCTTCGTGCGTCGGCATGTCGGCCTCGCCTGGGCCGAGATCCTGCGCGCCGCCGCGCCGGGCGCGGTAGCCACGGTCGGCGCCGCTGCCGGCATCGTCGCGGTGATGTCGCTGCTCGGCTTCCGCACCGCGCTCTCCTTTGGCGAAATGGTGGTCGCTATCCTCGCTGCTGGGCTCGGTTGGCTGGCCGGGCTGTGGATCGGCGGCCACCCGCTGATCGGCGAGCTGCTTGGCCTGTGGGGACGGGTACGGCGATGGGCGTGACCGCGACAGCGCCGGTGTTCGCCGTCGTGCGGTATCTCGTCGGCGTGGTCGCCCTGCCGCCGATCGTGCTGCTGCTGGCCGCCCTGGCGGGCGCCGTGCTGGCCTGGCGGGGTCGGCGCGCCGGCGGCGCGGTAGCTGTTCTCGGCATCGCCGCGACCCTGCTGCTCGCCACGCCAATGGCCTCCGGCCTGCTGCTCGCCTCGCTCGAAGGGACCGCGCCGGCGGTGCTGGCCGCGCCGGGCGCCATCGTCATCCTCGGCGCGGAGGCCAGGAACGGCCCGGGCGAGTCGGACGTCGGCCCACTGACGCTGGAACGGCTGCGCCGTGGCGCCGCCCTGCAACGCGAGACGGGCCTGCCGTTGCTCGTCACTGGCGGGCCGCCGAGTCCAGACACACCGCCGATCGCCGCCGCCATGCGCGCCGCCCTCCAGCAGGATTTCTCCGTTCCGGTGCGTTGGGAGGAACCCGCCGCGCTCAACACCGGGGACAATCTCCGGCTTGCCGCCGCCATGCTGCGCCAAGCGGGCATCGGCTCAGCGTACCTTGTCACCCATGCCTGGCACATGCCGCGGGCGCAGCTCGAGGCGGCGCGCGCCGGCTTGCCGGTGCTGCCGGCGGCGGTGCCGCGGCCGCGCCGCCCGGACGGCAGGCTGGCCGACTGGCTGCCCCGCGCCGACTGCCTCGCCATGAGCTGGCTGGCATTGCACGAATGGGGCGGCCTCGCGGCGATGAAAGTGGGCCTGTGATGCCATCGAGACGCGGAGGACGCACATGAGACGCATATGCCTGGTCGGGGCCGGGGGGATCGCCCGCATCCATGCCGAGGTGCTCGGCCGGATGCCGGATATCTCCGTGGTGGCGGTGGCCGACCCGCGCGTAAGCGCCGCCGAAGCGCTGGCGCGCCTGCTGCCCGGCGCGCGGCCGGTCGGCTCGTTCGAAGAGGCCTTGGCCGCCGGCGGCTTCGACGTCGCCCATGTGCTGACGCCGCCCGACACCCATGCCGCCATCGCCATGCCGCTGCTCGAAGCCGGCTGCGACGTGCTGCTGGAGAAGCCGATGGCGGCCTCGCGCGAGCAATGCGAACGCCTGGCCGAAGCCGCCGCTGCTTCCGGCGCGGCGCTCGGCATCAACCAGAACTTCCTGTTCCACCCAGCATTCCTTGCGCTGCGCCGCGCAGTGGCCAATGGCCGGCGGGGCCGGCTGCGCTTCGTGGACTGCGTCTACAGCGTGCCGCTGCGCCAGCTATCCGCGGGGCAACTCGGTCATTGGATGTTCGCCGCGCCGGCCAACATCCTGCTGGAGCAGGCGGTGCATCCGCTGTCGCAGATCGCCGCCCTGCTCGGTAGCATCGAGGCGGTGGAGGCGGTACCGGACGCACCTCAGACGCTGTACGAAGGGCGGTGCTTCCACGCCGGCTGGACGATCTCCCTCCGCGGCCCACGCGCGTCCGCCACGCTGCGCTTCGCCGTAGGCGAGAAGTTCCCGTTGTGGCAGCTCACCACGATCTGCGACGACGGTGCCATCGTCGCCGACATGCTTGGCAAGCGCGTGCACATGCTGGGGCGGACGCGCTTTGCCGACCCGATCGACGGCATGGTTGCGCCCGCCCTCTCGGCGGCTGAGATGGTGGCCGGCGGCATCGCCAATGCCGGCCGCTATGGCGCCTCGCTGCTCGGCCTCTCCAAACGCAACGACGCCTTCTTCCGCAGCATGCAGGGCAGCATCGCGGCCTTCCACGGCGCGCCCGCGCGCTTCGAGGCGGATGCCGCCTTCGGCGCGCGGCTGGTCGGTTTGTGCGAGGAGATCGCGGCCCGCCTGCCCGTCGAGAAAAACCGCCCTGTCCCGCCGCAGGCGCCAGCCACCCTGAGTGGCCATCCGGATGCCGCGGTGCTGGGCGGCACCGGCTTCATTGGCCGGGCCACGGTGGCGCGGCTGCTACAGGAAGGGCTCAGCGTCGCCGTCATGGCGCGCGGCACCGAGGGGCTGCCGCCGCTCTTTTCTGGCCCGCGCGTCCGGCTGCTGCGCGGCGACATCGCCGACGCCGGCGCGGTAGCGCAGGCGGTGGCCGGGGCGGGCGCGGTAATCAACCTCGCCCATGGCGGCGGTGGCGCCGACTACGCCGCGATCCGCGCCGCGATGGTCGGCGGGGCGGAAGTCGTCGCGCGCGCCTGCCTCGCTGCCGGCACGGCACGGCTGCTGCATGTCGGCTCCATCGCCTCGCTCTATCTCGGCCCCGGCGCCGGACCTGTCACCGGCGCCACTGAGCCCGACCCCGAGGCCGCCCGGCGCGGCGACTACGCCCGCGCCAAGGCGGAATGTGACCTGATGCTGCTAGGCCTGCATGCGCAGGAGGGGTTGCCCCTGGTGATCCTGCGGCCCGGCCTCGTGGTCGGGCCGGGCACCTCTCCCTTCCATAGCGGCATCGGCTTCTTCAACGCTGAGCAGCATGTCATCGGCTGGAATCGCGGCCACAATCCGCTACCCTTTGTGCTGGCCGACGATGTGGCTGCAGCCATCCTCGGCGCATTGCGGGCGGAGCAGGCGGTCGGGCGCTGCTACAACTTGGTTGGTGACGTGCGCCCGACAGCGCGAGAATACCTCGCCTGGCTGGCCGAGGCGACCAACCGTCCGCTGCGCTTCCACCCCAAATTCCCCACCACGCTGCTGGCTGAAGAGGGCTCGAAATGGGTGCTGAAGCGGGTCGGCGGACGGCGTTCGCCGCCGCCCTCGCGGCGCGACCTGCTCTCGCGCGGACTGCGCGCCCCCTTCGACTGCAGCGATGCCAAGCGCGACCTCGGCTGGGCGCCGGTGGCCGATCCGGCTCGATTCCGCAAGACCGCGTTCGCGATGGGGCAGTGATGCGCGCCGCCGCGCCCCTGCTGCTGCATGTCTTCGCGACCTTCGCCACCGGCGGGCCGCAGGTGCGCTTCGCCACCCTTGCCAACCGGCTCGGCGGGCGGTTCCGCCATGCGGTGGTGGCGATGGACGGTCGCCAGGAGGGGCGCGCGCTGCTCGACCCCGCGCTCGACATCTGCTTCCCGCAGGTCGGTGTGGTCAAGGGCGACACGCGCGGTAATCTGCGCCGCTTCCGCGCCGTGCTGCGCGAGATGGCGCCTGACCTGCTGGTCACCAGCAACTGGGGCAGCATTGAATGGGCGCTGGCGCGGATCGGCACGGGCGTGCCGCATCTGCACATGGAGGACGGCTTCGGCCCGGAGGAACGCGCACGCCAGCTGCCGCGCCGCGTGCTGGCGCGTCGGCTGCTGTTGCGCCGCGCCACGGTGGTGCTGCCTTCCCGCCTGCTGTGGTGCATCGCCACTGAGATCTGGCGCCTGCCGCAATCGCACCTGCGGCTGCTGCCGAACGGCGTCGATCTCGCCCGCTTCGCCGCTGCCGGATCGCGCGAGGGCGGGCAGCCCGTGGTCATCGGCACCGTCGCCGCACTGCGCCCAGAAAAGAATATCGCGCGGCTGATTCGCGCTCTTGCCCGCCTGCCCGCTGCGGTGCCGGCGCGGCTGGTGATCGTCGGCGATGGCCCGGAGCGGGCGGCGTTGGAAGCCCTGGCTGCGGCGGAGGGCGTCGGCCGACAGGTGGAGTTCGCCGGTCATCGCGCAAATCCGGCGCCGCTCTATGCCGGCTTCGACATTTTCGCGCTCTCTTCCGACACCGAGCAGATGCCGCTCTCCGTGTTGGAGGCGATGGCGTCTGGGCTGCCCGTGGTGGCGACCGATGTCGGCGACGTTGCCGACATGCTTGATGTGGCGAACCGCCCCTATGTTGTGGCGCGGGAGGACGGCGCCCTGGCCGACGCACTGGCCGACCTCGCGGCGCGGAGCGACCTGCGGGCAGCACTTGGCGCCGCCAACCGGGCGCGCGCCAAGGCCGAATTCGCCGAGGCGCGCATGGTCGCTGCCTGGCACGACCTGTTTGCCGGCCTCGCACTCAGGCGATGATGGTGCGCCTCACCCTCGCCTGACCACCACGGCGTGGCTGACCAGCCCCGCACTGTGTCGATGCCGCTCGCTACTTCTGCCGCTACGTCGCGGGCACCGTTGACGATGTAGACGTGGTCACCGAAGCCGTCGTCCATGGTGTCGGCGCTTGGGCCGCTGTCAAGCAGGTCGTTGCCGGCGACGACTGGCGGCCTCGGGGCAGGCAACGCTGGCGGGCGCAGAGGCCTTCCGCTAGCTCCGTGTTGCCGGCTTTGAGCCGCTGCGTCAGCGCAGGTAACCCTCGATGTTGCGACCACAGGGAAGTCATTTCCGACGTCGCCGGCAATGAGCTCTCAATCACTGCATGCCGGGGCAAGTGACATGAATCATCACGACCATTCAGCGAGTCGTTCCAGATTCGGATACAGTCCGTCCATCGCCTTTCAGGGGTATGACCGTAGGCGGCAGGCTGTTTCCACGCAACAATGCTGGCGTTGCCGTGAAATTCGTGACGAAGACCGTGCGATAGCCGCCCTCGAGGGTGAAGACGTTCGATTCGATTCGGATCTCGGGCGTCGGCCGGTCCACGCCCTCGGCGCCGATGGAAATCGCCGTGCTACGGTTGTCTGAGCGCGGGCCCTTGGACAGCCGGTTGCCGCGCAGCAGCACCGCGCCGCCATTCGGCACGTCGATCAGGTAGCTCGCCGTGCCCTCTGGCCCGTCCTCGATGTCGCAGCCGAGCACCTCGGTACGGAAAGCGCGCGACTTCACGTGATGGCCTTCCCGCGTGCCAAGAAAGCGTGAGCCTTCCACGCGCAGCAGCTCGAGCGCTCCGGCGTAGATGCCATGGGCGCATGCACGCGCGCAGCTGCCATTGCCGATGAAGCTGCTGTCCCGCACGAGCAGCGCGCCCCGCGGTACGCCGGCCAGCAGGATGCCATTCTCGTTGTCCAGGAAACGCACGCGTTCGACGGTGAGGTTCACGCCCTCGCCGCGAATGCCGGCGCCGTTGGCGTATTGGGAGCGTGCGCCGCGCAGCGTGACGCCGCGCACGGTCACGTCGTTGCCGGTGACGACAAAGACGCCCTTGCCAAGACATGTGCGGTTGCCGATGACTACGCGCTCGGCGTCCTCGCCCTCGATGACCAGCCCGTCGGCGCGCCACACGGCGCAATCCTCATAGGTGCCTGGAGCAATGCGAATGACATCTCCTTGCCGCGCGGTCGCGGCAGCCGCGGAGGGCGTGTGGAAGGCGCGACCCGGGCCAACATCGAGGATTCTCGGCTGCGCCGACAGCGCCGTCGGCAATATCAGCATCAGCAGGGCGATCGCGGCGAGGCGCATGGACGGGCATGACCCGTCGGGATGCTGGCTCGACGTCGCGGGCAACGTGCCGCCACCGCGCGGAGGCAAGGTGCAGCGGGACGGCTTGGCGATGCGCAGGCTGCGCCAGATAGTTCGAGAGACGCGTGAGGCGCTGCTGTCGATCATCCGATGGAACTTCGCATAGGCGCGCGATGTCAGGATGGCCGCATCGCCCGGACGCGCCAAGCGGGCAGGTGCGTCGCGGAAGCCGCGGCCTGAGGAGGTGCCACAGGTAGGGCCGGCGCGACGCCGGATTCGCGCGGCGCCGGCGCCGGCGCCGCGGCGGCCCGGTGCAACGCGGCCGAGGCGCTGACCGCCAGCGCGAACAGGTAGTATTGCAGTGGGTAGAAGGCGATGCCGATGAAGGCCGCGCCGGCCATGAAGATCAGCACGCCGTGGCTCAAGGCTCGGGCGAGGTCGCCGAGCCATTCGAGATCCGGCCTGTCCCGTACCTTGCGCCGGATATGCCGCATGTCGAGGAAGAACACGGCGAAGATGGCGACGAAGATGGCGAGGCCGATCCAGCCATGTTCGCCCAACACCTCGAAATAGATGCTGTGGAAGGCGCGGCCCTCTTGGACGATCTCCTGCCCGTCCGCGTTGCGCATCTCGATGCGGTTGCCGAGATAGGCGTTGAAGCCGGCGCCGGCCGGGCGGTGATTGGCGAGGTCGATGGTCCAAGCCCAGACCAGCAGACGGGTGTTGGCGCTCTCCTCCTGGCGTGGCTCAAAGGATGTCGAAATGCGTGCCAGCCAAGCTTCGCCCATCAGCGGCACCAAGGCCGCGGTCGCGGCAACCATCATGACCGCCATCATCAGCTTGCGGCGGGACTGCCACCAGGCAAGCGCTGCCCAGACGAAGCAGGCGATCAGCGCCGCCCGCGCGAAGGTGCCGAAGGCGCCGATGGCCGCGATGCCCGGCGCCGCCAAATAGACCCAGCGCAACCAGCTCCGGGACGGTGCCAGCAAGGAATGGCGCTGCAGATAGGCGACCAGCGGCAGGCAGGCGAAGGCATAGGTGCCGAGAGTGCTGCCTTCCCCGCCCCAGCCGCCATTGATTTCGATCAGCCCGAACGGGCGGCCATAGCCGCCGCCACCGAACACCGACTTGATCGCGAAGGGCAGCACGTTCGATGCGATGCAGCACAAGATGACGAGCAGCGCCGCTTCCATCTGGATGCGGGAGCGGAAGATGAACGGCAGCATCGCCGTGAACAGAATGGTTTTGAAGGCCCAGTCCCATTTCCACCAAGCTGAGGCGGGGAACATCGCCCAGCTCGTCGTCAGAGTGATCCAGCCGGCCCAGAGGACCAATAGCACGGTCAGCAGGCCGAGCCGCGGCGGGTCTCGCCGGTCCAGCACCAGATACGCGCCGATCGTCAGCATCGCCGTCGTGGCGGAGAAGGGGAGAAGCTGGCCGAGCACCGGCGCGACGTCCTGCGGGCGGAACAGGTCTACCCAGATATAGGCGAGCGCCATGACGAAGGGCGCCACGCAGCCCAAGGTGATCAACGATACCCAGCATCCGAGAATGAACAGGGCCTGCATAGGCGCGGCCCGCTCAGCGTCGCGTGCGCGGCTGCGCCGCGGCACGCCGGGCCACCTCGCGGCGTTCCATCAGGATGGCGCGGATCGCCACAACGAGGGTGCCACCACAGGTGGCCAGGATGATGAGATTATCGATCACGACGTTCGTTCCGATGCGCAGTGGCGGGAGGCTGGAGGGACGCCACCGCACGACAATCGTTTTGCCCGTTTTCTTAGCTAAATGCTGTCATCTTCCGGACTACCTCAACCGGGCCGAGGAGGGGGCGGTCGCGAGGCCCTGTCGAGCGCGGATGCGCTGGGACCGCAGCCAGCGGTGTCGTCGACACCTTCGCGCGGGCGGTGCTAGTCGCCTGTTTCGTCTGGGCGGCGCTGGCCACGGCGACCGATCGCGGCCGCGATGTAGGCAGAGGGGCCGCTTCCCTGTCCAATGGCCTTCACCTCGGAGATCACCTCCAGGCCTGACAGCGAGAAGACTCCTATCGCCGCTAGGCTCTTGAAGTCGTCGAGAACGTCAAGCAGGCAGGACCGTCGACCATCGTCGAACTGATCGCTGGCGACGTTCAGCGACCAACGCTGGTTCATCGCCTGAGCCGCGATGGTGGGCGGGCTCCAATGGCCCACCGCCGCCCACGGCAGCGCTTCACCGCCGATGGATGTGAATAATCTGCTCTTCGATAAACCGCTACCGCTTCATGTCCGTTCTCCCTGATCGGCCCCAACCTGCTACCGGGGAGTTTCTCGGGGCAGAGTCAGCCCATACATGGTTACTCCTGAAGCGTCCGGGCGATCTAAATGGCGATCCGTTACCTAGCGTGTTTGAGGCCGGTATTTTCGGTCTTGGGAGCTGCGGCGGGTCTCTGCCCAACTTCTCCCGCATACAGAGAGCGCGTCGGCGCCTTTAAAACTCGCGCCGGTAGCGATACGGGACGGATGCGGCATGACCAAGAACCCTGAAATCGTCGGAGCATTCGCGGGGGTCATCGACGCTCCCGGCTTCACAGGCCGCTTCTGGTTCGCAACCCTGATAGGTATAACGTTCGTCGGATGCGTCTGCGGCCTCATCCTGCTAGGCGCAGCTGTGATGGCGGGAAGCAGGGGCGTGAGCGGGAGGGTTGTGGATTTCAGCCTTCAGAATGCGGCGACGGTACAGAGCGCCACCCAGTACATCCGATTCAACCAGATCTTCGTCGAAGGGGACTTGCCGCAGGGCCAGTCGCTCAGCGCCGTGGTTGGCACGCAGACCGTGCCACTGCAGATGGACGTGCTGTCCCGCTACGGCGACGGATCCGTGAAGTCGGCCATCCTGACCATCGCCGCGCCGGCGATTGCCGCCGGCGCCACGCTTAAGGGCAGCCTGATGGCGAGCAGCGCGGCGGCGGGGGCGGCCGTCGCGAACAATGCGGCCCTCGCGCAGGGCTACGACCTCACAGTCAACATGAACATCTCGGGCTTCGGCGCCGTGACGATCAGTGCTGCGCAGCACCTCGCCGCCGCCGTGGCCGGCGGCGATTTCAAAGTGCTCCGCAAGGGCGCGCTCGCTAACGAGATCCGCTTCGACGTAGCGGTCATCCGCGCGCTGCGCGTCACCTTCGATGTCGTCACCTATGCCGATGGCAGCATATCGACCAAGGTTTGGTTCCAGAACGACGCCGCCATGGGCGCCACCGGCGGCGCCGTCCTGTTCAACAGCCTGTCCATCGTCGAGCGCGGTACCACCCGCTTCAACACGACCAACCTGACGCAGTACCAGTACCAGGTCTGGGCGCAGGAGGTCACCGCGGACAGCAGTGCCAGGCAGACGCTGAATGTCCGGCACAACATCGACTACCTGGAGCAGACCCGCGCCATCTGGAACTATGATCTCACCGCCACGGTGAGAGCTACGCCCTCGGTACCATCGTCCTGGACCACCATGCTCGGGGTCAACGGGCTTGTTCCCTACATGCCGACCACCGGCGGGCGGCCCGACATCGGCCCGACCACCGAGGCGAATGCCCGCTGGCTGATCACGCAGGATGCCTCCGCCGCGACTTACGCCCTTGCCCAGGCGCAGGCCGCGGGCAGCATTCCCTGGCATTACTACAACACGGCGAAAGGCCATTACCTCTCGGTCGGGGACTATCCAAAGCTGTGGATCGACCCGCGCGGCAGTGTCCGGCCCTCGCAGATCGCCGGTGGCGAATCGGGCTGGACCACCGACCGCGCACACAGCCCCGACGTCTCCTACGTCGCCTGGCTGCTCACCGGTGACCGCTACCATCTCGATATGCTGAACGCCCAGGCCTCCTGGGTGATCGCCAATACTTGGAACGATCCGCGCCAGGACGCGCGGGGCATCGTCGCCAACCCGGTCGAGGAGGTGCGCGCGCAGGCCTGGTCACTGCGCGCCGTGCAGGAAGCCGCCTACGCCAACCCCGATGGCTCCTACGAGAAGGCCTATTTTAACCAGATCGCAAACAACAACTGGGCCTATCTGCGCGCCACGACGGTGACGCTCAGCGCCACCCAAGGCGAGGTCCACGGCTATTTCGAAGGAGCCTATCGCGACGGACTTGCGCCCTGGCAGCAGGATTTCTTCGCCAGCACCACCGCCCTCGCCGCGCTGCAGGGCAACGAGGATGCGCGCGCCGTGCTGAAATGGCAGGCGAACTTCCTCAGCGGGCGCTTCCTCTCGCCCGACATCAATCCCTACAACGGCTTCGACTACTCGCTGAACGTCTATGGCAGCAACGGCAAGGCGCTGACCAGCTGGGCCGAGGTGGCGGCGGCCACGCGCGCCGCTGGCAACTACGCGACCGGCACCTCCGCCGGCTACTGGGCGGAGCTCGCCGCCATGAGCAACGCCAACATCATCACCGTCTTCGCCGGCGGCGCGGATCCCACCGACCACCGCGTCGCCGCCGATGCGATGCGGGCCTATGGCTGGATCCTGGGCTCCGGCATGCCGGACCTGCGCACCGATCTGCAATACCAGGTCGTCCCGCGCATGCCCGACGGCACGCAGATCGGCGTTAGGGAAATGCGGGTCGTTGCGCCCACGGCGCAGAACACCACCCTCACCTTCACCGGCGACAACGTCTTCGCCTATGACCGCGGCATCGGCCGAACCACGCTGATCGGCACGGCGGGCGCCGACGTGCTGATCGACAATTCGACCAATGGCGGCGACCAGCTCGAGGGCCGGGCCGGCGACGACTATCTGATCGGCGGCGCCGGCACCAATGTCTTCGCGCCGGGTGACGGGCAGGACTACGCCTTGATCCGCGGCGGCGCGGCGCGCTTCGAGGTGAGCGCCACGAGCCCCGGCCGGCTCGAGATCGAAGGCTTCCGGCCCGGCACGGACATCATCGCCCTGACCGGCACGGTCTCGCTCGCTTCAATCCTCGCCTCGGCCCGCTCCGACGGGTTCGGCGCCACGCTGCTCACCATCTCGCCCCGACGGACCGTCCAGCTGAACGGGGTCACGCCGTCCAAGATCACGGCAGGCATGTTCGACATCAGGTGAGAGCACAGGCCGAATTAGCTCATGCTCTCTTCCTCAACCCTGCTTGGTCCACCGTGAAATTAACCTCCTGGCAATCATGCGACGGCTGAGCCCCTTCAGACGTCGTCGCTGGCCAGCTCGGGGCCTGGACACCGCTCGGGGCGGAGAAGACCGCCAACGGTTACCAGGTGGCGTGGCAGAACGGCAGCGCCGACCAACGTGATCTGGGACGTCGACAACAATGGCAATGACCGCAGCACCACAGCTGTCCTCTCCGGTGCCAGTCCCGCTTTGGAGGCCATGGAGTCCGTTCTCCATCAGGATCTGAATCACGACACCATCATCAGTTAGGCTGGCAGGCGCCGTGAAACCGGTACCGCTGCCGGTCCTTTAGGGGCCTGCGCGGCAGAGGCGGACCTCGCCCGCGTGGGCTTTGGCCACTGCTTCGTGGTCAGTAGTCCCGACCTTGGCCTGGCAGCGTATGGGGACATCGACAAGGATGCCGGGGCCCATGTGACCGACCTGGCACGGCAGACTGTGTGCGGGCAGCCAATTCCGCCGAGGTGTTCGGGCGCGCCGACAAGAGGCAATAGAGCTGAAAGAGGGGCACGCCCTTACGACCCAAGCCTCATTGGGGCAGAAGGAGTAGCCCAAACGTGTACATGCAATCGGCCCATCACCATTGGTGAGCGATGAAGCGCAGGCGATACTAAGGTCAGGGATTAAACTGCCACCAATGCTCGCGAGCGCGTCGTGCCAATGATGCCGGTCTTCGAACCCTCCTTTCCTCTCTCCGCGTTAAAAGCCATGGTCTGCCAACCGTGCTACCCCCGTCGCGATGTGGCACCCAATTGGCGCCGGGTGCTAGGAAACCTTCCATGTGCGGCATCATCGGAATCATCGGCAGGACGCCGGTCACCCCCTTGCTGGTCGAGGCGCTGAAGCGCCTGGAATATCGCGGCTACGACTCGGCTGGCGTTGCCACCCTGGTCAACGGCCACATCGAGCGCCGGCGCGCCGAAGGCAAGCTTGTGAACCTCGAGGTGCGGCTCGGCAGCGAACCATTGCCGGGCACGATCGGCATCGGCCACACACGCTGGGCGACCCACGGCAAGCCCTCCGAGCGCAACGCCCATCCCATCGCCACCGACCGCGTCGCGATCGTGCACAACGGCATCATCGAGAACTTCCAGGAGCTGAAGGACGAGCTTTTGGCCGAGGGCCGCCACTTCGACAGCGACACGGATACGGAGGTCGTGGCCCAGCTCCTCACGTCGCATCTCGAGCGCCAGCTTTCGCCCGGGGAGGCGATGGGCAAGGCGATGGAGCGCCTGCGCGGCGCCTTCGCCCTGGTCGCCCTGTTCAGCGGCCGCCACGACATCCTGATGGGCGCGCGCCGCGGCAGCTCACTCGCCGTGGGCTACGGCGACGGCGAGATGTATATCGGCACCGATGCGCTGGCGCTGGCGCCGTTCACCAAGCGCGTCACCTATCTCGAGGATGACGACTGGGTGGTGCTGGACGCCAAGGGCGCCACGATCTTCCAGGGCCGCGAGGAAGTGCAGCGCGAGATCCGCCAGAGCGGCATCTCGGGCGCCATGATGGGCAAGGGCAACCATCGCCACTTCATGGTGAAGGAGATCTACGAGCAGCCCGCCGTCATCGGCGACACGCTGCAGACCTATCTCGATCCCGCCACCCGCAAGGTCACGCTGCCGGCGCTGCCGTTCGACTGGGCCAAGGTCTCGCGGCTCACCATCACCGCCTGCGGCACGGCCTGCTTTGCCGGCATGGTCGCAAAGTACTGGTTCGAGAAGCTGGCGCGCCTGCCGGTCGAGGTCGAGGTCGCGTCGGAGTTCCGCTACCGCGAGCCGCCGCTGCCTGAGGACGGCGTGTGCATCGCCATCTCGCAGTCGGGCGAGACCATCGATACCCTGGCGGCGCTGCGCTACGCCAAGGCGCACAAGCAGACCATCCTGTCGGTCGTGAACGTGCCGGAGAGCGCGATCGCCCGCGAATCGCACGTCGTGCTGCCGACCTTGGCCGGCCCCGAGATCGGCGTCGCGTCGACCAAGGCCTTCACCACGCAGCTCACCGTGCTGCTGGTGGCGGCGATCGCCGCCGGCCGTGCGCGAGGGGAGCTGTCGCAGGAGGAAGAGGCGCGGCTGGCCAACGCGCTGATCGAGCTGCCGGCGCACATCAACGAGGCGCTGAACCTCGAGGCGCAATACAAGCGCATCGCCGAGGACATCTTGGCCGAGGCGCGCGATGTGCTCTACCTCGGGCGCGGTTCGTGCTTCCCGATCGCGCTTGAGGGCGCGCTGAAGCTCAAGGAGATCTCCTACATCCACGCCGAGGGCTATGCCGGCGGTGAGATGAAGCACGGGCCGATCGCGCTGATTGACGAGGCGGTGCCTGTCGTCGTGGTGGCGCCGGCCGATGCGATCTTCGACAAGATCGCCTCGAACTTCGAGCAAGTGAAAGCACGCGGCGGCAAGCTGGTGCTTTTGAGCGACTCGGCGGGCAATGCCCGCCTGGGCAGCCACGCGGCGGCGGCGGTAAGCCTGCCCCGCGTCGATCCGATCGTGGCGCCGATCCTTTACAGCGTGCCGGTGCAGCTGCTGGCCTACTACACGGCGGTCGCCAAAGGCACCGACGTCGACCAGCCCCGCAACCTCGCCAAGAGCGTGACGGTGGAATAACTATTGGAGCACTGCCCCATCCAATGGAAACGGTCGCACAAGGCGTCGCAAACGGACTAAGCGACCCGCTGTTTGAGCCTCTGGAACGGTTGATAACCGACCAGCTTCCAACCGAAAAAACGGCACCTCTGTTGCGATTGTGCCGTCACGGTTCATTGGCGATGAACATCACCTCTTCTGAGTCTCACCCTCCACAGCCCGCCCAAAGTAGCTTCCGCTCGGCCGAGCCGGGCTTGAAGGATCTGACAATTCATGGAGCGAACTTATCCTGTGACAATTGAGCAAACTTAACATCGCAGTATGTTGGCTGTGGGAAGCTAGTGGGGGCTCTGCGATGGAACAGTGTGTAGCCACGATTGTCATTGAGCCGCGCTTGCTGGTACGCGAGGCGTTGGTTTCGCTGATGGCAAGTCACTCTTATCAGGTAGTTGGTGGTGTCCCTTCAACGGCCGACATCGACAATTCCTTGCTTGCAAGTGCACCCAGGCTCGTCATCCTTGGTCCACTGCCAGCCGGGGAGGCGGCCGGTGCTGCGGACAGCATTCGCAAGCTGTGGCCAGAAACCAAAATAATTCTACTCTTCGACCGTGCGTCATCGGCCGATTTTCAGACGCTGTTGGCTTCGGAAATCGATGGCTGTATTCCACTATTCGCATCACCCGATACGCTTGTCGGTACGCTCCAGCAGATCATGGCTGCAGACATCAAGGTTCTGGTCCTCAAGACTGAGACTTGTTCGATCCCAAGGCCGACGAGCAGGCACGAAAAAGGCGATGAGTTGGGCTTGACCCCAAACAATCTGGCACGAAGCGACGATGCGGAAAATGGTGCCATTGATCGCACTATTTCGCGTCGAATTCCTCATGGTCTATCCGAGCGCGAGGAAGAAATCCTCGAAGGAGTGGTAAGGGGCCATTCAAACAAGATGATCGCCCGTACGTGCGGTGTTACCGACGCGACGATCAAGGTCCATATGAAGTCGATCCTTCGGAAGATACGCGTGGCGAATCGAACGCAAGCAGCCATTTGGGCGCTCGAGCAGGGTTACGGTGCTGATGCCAATCGCCGCTCGCTGGCGCGTCGTCCGCTACAGGGGGTAGCTGCAGCTTGATCCACCTTTGTGGCTCAGCTGTCTTCCGCAAGCGCTGAAGGGGATGGCGCGGGATTTCTACAAGCGCCGGAGGAAGATCCTAGAAGGGCACCAGGCACACTCGCTTCACACTGAGTGGCCCTAACCGGGCTACCCCATTGGGTTTGCACAATCCAAAGGGCGCATCGGTTACCCTTGCTTCGCCCACGGTAGCCGCGGTGTTTTTTGGGGCTGCGGCAGCCCCTTGGACGTCTCATTTGCGGTAGGCGAAGCATGCGAAATAGCGAGCCATGGGAGAGATGGCAATGGGAGCCATCCGCTCCGCAGGCACCCAGTACCGCTCTGGATGGGGACAACCGAACGGTTCGCTGTCGATCAAAACAGCCCAATCAAGTTGCGTACGGCGATCGTCCGGTTGTCCGCACCAGTCCGTGATCTATTTTTTGGTGTGGCAATGATCCCCTATGCGCAACTGCGGTTCGGTCGAGGTTTTGTTCCTGGTCATGCCGCGGCCTACTTTGTCCAGCGCTGCGTTACTCACCCTACTGTCAGGAGGTGCGTCGCTAACGTGTTGGCGGCGGGTGTACGATCCCGGCATGCCACCTTGGCAACACGTCGCGAGCCCGACCTGCAAGATGCCTTGGGCGGCCTGGAGCGGGACGGAATAGCCATGCTGCCCAATCTTTTCTCGACATCCGAGCTAGCCGATGTCGTGGGCTTTTTCCTGAACCAGCCGGTCGCCGCGCCCGGCGGCGGCTGCGTGGCGCGTGATGGGCTACCTGCGGGAGCCACCATGGCCGCCTATCATTTAGCCACCGTGGTAGCTTGCCCATGGCTGATGACTGCGATCAATCGTGCAGGTATCCTTCGGCTTGCTTCGGCGTTCCTGGGCTGCAAGCCGACCCTTTGCAGCGTTGGTGTCCGCTGGTCATTCCCTGGCTCAAAAGCGCCCGACGCAACGCAGGCGTTTCATCGAGATCCCGATGATTGGCGGTTCTTAAAGTTATTCGTCTATTTGACTGATGTAGTGGATGGTGAAAGCGGCCCCCACATCTTTGTCGCAGGTTCCCACAACACGCGGAGAGCCTTGCGCGCAAAGACCTATGCGCAAGAGCAGCTCGAGGCTCGCTTTGGAAAGCAGAATATGCGTGCCATCCTTGGCGCGCGCGGTACCACTTTCATTGCCGATACGAGTGGCATTCACGCGGGAATACCGCCCCAACGGGCGCCGCGTCTAATACTGCAGGCGCAATATTCTATCTTGCCCAATTTCGCTTTGCATTACAGGCCCGTAGCCGATCCGGGTCACCATTGCCTCGATTCATATGTGAACCGACTTATCTTGGCCTCGACTGGCAGCTGAATTGCAGCTTCTGCTGACTGCGGTCTACGATCAGGCCGATACGGCCGGGGACGGACGCTAGGCGCTCTATACCCATTGCCGCCGCCAACCCAAGAGCTCGCGCATTGGCACCCGTCGTTCGGAACATCTGGACCGGGCTTCATGAGCTATCACGCTATGTCGCGGGAATTGGATCGGCGGAGAGTGCCAACCCTTCGGGGCGGCAGCAGTGGTATCCGATGACAGCAGGAAGGCTGCTAGCCCAACTTGCGCAGAATCGACATGGTGATTCAATAGAATCAATGAGTTAGCCGAAAAGTCGGCACTACATTTTTGGTGCTGGCGTGGTCTCAGGCGGTGAGCGCGAGGGGTAGATCGAGGTGGTCGGTACGCATGCGCTTGGGCAGGACGATGCCGAGGCGATCGAGCAGGAGGGCCTGGGCGTGGTCGGGCTGGGCGATGCAGCGCAGGCGGATCTCGCCGTGCGTTGTGGTGGGCAGGATGATGTCGTGGGATTGAATGCGGGCGATCTCGTCGAGCACGGTGCGCGGGGAGTTGCCGAGGCCCGAGCGCTGCTGCCACATCTCAAGGCTCTTCCACAGCACGAAGGCGAGGAAGCAGACCAGGATGTGGGCGAGCACACGATCGGCGCGCTGATGCCAGATCGGGCGCACGCGCAGCTGATCCTTGTGGATGCGGAAGGCGGCTTCGGCCTGGGTGAGCTGGATGTAGGCTCTCCACAGCTGCTCGTCGCTCCAGTCGACGATGTTGGTGCGCAACACGTAGGCGCCCTCGGAGAGGGCTGCCCACTGGTCGAAGGCGGCATCGTGCTCGACCTGCAGGCGAAAGCCGGCCGGACAGTCGGCGGCCTGCAAGGTGATCTGGAAGCGGGCGGCGGAGCGCTGGTTCTGCTGGAGGATGCGGCCGATCTGGCGGTTGACTTGAGCGGCATGGAGCCGCTTGGTCGAGTGCTCGATGCGCCCGGCCAGGCGCGCCAGCGCCATCTCGATGCGCCGGCTGAACTTGTCGTGCATGGCCTGCTCTTTGCGGCGCCGGTCGGCCGAGCGGCACAGGATCGCCGTCTCGCCGCTGTCGGGCCAGCGCGCCAGCTTGACCTCGATGCCTTGACGGATCTCGCGCCAGTCGCCTGCCGCCAGCGCGGCGGCGAACTTGCGCAGCTCGGCCTTGGGCGCGCCGATGATGTAGCGCCGCCCGGTCTGGCGCAGCCACGCCAGGTTGGCGGCGCTGGCCATGCCGCGGTCGGCGATCCACACCCGCCCGACCACGCCGTGCCGGGCCTCCATGGTGTCGACGATGGTCTGCACGGTCTTGGAGTCATGGGTGTTGCCGGCGAACACCTCGTAGCCCAGCGGGAAGCCGTCGAAGGTCACCACCAGGGCGATGCAGACCTGCTTGCAGTCGGGTCGGTGATCGCGGCTGTAGCCGCGCCGCGCCAAAGAGTTGCCCTCCGCCTCACCCTCGAAGTAGGTGCTGGTCACGTCGTACAGCAGCACCTCGTTGTCGATCGCGAACAGCTCGCCGCTGCGCCGCGACAGGTGCGCCTCCAGCTCAGCCTTGTGCTCCAGCAACAGGTCAAGCGCGCGATAGAGCCGATCCTTGTTGACCAGATCGGCATCGAGCTGCAGCAGGTCGCCCAGCGCCGTGCGCCGATACCAATCCTCGGCGATGTGCAGCTCGCTCGACGGCTCGCACAGCCGCGCCGCCACCAGCACCGCCGCCATCTTCGCCCACGGCACTGCCTCCTTGCCCGAGGGCAGCAGCTTCTCGCACAGATCGGCCAGGCCCGTGCCCCGCCACAAGGCCAGCGCCAGGTAGACATCACCGAACCGGCGCGAGCGGTCGATGCGCACGCCCTTCAAGCGCACCGGCACCGTCAGATGCTGCTTGCCATCGTCGAACAGGCCGGCCTGCTCGGGCGTCCCGATCAGATGGCGCGCCAGCGCCCGCGCTTGCAGTCGCCCTCGCGCATCGAGTTCGCCAAGTTGCGCAACCGTCTGCTGGATGACGCGACGACCAATCCGCACGCTGCGCACAAGGCGCCAGTAGCGATGGACCTTGCCGTCCTTCTTCCGCGTCGTGTAGCGCAAGTACATGCGCCCATCTCAACCCAACGCTTCTCAAAAGAAAATGGGGATGGTCGGCACTACACGCCGATTCGTGCCGCTGCCGCCCGCCAACCCCTTGATCTCCTTCACACCGGGTCAGTCAAAAAACACAAACCCGCCCTCCAACTGCGCAAGTTGGGCTAGACCGCCGTGCCTTCTCGTCTGATTGGCGCCTCGCCGTTTTGCACCATGTCCACGGTCGCGGTGTACTCATTGGGTCGCAGCACCTTATTGCAGGTCGATGGTCGGGCATGAATGGTTGATCGCCCGATTTGCAGACTGCCGGTTCGGTCCCACCAACGAGCCGGATCACCACATCGCCTGCCTGGCGCGCTGGGGCCAAGCTTGATCAAAGTCATCACCACCAACCCGGTTCTGGCTCAGCGCTGCAAGGATCTGGCCTGCACTGGGAAGATTCTTAGGGTCGACGTGCCTGGCAGGGTTCCATAGCTCGGAGCGTAACAGCGCACGGGTGCACTGGAAGTAAACGGCGTCCACCGCCATGACGATCGCCGACCGCGGAGCCTTGCCTTCGATCGCGAACGACGTAAGCAAATCAGGAGCAGTGCTCAAATGGGCCCTGCCGTTGATGCGGAGCGTGTTACCGACGCCAGGTATCATGAGTAAAAGCGCCACTCGTGGATCACGCACTATGTTGCGCAGCGAGTCGACACGGTTGTTGCCGCGCCGGTCAGGGAGCATCAGCGTCCTGGAGTCATGCACGCGCACGAAGCCGGCGACGTCACCGCGCGGCGAGCAATCCAGACCCTCTGGTCCTGCACTCGCCAATACGGCAAACGGCGAAGCCTCGATGTAGGCGCGATACTGAGGCGTGATCCAGTTCACCTCCTTGACGAGGGAAACCTCGACCGGCTTGCCGTAGATGGAATCCAGTTCGTCGACGGTGGAGATGATCGACATGGATGCACCTGCAGATGAGACCGTGGATACGTTGCCGGTTTCAATCCGTGGCGATGTTCGCTTCCTGGACGACCTCGCGCCACCGTCCGGCTATCGCCTTCAGGCTTATGCCCGCCTCGTCACTCGTGCTTCCGACGAGCTCCAGTTCCTGGGCCTGCAGCCGGCTCCGCAGCGCAGGTATAGACAGCGCGTGGCGGACTTCGCGTTCCAGTCGAGCACGAACCGCTTCCGGTGTTGCGGCCGGGGCAAGCAGTACCAGGTAAAACCCCACATCGAATCCCGGATAGCTCTCAGCGACGGCGGGCACCTCGGGGGCCGAGGACGAGCGCTGCGGGCTGGAAATGCCGAGTGGCTTCAGCTTGCCAGTCCTGACATGCGGCAACACAGCCGGCGTCGCCAGGAATCCCACCGGGAACTGGCCCGCCAGGAGATCCGCCGTCACCTGGGGCGCCCCCCTGTACGGTACATTCGTCGCCTGAAAGCCTGCCCGCAGCTGCAGATATTCCATGGTCAGATGGCCCGGATTCCCGTTGCCACCGCCGCTGCCGTAGTTCAGGGGTTTCTTCTTCGCGAGAGCGACGAACTCTGCGAGCGAATTGACCGACAGCGAGGGGTGGACCACCAGCATCTGGCGGAACGTGGCCACGATTGAAATCGGCCTGAAATCGCGTTCAGCGTCAAATGGCAGCTTTCTGTAGATCGCCGGGTTGGCAGTCAGGACCGTGTCCAAGACAAACAGCAAGGTATGACCGTCCGGCGTCGCGCGAGCCACGATCTCGGCCCCGATGTTTCCGGTGGCGCCGGCCCGGTTATCGACGATGAACGGCTGCTTGAGCGTGTTCGAGAGATGCTCGGCGAGCGCGCGTGCCGTGAAGTCCAGAGGACCGCCTGCCGGGAACGGCACCACGATCCTCACGGCGCGGGAGGGGTAGTCTTCCGCGAGAGCCGCTCTCGGCCAGCCGGCAACCGAGACGGTGAGCAAAGCAGCTGCCATCGCAATACAGGACCGCCGATTTCGTCCTCTATCGATCGCCATGCGCTCCTCCCAACTTCGTGCAAGCTCCGTGATCCTCGTCCATTGACCATCAACCTTGGAATGCGAGGCCAGATTCTTATCAGGAGTGCCATAAATGGATAATGCTATGTTTTGATGTTTCTATAACCATTTGGATAGGGGAGGGTCCGGTGCAACGGTCGGAACGCGTAAGTCGGGACTTAAAATTGCGGGAATTCCGTATCCTGCTGACGGTGGCGCAGCAAGGCAGCATGGCGAAGTCCGCCGTCCTTCTCGGCATCTCGCAGCCGGCAGTTTCCAAGGCCATCAGAGACATTGAAAACGTCGTCGGGTTGCGCCTGCTCGATCGTTCCCGGCACGGTGTGGAACCCACGGCCTATGGTCGCGTGCTGGTGAAGCGCGGTCTGGCGATCTTTGACGAGCTGAAGCAAGGCGTGGAAGAACTTGAGTTTCTTGCTGATCCGGCCAGCGGCCAACTTCGCATCGGCAGCAACGAGACCATGGCGGCCGGCGTTCTGCCGGCGATCATCGACATGATGTCACGGCAATATCCACGCATCACCTTGCAGGTTGCCCAGGCTGTTCTGTCGGAGACGCAGTATCGCGAACTGCGCGAGCGCCAAGTGGATCTTTGGTTCGGCCGGATACCGGATCCGTTCGACCAGGAGGACTTGAATGCGGACATCCTGTTCAATGACCCTGTAGCGGTCGTTGCCGGACAGGGCCATCGCTTGGCGCGACGTCGCAAGATCGAGCTCGCGGAACTCATGGGCGAGGCCTGGATACTGCCGCCCCGCGGCAGCCTGCCGGGCGGACTTGCGGAACGATTGTTTGGCACCGCGGGTCTCCAGCTGCCACGTGCGCAGCTGACGACGATGTCTCTCCATCTCACCTGCAATCTGCTTGCTACGGGCCGATATGTCGCGATGCTTCCAAGATCCCTCCTACGGTTCAACATCACCAATGCGGGGCTCAAGATCCTGTCCGTCGGGCTGCCCATTCAGGTGCGACCCGTGGCAATCGTGACGCTCAAGAACCGAATGCAGAGTCCGATCGCGGGCCTTTTCGTCGACTCTGCACGAGTCGTGGCGAAGCGCCTCGTCAAGTAGTTTCCACGACAGGGTTGAGCAAAAACGTCGGCATAAGCCGACGCTCGATGGTGCTTCGTCGGACGCTCAAGCGCTTGCTATCGCCCACTGAGAATTGCGTCGGCGATCTTCTCGGCCGCCATCATCACTGGGAGGTTCGTGTTGGCAGAAGGCACCACCGGAAACACGGCCGTGTCGCATACCCGAAGGCCTTGTATGCCCTTGACGCGTCCCGCAGCATCGACGACCGCCATGGGATCGTCAGTCCGCCCCATGCGGCACGAGCATGAGGCATGCCAGATGCCGACGGTGCCCTCGCGCACGAAGGTTTCCATCTGCGCCTCATCCTCCAACACATCCTTCAGCGAGTGGGCATCGACAACAAAGTCCATCAGGAACTCACGCAGCGGCCTGGGCCCGTCGAGCAGCTTGGCCGCCAGGCCTGTGATGAGCCGGTTCCGAATGTTCTTGGTGCCGAACTGGCGCACCTTGTCGCCCCAGATCGCGGGAAACGCGCCGATTGCGACTTTTTGCATGGCCGGATGCTGGTGCACCATGGCCATCTTCCGCACTCCCTCCATGAGGCGGTCGAGGTCGCGCTTGTCGGAAAGCAAGTTGAACTCGACGACCGGTGCGTCCTGCCAGTCGGCTGTCTTCAATTTGACCTCGCCGGTTTCGGAGTAGGTCTTGTTGACCCAGATAATCATCGAGCCGAACTGCTCGCCGACGGCATGCCAGAACGATTTGCTGCCGGCGGCGACGCACATGTCCCCTTGGCGCGCGTTCTCGATGCCGGAAGTGTAGCGCAGCCCAACCAGCAGATGGCGCCGGGTGTGGCCCTTCATTCGGGCAAAGGGTGGGAGGAAGGCAGAAATGGCCACCGAGGGGTGGTCCATCAGACGCTGGCCGACACCTGGCAGCGCGTGGCGGACGTTGATGCCGAGGTCGTGCAAGTGTCCGACTGACCCGATCCCGGCGCGCAAAAGATGCGCTGGCGAGTGGATGGCGCCGCAGGACAGAAACACCTCGTTGGCCTTGAATTCGGTTTCCTTGCCCTCGATCCGTGCTTTGACACCGATACACTTCGTGCCTTCAAACAGCAATTCCGTGACTTGCGTGAGTGTCGAGATTCGCAGGTTCTCGCGCACGCGCGTCGTCGAATCGAGATAGCCGCTGGCGGCGGATACGCGCGTCTCGAATGCATTGGAGATCGTGATCGGAAAGTGCCCGTCGAGGAACTCGCCGTTCTGATCGGGAAGATAAGGATAGCCCGCGTCCTTGAATGCTTGGGCCATGGCCTTTGCATGCTCGCTCCAGAGATCGGGGAAGATGCGGCTCACCGAGATCCGCCCTTCTTTGCCATGCAATGGACCATCGAAGTCCATGTCGCGCTCGACCTTCTTGAAATAACGCAGCACGCCTTCCCAGTTCCAGCCGGCGGCTCCCCGCTGTTCCCATTCGTCATAGTCGGCAGGTGCGCCGCGGTTCGCCATCTGACCGTTGATTGAAGAGCCGCCACCGAGCACGCGGGCCTGCGTGTAAGGTCCGGTAGGCGGTCGATCTTGGTCGGGATTGTTGTGCGAGATCACCTGGGTGGTGACCCGGACGTCGGGCCAGGTGAAATTTGGATTCAGGTAGGCGAGGCCGGGATGGCTGTCGAGGATCTCCGGCGGCACTTTGCCGGGCGGCGTATCCTGGCCGGCCTCACAAAGGAGGACCTGGTTGGAGCTCTTTGCGGAGAGCCGATTTGCCAGCACCGATCCAGCCGAGCCGCCGCCGACGATCAGATAGTCATGGATCATGTTTGCCTTCGCGAGCTGGCGGCCTCTGCCCCAAAGGCTCCAGCGGCTGCGACCTTTTCAAAGGCGAGAGCGTTCCAGCCGAGCCATTCGGAGAGGATCTCCGCGGTATGCTCGCCAAGGAGAGGAGGCGGTGTTGACGGCGCCGGAGCCTGGTCTTCGAAGCGGATGGGGCGCGCTATGAAACGTACGTCGCCCGAGACGCGGTGTGGCACGGATTGGACCATGCCGCGTTCGACCAGTTGAGGTGCTTCGCAGACTTCGCTGACCTGTTTGATGGAGCCGGCAGGAATTCCGGCAATTCGAAGCGCATCCAACCATTGCGCGCGTGTCCGCGCAGCGAAGATCGGCGTCAGTATATCCACGAGGTTCGCTCTGTTGGCAGCACGTTTCGGCGCCGCATCAAAGCGTGGATCGGATTCGAGGTCCTTGCGGTCAATGACGTCGCAAAAAAGGCCCCAGAACTTGTCGTTCGCGACGCCGACGTTGATCCACTCGTCACTTGCCTCGAACGTCTCATATGGGCTGATGGTCGGGTGTACATTTCCACGACGTTTCGGACTTTCTCCAGACGCGAAATACACGCCGGCATTGAAGGTGAGCAGGGACGCCATCGCATCCAACATCGATACGTCGATCCTGCCGCCAACCCCCGTACGTTCGCGCTTCATCAAGGCCGCGAGAACCGACTGCGACGCATAGAGACCGGTAACGAGGTCGGCGATTGACGTCCCGACCTTCATGGGCGGGCCATTCGGATCGCCGGTAATGTCCATGACGCCGGATTCGCCCTGGAGAATCAGGTCGTACCCGGGTCGTTCTGCGTCGGGACCGGTGCGACCAAAGCCTGTGATGCTGCACTGAATGAGACGCGGGTTCAGCCGTCGCAGCGCCTCGTAACTCAGCCCCCATTTGTCGAGTGTGCCGGGACGAAAGTTGTCGATCACGACATCGGCCACGCCGGCCAGAGCAAGGGCGACGTCGCGACCAGCGGGTGACTTCAGGTCAATTGTGCAGCTGCGCTTGTTGCGATTGACCGAGAGAAAGTAGGCGCTCTCACCTCCTATGAACGGCGGCCCGTAGCGGCGACTTTCGTCGCCGCTACGCGGGTCCTCGATCTTGACGACGTCCGCACCAAGATCACCGAGGTGCATGGTCGCAAACGGTCCCGACACGACCCGGCACAGGTCGAGCACCTTGATGCCCGCGAGCGGCTCCGTTTCAGACAATCGCATCAGCGAGGTCTTTCATGGTTGGGACCAGAATGTCTGGCTGGTGAGGGGTTTCGCCGAACGGGCGGTTCCGTCGATCGATGAAGGCCGTGCGCATGCCGGCCGACTTCGCGCCTATGCAGTCGAATGCGTGGTTGGCGACGAAGAGGATCTGGTCGGGCTTGAGACGACATAGCTCGGTCGCCTTGGTGTAAGTGGCGACGTGCGGCTTGAAGGAGTTGGCTTCCGCGATCGAGATCACCTTGTCGAATGGAACTTTGTGGTATTGCTTGGCTGTCTCGAGCATGTCGGGATCGCCGTTCGAGAGCACGACAAGCCGGTATTTGGTGCGGAGTCTGGAGAGTGCCTCCGGCACCTCGGGAAACGGCTTCAGCTTCTCGATTTCGCTGACGAGATATTGAACCTCGTCTTTCGTGTAGCTGATGCCGGCGCGATCCATGACATGAGCGACGGCGCGGTGGCCGATCTCACGATAGGGCGTGTGCTCGCGATGGAGCAGGGCGTCGATCATCGAATTCTCGAAGTGCGTGCGGCGCCACCACGTTACGAAAGAATTCGGGCTGCCCTTCCAGCCCTTCTTTTGAAGGAACGGAGTCGCAATGGCGGTGAGGCCACCTTGCATGTCGACCACCGTCCCATACTGGTCGAACATGCAAACCTTGACGTTTTGCTTGATCGCATCGGTGCTCATGGGCGTCTCCTGACGTGTCCGAGTAGCCAACTGGTCGTACGCTTCTTGTCCATATCCGCTAAATGGATTTGTCTTCTCCAATTATTTGTTCTATGAATAATAGGGGATGGGGCCATGTCGCTTCGCTCGGTCGATCTGAATCTGTTGGTGGCTTTGGACGCGTTGCTTTCGGAGCGGCACGTCACGAGGGCATCCGAGCGCGTTGGGCTGAGCCAGCCCGCCATGAGCAATGCTCTCAATCGCCTGCGCGGAATGTTCGGCGACGAGCTTCTTGTCCGCACATCGACTGGGATGCAGCCAACACCGCGCGCGATTGAGCTCGCCGAGCCCCTGCGGCAGTTGTTGCGGCAAGTGGAGCGTGTACTCGAGAGCGACGCCGGTTTCGACCCGGGGAAGTCCGAGCGGACATTCACGATCCGGATGTCCGATATCCTTGCCTTTCTCATGCTACCGCCGCTATTGGCCCGAAAGCCGGCAGTTTCGCGCATGGCGTACAACATCCTGCACCTTCCGCCGGCGGATACCGTCGAGGCGCTCGAGCGAGATGAGATCGACGTCGCGATCAGCATGGGGCTTGATCACTCAAATTCAATCCGAACCGAAAAGGTGCTCACAGATCGGATGGTCTGCGTGATGCGTGCGTCGCACCCGATTGCAGGACGGCCACTGACCTTCGAGACCTTCATGGCCCAGGACTATGCCAAGCAGTCGATGAGTCCGACCGACATGCGGTTTGTCGACAACGTGTTGGCAGACATGGGGCACAAGCGGCGCATCGTGCTGAATGTGCCGCACTGGCTTGTCGTCCCGCATGTACTCAAGCGGACCGACCTGCTGTTCGTCATGCCCGGTCGCCTCGCTGCCGCGTTGAACGACGATGAGCTGCGGGCCTTCGACCTGCCGTTCGATTCTGCGCCGTTCGATTGGATGATGTATTGGCATCGCCGCTACGACCAGAGCAACGCAAACCGTTGGCTTCGTGAGGAACTCCGGCGGGTGTGCGCTGCGCTTTGACGACCCGAACTCGGTGGCACCCAAACTCCGCCAATGACGTTGTCGTAGCGTTTCATGCAGGGTCACTCGAGAGCTGCTGGCCCAAGCAACGCACGCCTGAAGCGATCCTTGAGGTACGAGCCGTCCCGCGGCGGTAGGACACGAGGACCCGTTTGAAGACTGACTTTGACTTGGGCGAGTAGGAGCCTATCGCAGCGGTAGACAGCTTCAGCAAGTGCCTCCGTTTCTTGCTCCGTCGTCACCAAAACGGTCGCTGGGAAGCCACACGCAGTGGCAACCCCCGTGATGCTGGTGCCGTATTGCGTATGGGTCGGCTGACCACCGGTCTCCTGATAGACCTCATTGTCGATGACGACGATGCTCAAATTCTTCGGCTGCTTGGCGGCGATAGTCGCGAGGCAGCCAAGTTGCATCATAAGTTCGCCATCGCCTGTTATCACCAATACCGGGCGAGCGGGCTGGGCAAGCGCAAGACCCAACCCGACCATATTTGCCGAACCCATTGCATTCCAAAGCGGGAACGTCAGATCGCCGTCGCCGACGGCTGTGCAATCCCAAACGGTCGAGCCGCACCCGGCGATAACAAGAGCGTCTTCGCGACGAGCGAGAAGCGTCTTCGTGACCCATCGGCGGTCAAGCCGCTGATCGCTACCAAGTTTGTCCATCACGGTTTTGCTTTCGTAAAGGTCTTGGCACCGAGCATGCGTTGCGACACGAGCACCGCGACCCGCCGTCCAGCGCCGTAGGCCAGCTGGCAAGCCGCGCGCATCACTTCCGCTGCCTCGTCCTGCCGCTCGAGATCCAGCACAGCGAAATCAAAGAGTTCGAAGCATCCTCGCGCTGCCTTACCCATGGGGACTTGCCAGGGGCTGAACTCACCCCATACGCCGCGCATTGTCACGACCATCACGCAGGGGATCGTACAAACGGAGAGCAACGAAAATGCGTTGACGCAGTTACCCACGCCGCTGGATTGAATCAGCATTGCTGCGCGATTGCCGCCGAGCCATGCGCCCGCGATCAGCATCACTCCCTCTTCTTCTGTGGTGAGCGGAGTGGCAATCATGTCTGCAGCCTTGGCGCACTTCTCAATCAGCGGCGCCAACCCGCTATCCGGCAAATACGGAATCTGTCGGACGTCGAATTCGCGAAGAACATCAAAAGTTTGCTCGAACCAGGGTACGTCGGTGGCCGCGGATGGTGGCGATTTTCCCTGCGGCAAGGTGGTATTGACTGTTTGCTTCGCGTTCATTCGTTGCCGAACTCCTTGCAGGGCGGCGACACGTCGTTTGTCAGATTCAACGACGTGTAGGCCACCCGTCCTTTCCAGGATGTGCACGATTCTGATTTGACGAAGCTCTTCAGTAAGCGCCAATGGCTTTCCAGTATGAGCCTATTGGCGCAATCAATGAGAGACTCGCGGGAGTACTTGGCCGCCCAACGAACGTCTGGTCGGCTCGGACTCCAAGGGTCGTGGCGACCCCACACCAACGCGTTGTTTCCTTTCTCACGAAGGTGTCCAATTCGGAGTCAGGCACGGTGCCGGCTTCGGCGCCAGGTTGCTTCCAAAGCTTGGCGATGTCCGGCGCGGCTAATGCCCGCCTAATGCTGCGCGCAGTTCTCGATGATGGGCTGTGGTGTTCCCTGGCCACACCCAAAAGGCATACCAAGTTCCGGCATCAAGGTGTGGCCCACCTGAAACTAACCGTCGGCTCGCCGGCGTCGCGGAGAGTGATGTCGTCGTTTGCACCAAACGGAAGAGCGTCGCGGACAGGCCGACGCGATTCCTTCACTCCGCCGCCATGGATCGCGTGACCGTGATGCCCTTCTCGGCATCGAGCATGTAGTCGCGCGTCAGCGGCACCGCGTCCTGTTTCTTGGCGAGCTGGAGCTGGAAGACCATCTGGTTCATGTACCGGAACGCCACCTCGCAGGCCGCGAGATAGAACTCCCACATGCGGCAGAAGCGGTCGTCGTAGCCCGCGAGCTGCTTGATCCGCTCGCGGTTGGCAAGGAAGCGCCGGCGCCAGTGGCGCAGGGTCTCGGCGTAGTGCAGCCGCAGGATCTCCATGTCGGTGACCCACAGGCCGACCTTTTCGATCGCGGTCAGCACCTCCGACAGGGCAGGGGTGTAGCCGCCGGGGAAGATGTACTTGCGCAGCCAGGTGTTGGTGCCGCCCGGCGGTTCCATGCGGCCGATCGAATGCAGCAGCATGACGCCGTCGTCGGCCAGAAGCTCCTTCACCTTGGTGAAGAACTCGACGTAGTGGGCCGAGCCGACATGCTCGAACATGCCGACCGAGACGATGCGGTCGTAGCGGCCGGGCTCCCTGCGATAGTCGAGCAGCTTGAAGCGCACACGGTCGGCGACGCCGCCCTCGAGCGCGCGCCGGCACGAGACGGCGTGCTGTTCCTTGGAAAGGGTGACGCCCGTCACGTCGACGCCGAACTGCTGGCTGAGGAAGAGGCCCATGCCACCCCAGCCCGAGCCGATGTCCAAGACCTTCTGGCCGGGCTGCAGCAGCATCTTGGCGGCGATGTGCTGCTTCTTGTCGAACTGGGCCTGCTCCAGCGGCTCCTCACCGGTCTTGAAATAGGCGCAGGAATACTGCCGGTCGCGATCGAGGAAGAAGTCGTAGAGCTGGTCCTTGAGGTCGTAGTGATGAGCGACGTTGCGCTCGGCCCGCCCGATCGGATTGTACTGCTCCAGGAAGCGCAGCCAGCGCTGCAGGGCATACGACCACTTCACCGTGGGCGTCGATTCGAGGGCCGCCATGTTGCGGCCGATCAGATCGAGCAGGTCGTAGATGTCGCCGTCCTCGACCGTCAGCTTGCCGTCCATGTAGGCTTCGCCCAGCGCCAGCCGCGGCCGCAGCGCCAGTCTTGTTCCGGTCCACCGGTCATGTATTCGCAATGTGACGGCCGGGCCGGGACGCGCACCCTCTATGCGATGCGATCTGCCGGCTGCATCGATGACGGTGAGCTGGCCTTCGCCCACAACACGAGCGAGAACCCGAGCTAACAACATTGCCGTACCTTCGGGGCGGTTCGTGTACCCAGTCGAAATGTTAATCCAGATGGCAATTTCAAGGCAAAGGTGCCGATATTCCCCTGCGAATGACTGTGAAAATCAATTCAATGGCAATTGCGTCGCAACATCACCGGTGCTAGCAAAGCTAGTGAAAATCACTCGCAATGGAGAATGACCGTGAAGCGTCGTGCAGCCCTCAAGACCGGTTTGGCCTTCGGTGCAGGCGTCCTCATCCTCCGCCGTGTGGAGGCGCAGGGTGCCACCCTCAACCTCTATTCGGCGCGCCACTACAACACTGACGAGGCGCTCTACAGCAACTTCTCCGACCTGAGCGGTGTGAAGATCAACCGCATCGACGCCGAGCCCGATCCGCTGGTCGAGCGGCTCAAGGCCGAGGGCGACAAGAGCCCGTGCGACATCCTCATCACTACGGACGCCGGCCGCATCGAGCGCGCCCGCCAGATGGGCCTGCTGCAGCCGGTGGCGTCGGAGGTGCTGACCAAGTCGGTGCCGGCGCATCTGCGCGATCCGGACAACAACTGGTTCGGCTTCTCCAAGCGCGCGCGCGTGATCATGTACAACAAGGAGAAGGTGTCGGCGGCCAACGCGCCCAAGAACTACGAGGACCTCGCCGATCCCAAGTGGAAGGGCAAGCTGCTGATCCGCACGTCGGGCCACATCTACAACCAGTCGCTGGTGGGCTCGCTGCTGGCCGCCAACGGCCCGCAGAATACCGAGGCCTGGGCCAAAGGCGTCGCGGCCAACCTGGCACGCCCGCCGCGCGGCGGCGACACCGACCAGATCAAGGGTGTCGCGGCCGGCGAGGCCGAACTCTGCGTGTCCAACACCTACTATTACGTCAACCTCATGCGCTCCAAGAAGCCGCAGGATCGCGAGGTCGCGGCCAAGGTGGGGGTGATCTTCCCCAACCAGGCCAACCGCGGCACCCATGTCAACATCAGCGGCGGCGCCGTGGCGCGCTACGCGCCCAACAAGGCGGCGGCCGTGAAGTTCCTGGAATATCTCGTGTCGCCGCAGGCCCAGAACTATTTCGCCGAGGGCAACTCGGAGTATCCGGTGGTGGCCAGCGTCGAGCTGTCGCCCGAGCTGAAGTCGCTCGGCACCTTCAAGGAAGACCAGCTCAACGCCCGCGTCTTCGCGCAGAACAACGCCGAAGCGCTGAAGATCATGGACCGCGCGGTCCGGAAGAATATGACGTGCCTTAACGCCGTCGCGCCGCAATCGCGCGGCTCAGCACGATCACCGGCGCCAACGACACCACGACGATCACGATCGAGCCCACCGCGGCCTGGGCCAGCCGCTCGTCGGAGGCGAAGCGGTAGACGCCGATCGCCAGCGTATCGAGATTGAACGGCCGGATCAGCAGCGTCGCCGGCAGCTCCTTCATCACCTCGACGAAGGCCACGACGGCCGCCGTCAGCATCGGCCCGCGCAGCAACGGCAGATGGATGCGGCGCAACACCTGGCGTGGCCGCGCGCCCAACACGCGCGCGCTCGCATCCATCGCCGGATCGATGGCCGCGAGGCCGGGCGCGATGTTGGCGAGGCCGACCGCCAGGAAACGTACCGTGTAGGCGAGCAGGAGTGCGAAGGCCGTGCCGCTCAGCAGCAGGCCGCTTGGCAGGCCGAGGACGGCGCGGCTCAGCCGGTCGATGCCGTGATCGGCCAGCGCCAATGGCAGCAGGATGCCGACGGCGATGACGGCGCCCGGAATGGCGTAGCCCAGAGCGGAGAACTCGATCAGCCGGTTGAGGGCGCGGCGGCGCACCAGGCGTCCGGCGTAGCTCAGGAACAGGGCAAGTGCCACGATGATCATGGCAGCCGCCGCGGCGAGCCCCAGGCTGTTGGCGGCGTCGCGCAGGAAATGCGATTCGATGGCGAGCGCGCCCGACCTCCAGGCAAGCTGCGCCAGGTGGATGGTCGGCACGACGAAGCCCAGGATGATGGGCAGCGCACAGGCCGCGACCGCGGCCACGGCCGGCCAAAACGCAAGCTCGGCGGGATCGCCCTGGTGGCGCAGGTTGGAGGCGATGTAGAAGCGCGCGCGGCCGCGCGAATGGCGCTCGATCAGGGTCAGGAAGCCGGCAATGGCGATCAGCACCAGCGCGATCTGCGCGGCGCCCTCGCGATTGCCGAGCCCGTACCAGGTCCGATAGATCGCCGTCGTCAGCGTCTGCACACCGTAATACTGGACGGTGCCGAAGTCGGCGAGCGCCTCGAGGAGCGCCAGCACGACGCCGGCGGCGATGGCGGGCCGCGCCAGCGGCAGGCCGACGCCGAAGAAGGTGCGCCACGGGCCGTGGCCCAGGATGCGGCTCGCCTCGATCAGGGCGTGCGACTGCGTCAGGAAGGCGGCGCGCGCAGCGAGATAGACGTAGGGATAGAGCACCAGCGTGAACAGGACGGCGACGCCGCCGGCCGAGCCGAGGTCGGGAAACCAGTAGTCGCCGCGGCTCCAGCCGGTGGCCTGGCGCAGCGCGCCTTGCACGGGGCCGGCGAAGGCCAGAAGGTCGGCATAGGCGTAGCCGATGATGTAGGTCGGCAGGACCAGCGGCAGCAGCAGCGCCCATTGCAGCAGGCGGCTGCCGGGAAAGCTGCACATCGTCACCAGCCATGCCGTGCCCGCACCGATGACGGTCGCGCCGAAGCCGACCACCAGCAGCAGCACCAGCGTGTTGGCGAAGATATCGGCGAGCTGCGTATCGGCGAGATGCCGCCACAGCTCGCCCTGCGACGTGAACAGGCTCGACGCGACGCCGAGCAGCGGCAGCGCGACGATGCCCGCGATCACAAGCGCGCCGACGCGCCAGATCATTGAGGGAACTCATTGCTGGGAGCGCGCCACTCCGTGGCGCTCATGGTCTTGCCGGAGCGCGGACCTCCAGGTCCGCTCATGATCATGATGCGGACCTGGAGGTCCGCGCTCCAAAGACGCGCCACGGAGTGGCGCGCTCCCAGCAAAGAAAAACGCACGCCACCGGTGTCCGGTGACATGCGCCAGAACGAGTGCACGAAGGACTCGTTACTTCTTGTCGGCCGGAGTTTCCTCGGCCTCGGCCGGCGTCTCGGCAGCAGCCTCGCCTTCGGCGGCGGGCTTGGCCTCGAACAGCGCGGCGGCGCGCTGGGCGGCTTCGGCCGCCTCGAGCGCCGCGCGCTCGGTCTCGGCGACCAGCGTGCCGCCCTTGGCGAGGAACTCGGCCTCGTCGGGCGAGCGGGCGACCAGCACGCTGATCTCGACCGCGACCTCCGGATGGAGGTGGATCTTGATCTTGTGCGTACCGAGCGCCTTGATCGGCTTGTCGAGCTCGACCTGGCCGCGCTCGATCTTGACGCCCTGGGCGGCGGCACCGTCGGCGATGTCGCGCGACGTGACCGAGCCGTAGAGCTGCAGGGCCTCGGAGGCCTGGCGGATCAGCGTGACCTTGAGGTCGCTCATCTTGCCGGCCACCGCCTCGGCGTCCTTGCGGCGCTCGAGGTTCTGCGCCTCGAGCGTCTTACGCTGTGATTCGAAGTAAGTGATGTTGTCCTTGGTGGCGCGCAGGGCCTTCTTCTGCGGCAGCAGGTAGTTGCGGGCGAAGCCGGGCTTCACCTTCACCACATCCCCCATCTGACCCAGCTTGGGCACGCGCTCCAGCAGGATGACGTTCATCGGCATGATTGCGTCCTCCGGCTAGGCGATGAGGTAGGGCAGCAGCGCCAGGAAACGCGCGCGCTTGATCGCCTGGGCGAGCTCGCGCTGCTTCTTGGACGACACGGCGGAGATGCGGCTCGGCACGATCTTGCCGCGCTCCGAGACGAAGCGCTGCAACAGGCGCACGTCCTTGTAGTCGATCTTCGGCGCATTGGCGCCGGAGAACGGGCAGCTCTTGCGGCGGCGGGTGAAGGGACGACGTTGGGCGCTCATTCTTCTTCTCCCGGGATGATGGCGGCGGCGATCGGCGCTTCTTCGCCGAAGCGCGGACGCTCGCGGCGCGGCGGCCGGTCGCCCCAGCGGTCGCCGCGATCGCCGCCTGGACGGTCGGCCTTCTCGGCGCTGCGGACCATGATGGCCGACGGCGCTTCCTCGAGCTCATCGACGCGGACGGTGAGGAAACGGATGATATCCTCATTGATCGACATCGTGCGCTCCAGCTCCTTGACGGCAGCCGGCGGGGCATCGAGGTTGAGCAGGGTGTAGTGACCCTTGCGGTTCTTCTTGATGCGGTAGGTGAGGGAACGCAGGCCCCAGTACTCCTTCTTGGAGACGGTGCCACCGAGCCCGGTGACCAGTTCGGAGAACTGGGTGGTCAGCGCCTCCACCTGCGTCGTCGGGACGTCCTGACGCGCAATGAAGACATTCTCATAGAGTGCCATGAAACGAACGGCTCCTTATGGCTGTTAGCGACCCGGAGTTCGGCGTACCCATCTTCGCGTAAAGAGATGATAGGCCGACCGGCAACCGCCCGGATCTAGCCGGCCCTTTGCACCATGCGACGGGTCGGCAAGGAGATCGGAGCCGTTTAGGCCCCGAAGAGCGGCGGTTATACAGGCAAATCCCCGGAAATCAAGGCGTTCCGGCCTTGCGTCGAGTTCCTCTCCCCCGCTAGGGGGAGAGGTCAGGTGAGGGGGCTGCGAAGGCTGTCTATAACCCCCTCACCCAGCCTCTCCCCTAGCGGGGGAGAGGAGCCTGAAGAGAACCGAGTTGGGCAGCAGAGAATCAGGGGAAACGGCTCATGAGTCGCGCTTTCGTCTTTCCGGGACAGGGATCCCAGGCCGTCGGCATGGGCGTCGACCTGGCCGGGGCCTTTTCAACCGCCCGGGACGTCTTCCAGGAGATCGACGAGGCGCTGAAGCAGGATCTGTCGAAATTGATGCGGGCAGGGCCCGAATCTGACCTGGTTCTCACCGAGAACGCCCAGCCGGCGCTGATGGCGGTCAGCATCGCGGTGGTGCGTGTCCTGGAGAGGGATGGCGGCAAGCCGTTGGCCAGCCTGGCGAGCCATGTCGCCGGCCATTCGCTCGGCGAGTACTCGGCGCTCACGGCCGCAGGCGCCCTGCAACTCGCAGATGCCGCGCGGCTTCTGAAGCTGCGCGGTCAATCGATGCAGAAGGCGGTGCCGGTCGGCGAGGGCGCCATGGCCGCCCTGCTCGGCATCGAGATCGAACCCGCGCAAGAGGCCTGCAAGGAAGCGGCGCAGGGCGAGATCGTCACGGTGGCCAACGACAATGGTGGTGGTCAGATCGTGGTGAGTGGCCACAGGGCCGCCGTCGAGCGCTGCATCGAGACCGCCAAGCTGCGCGGCGCCAAGCGCGGCATGCTGCTGCCGGTGAGCGCGCCGTTCCATTGTCCGCTGATGCAGCCCGCCGCCGATGCCATGCAGAAGGCGCTGGAGACGGTGACGCTCGCGACGCCACGCGTGCCGCTGGTCGCCAACGTGCTGGCGGCGGAGATCACCGAACCCAACGCCATCAAGCAGCGGTTGGTGGAACAGGTTACCGGCCTGGTGCGTTGGCGCGAGAGTGTGCAGTACATGAAATCGCAGGGCGTCGCGGCGCTGGTCGAGTGCGGCTCGGGCAAGGTGCTGTCGGGGCTGGTCAAGCGCATCGACAAGGAAATGACCGGGCTGGCGCTCAACACGCCGGTCGACATCGAAGCCTTTTTGAAGACGGTGTAGTGGCCCACGCAGCCGCGACACGACATCATGCTCCGTTAGGAGGAGAGGCTGGGTGAGGGGGCATCGACAGCTCGTGCAACCCCCTCGCCTAACCTCTCCCCCTAGCGGGCCCTAGCGGGGGAGAGGAATATGAGATGAGGATTTCCTAGGAGACCCAATGTTCGATCTTTCCGGCAAGGCCGCGCTGGTGACCGGCGCCTCGGGCGGCATCGGCGGCGCAATCGCCCGCGCGCTGCACAAGCAGGGCGCCACGGTGACGCTGTCGGGCACGCGCGCCGACGCGCTCGAGAAGCTCAAGGGCGAGCTCGGCGAGCGCGCGCATGTCATCGCCGCGCGCATGGACGATGCCGCCGACATCGATCGCCTAGTCAAGGACGCCGAGGCGACGATGGGCAAGATCGACATCCTGGTCAACAATGCCGGCATCACGCGCGACAACATCTCGATGCGCATGAAGGACGAGGAATGGGAGAAGGTGCTGCAGGTGAACCTGACCGGCACCTTCCGCCTCACCCGCGCGGCGATGCGCGGCATGATGCGCCGCCGCTTCGGCCGGGTGATCAACATCACCTCGATCGTGGGCGTCACCGGCAATCCCGGCCAGGCCAACTACGCCGCCGCCAAGGCCGGCCTTATCGGCATGTCCAAGTCGCTCGCCCAGGAACTCGCCTCGCGCGCCATCACGGTGAACTGCCTGGCGCCAGGCTTCATCGCCACGCCGATGACCGACGTGCTGACCGACGAGCAGAAGAAAGGCATTCTAGGCCGCGTGCCCGCCGACCGCCTGGGCACGCCCGACGAGATCGCGGCGGGCGTGGTCTATCTGGCCAGCGACGAGGCCGCCTACGTCACCGGGCAGACCCTCCACATCAACGGCGGGATGGCGATGATTTGAGTCTTCCGGACCGCCGGCTTCCAGCCGGCCTCATGAGCATGAGCCGGCTGGAAGCCGGCGGTCCGGAAGAGACTGAGGGATGCAAGTCACTGATTCTGTGAGCTTTCTGGCGCTAGCCAATAGGGGGTCACCTATGTATAAGAGCCGGAAATCGCCGTCCCCTTGGGCGAACCGGGCATTTGAGAACACGGGAAGGACAAGAAAATGAGCGACATTGCCGAGCGCGTTAAGAAGATCGTCGTGGAGCATCTGGGCGTCGAAGCGGCGCAGGTCAAGGAAGATGCCAAGTTCATCGACGACCTGGGCGCCGACAGCCTCGATACCGTCGAACTGGTGATGGCGTTCGAAGAGGAATTCGGCATCGAGATTCCCGACGATGCCGCCGAGAAGATCCAGACCGTCGGCGACGCCATCGGCTTCATCAAGAGCAACGCCAAGTCCTGATCGTCTCCTGCAGCAGGAAGGACGGGCGATGAGGCGAGTCGTCATTACCGGCATGGGGATGGTGACGCCGCTGGGCGACGGCGTCGACACCAACTGGCGGCGCCTGATGGCGGCCGAGTCCGGCATCCGGTCGATCCAGGCCTTCGACACGTCGGATCTCGCGACCAAGATCGCCGGCGAGGTGCCGGTGGGCGACAAGGCCAACGGCCATTTCAACGTCGACAGCTACATGGTGCCCAAGGATCAGCGCAAGCTCGACAAGTTCCTGATCTTCGGCATCGCCGCCGCCGACCAGGCGGTCGAGGATTCGGGCTGGCAGCCGACTGACGAGGAAAGCCTCAACCGCACCGGCGTGATGATCGGCGCGGGCATCGGCGGCTTGCAGACGATCTACGAGACCTCGCTGGTACTGAAGGAGCGTGGACCGCGCCGCGTCAGTCCGTTCTTCATTCCGTCGGCGCTGATCAACCTCGCCTCGGGCCAGGTGTCGATCAAGTACGGCTTCAAGGGGCCGAACCATTCCGTCGTCACGGCCTGCGCCACCGGCGCCCATGCGCTGGGCGACGCCGCACGCCTGATCCAGCTCGAGGACGCCGACGTCATGGTGGCGGGCGGTGCCGAGGCCGCGATCTGCCGCATCGGCATCGCGGGCTTCAACGCCTGCAAGGCGCTCTCGACCGACTTCAACGACACGCCGACCCAGGCGTCGCGGCCGTGGGACAAGCGGCGCGATGGGTTCGTCATGGGCGAGGGCGCGGGCGTCGTGGTGCTCGAGGAGTACGAGCACGCCAAGAAGCGCGGCGCCAAGATCTACGCCGAGGTCGTGGGCTACGGCCTGTCGGGCGATGCCTATCACATCACCGCCCCGTCGGAGAACGGCGACGGCGCCCAGCGCGCCATGAAGGCGGCACTGAAGCGCGCCAAGCTGAACACCGACCAGATCGACTACGTCAACGCCCATGGCACCTCGACCATGGCCGACGTGATCGAGCTGGGCGCGGTGAAGAAGACGTTCGGCCAGGACGCCCACAAGCTCTCCATGTCGTCGACCAAGTCGGCGACTGGCCATCTTTTGGGCGCCGCCGGCGCCATCGAGGCAATCTACTCGATCAAGTCGATCACCGAGCAGGCGGTTCCGCCGACACTCAATCTGGACGAGCCGGACGAGGGTTGCGACATCGACCTCGTCGCCAAGCAGGGCAAGCAGCGCAAGGTCCGCTACGTGCTCAGCAACTCGTTCGGCTTCGGCGGCACCAACGCCTCGTTGATCTTCGGCCCCGTTTGATAGCCGGGGGCTGGGCGTGCTCAGCTATTTCCGTTGGGTCCTCTTCTTCGTCGTCCTGTTCGTCACCCTGATGGGCGGCGCGCTGTGGCTCGGCAACACGCTGCTCAATGCGTCCGGTCCGCTGGATGCCGCCAAGAACATCGTCATCCCGCGCGGCGCGGGGCCGCAGACCATGGCCAAGGTGCTGCTGGAGGAGGGCGTGATCGCCCATCCGCGGTTGTTCCGGGTCGCCGTCATGATCGATCCGACGCCCAAGCCCATCAAAGCGGGCGAGTACGAGGTGCCGGCCCACGCCTCGATGTGGCAGGTGCTCGAGCTGCTGCAGTCGGGCAAGCTGGTGCAGCGCCGCCTCACCGTGGTCGAAGGCATGACGACGGCCGAAGTGATCGACCTGGTGAAGAACACGCCGGCGCTCTCGGGCGAGATCACGCTCGATCTCAAGGAAGGCGACCTGCTGCCCGAGACCTACTTCTATTCGCGCGACGACACGCGCGACGGGCTGCTGCTGCGCATGAAGGAGGCGATGGAAAAGACGCTGGACGAGGCCTGGCGCAAGCGCACCGCCGGCCTGCCATTGGCCAACCGGCTCCAGGCGCTCACCTTGGCTTCGATCATCGAGAAGGAGACGGCGATTCCGGCCGAGCGACCCAAGGTGGCCGCCGTCTACATCAACCGCCTGCGCCGGCGCATGAAGCTCGAGAGCGATCCGACGACGATCTACGGCATCACCCAGGGCAAGGTGCCGTTCAACCGCGAGCTGACGCGCGCCGATCTGCAGTCGAACTCGCCCTACAACACCTACGTCGTCGCCGGCCTGCCGCCCGGGCCGATCTGCAATCCCGGCCGCGCGTCGATCCTGGCGGCGACCCATCCGGCGCGCGACCGCGCGCTCTGGTTCGTCGCCGACGGGCAGGGCGGACATGCCTTCGCCAGGACGCTCGGCGAGCACAATCGCAACGTCGAGCGCTGGCGCCAGATCCAGCGCGAGCGCGCCGAGCAGCAGCGGACGCCGCAGACGCCGTCGGACGCGCCCGGCGGGCCGTCTTTGCCTCCTCCCGGCCAGCAGCGTCCGGCGCCGAGGCCGTGAGCCATGCCGGCCATCGTCCTGGCCCTGGTCATTCTCGCCGTCGTCGGTCTCGGCATAGCCTGGTTCCTGCGCGCCAACCCGTCGTCCCTGGCGCGCGGGATGCGCATGGTGCTCGTCGTGCTGGGCGCCATCGCCGTCGGCGGCATGCTGATCTTCGGCCTGCGATTCCTGCCGAGCCTGCTGCCCGAATTGTTCGGCCTGGCCGGCCTGGTGATCGCCGGCCTGATCGCGCGGGCGCTGCGCAACCGGCCGTCCGGCGGCTTCAGCTCACCCGGCGCGGGGCGGCGCACCGAGGTCCGCACCGCGTTCCTGCAGGCCTGGATCGATCACAGCACGGGTGACGTCGGCGGCACCGTGCTCGCCGGCCGCTTTTCGGGGCGCACGATGGATCGCCTGTCCGACAGCGAGCTGCTGGACCTGCATGAAGAATGCGCGGGTGACGCCGATTCGCTGCGCGTGATGGAGGCCTATCTCGACCGGCGGCTGAATGTCGACTGGCGTACCGCGCGACAGCCGCCGCCGCGCGGACCACGCAGCGACATGACGCGCGAGGAGGCGCTGGCCGTGCTGGGGCTGGCCGAAGGCGCCAGCGAGGAGGAGATCAAGGCCGCGCACCGGCGCCTGATCCGTCGCACGCACCCCGACGCCGGCGGCACCGCCGATCTTGCCGCACGGATCAACCGCGCAAAGGATGTGCTGGTCGGTGGCCAATAAGTGGTTGAACTTGCGGGGACTTCTTGGGCGTGGCAACTACGGGCGCTCCGTTGCCATTGTACGAGGTCGATGAAGCATGCCGCAGCGTGTCCGCAAAGCCGTCTTGCCGGTGGCCGGTTTGGGTACCCGTTTCCTGCCCGCCACCAAGGCGATGCCCAAGGAGATGCTGACGGTCGTCGACCGGCCGTTGATCCAGTATGCAGTCGAGGAATGCCTGGCGGCGGGGATCGAGGAGTTCGTGTTCGTCACCGGTCGCAACAAGAGCGCCATCGAGGATCACTTCGACGCCGCCTACGAGCTGGAAGCGACTCTCCATGAGCGCGGCAAGAAGAGCGAGCTGAAACAGACGCAGGATGCCGCCATCAAGCCCGGCAACGCGATCTTCACCCGCCAGCAACGGCCGCTCGGCCTCGGCCACGCGGTGTGGTGCGCACGCGACTGGATCGGACGCGAGCCGTTTGCCGTGCTGCTGCCCGACGAGCTGACGATCGATTCGCCGAGCTGCACGGCGCAACTCGTGGCGGCGCATGACAAGACTGGCGGCAATGTCGTCGCCGTGATGGATGTGCCGCGCGAGCAGACCAGGAGCTACGGTATCGCCGCGGTGAAGGCCAAGAAGGACGGCCTGTCCGAGATCACCGGTCTGGTCGAGAAGCCCAAGCCCGAGGCCGCGCCCTCGACGCTCGCCGTCATCGGCCGCTACGTGCTGATGCCCGAGGTCTTCGACCATCTCGACAAGCACGAGACCGGCGCCGGCGGCGAGATCCAGCTCACCGACGCCATGGCCAAGATGATCGGCAACCAGCCGTTTCATGCCCTGACCTATGCCGGCCAGCGCTACGATTGCGGCAGTCGGCTGGGCTTCCTCGAGGCCAACTGCGCCGTGGCGCTCAACCGTGACGACACGAAGGCCGAGACGCGGGCGCTGCTCGGCCGCCTGCTGAAAGGCTGACGCCATGCGCATCGCCATGATCGGCTCGGGCTATGTCGGACTGGTGTCCGGCGCCTGCTTCGCCCAGTTCGGCCATGACGTGGCGTGCATCGACAAGGAGGAGGGCAAGATCGCCCGCCTGCGCAAGGGCGAGATGCCGATCTACGAGCCCGGACTCGACAAGCTGGTCACCGACAACGTCAAGGCCGGGCGGCTTTCCTTCACCACCAAGCTCAACGATGCCGTGGGCAACGCCGACGCGGTGTTCATCGCCGTCGGCACCCCGACGCGGCGCGGCGACGGCCATGCCGACCTGACCTATGTCTATGCCGCCGCAGCCGAGGTGGCCGACGCCATTCACGGCTACACCGTGGTGGTCACCAAGTCGACTGTGCCGGTCGGCACCGGCCGCGAGGTGGCGCGCATCATCCGCGAGACCCAGCCGTCGGCCGAGTTCGACGTCTGCTCCAATCCGGAGTTCCTGCGCGAGGGGGCGGCGATCGAGGACTTCATGAAGCCCGACCGCGTCGTCATCGGCGTCGAGAGCCAGCGGGCGCGCGACGTGATGGCCGGCGTCTACCGGCCGCTCAACTTGATCCAGACGCCGATGGTGTTCACCAACATCGAGACGGCCGAGGTCACCAAGTACGCCGGCAACGCCTTCCTCGCCACCAAGATCACCTTCATCAACGAGATCGCCGATCTCTGCGAGAAGGTCGGCGCCGACGTCCACGACGTGGCGCGCGGCATCGGCCTGGACGGCCGCATCGGCCGCAAGTTCCTGCATCCCGGCCCGGGCTTCGGCGGCTCGTGCTTCCCCAAGGACACGCTGGCGCTGGCCTACACCGCCCGCGAGGTCAATGCGCCGCAGACCATTGTCGAGCAGGTCATCGAGGTGAACAACTCGCGCAAGAAGCGCATGGCCCGCAAGGTCATCGACTTCTGCGGCGGCTCGGTGGCGGGGCTGACCGTGGGCGTGCTCGGCCTCACCTTCAAGCCCAACACCGACGACATGCGCGACGCGCCCTCGCTCGACATCGTGCCGGCGCTGCAGTCGGCCGGGGCGAAGATCGTCGCCTTCGATCCCGAGGGCATGGTGGAGGCCGGCCGCATGCTGTCTGGCATCAGCTTCGCCAAGACCGCCTACGAGGCGGCCTTCGAGGCCGACGTCCTGGTCGTGATCACCGAATGGCACGAGTTCCGCGGCCTCGACCCGCGGCGCATCAAGCAGGTCATGCGCCAGCCGCGCATCGTCGACCTGCGCAACATCTTCAATCCAGAGGAGATGCGCGGCCTGGGCTTCACCTATGAGGGGGTAGGCCGCCTGCGACCGCGCAATTGACGTACTTGCAACCGGAGTCTTTTGAATGAGCCAGACCGCGCACAAGTTCGACCCCAACATCCTGCGCGAGTACGACATCCGCGGCGTCGTCGGCAAGCAGGTGCATGCCGCCGACGCGCGCGCCATCGGCCGCAGCTTCGGCACGATGGTGCGCCGCCAATTTGCGAGTAAAGGGGGCGGCAAACGGGTGGCGCTGGGCTACGACGGGCGGCTGAGCTCGCCGGAGCTGGCGGCCGCCTGCATCGATGGCCTGACCGCGGCCGGCGTCGACGTGACCAGCATCGGCATGGTGTCGACGCCGATGCTCTATTACGCCGTCTATCACCTCGATACCGATGCCGGCATCCAGATCACCGGCTCGCACAATCCGCCCGACTACAACGGCTTCAAGATGATGATGGGCAAGAAGTCGTTTTTCGGCGAGGAGATCCAGAAGCTGGGTGCCATCGCCGCCAAGGGCGACTGGGAGGGCGGGCAGGGCAAGGTCGATCAGAAGGACGTCCTCGCCGACTATGCGGCGCGGCTCCTGAAGGACGTGAAGCCCGGCAAGAGGCTCAAGGTCGCCTGGGACACCGGCAATGGCGCGGTCGGCGTGTCGATCCGCGCCGTGGTCGACAAGCTGCCGGGCGAGCACTTCGTGCTGAACGAGAAGGTCGACGGCACCTTCCCGGCGCACCATCCCGATCCGACCGTGCCGAAGAACCTCGAACAGCTCATGGCCGAGGTGAAGAGCCGCGGCTGCGACCTCGGCATCGCCTTCGACGGCGACGGCGACCGCATCGGCGCGATCGACGGCAAGGGCCGCGTGCTGTGGGGCGACCAGCTCCTGGTCCTGTGGTCGCGTGACGTGCTGAAGAACCATCCCGGCGCCACCATCATCGCCGACGTCAAGGCAAGCCAGGTACTGTTCGACGAGATCGCCAAGGCCGGCGGCAAGCCCATGATGTTCAAGACCGGCCATTCGCTGATCAAGAGCAAGATGGCCGAGATCAAGGCGCCGCTGGCCGGCGAGATGAGCGGACACATCTTCTTCGCCGACACGTTCTTCGGCTTCGACGACGCGCTCTATTGCGGCCTGCGCCTGCTCAACATCGTCGCCAACAGCAAGGAGAGCCTGGCCGAGATGAGGGACGGGCTGCCCCAGCCGGTCAACACGCCGGAGCTGCGCTTCGACTGCGCCGACGAGCGCAAGTTCGGCGTGGTCGAGGAAGTGAAGGTGCGCCTGAAGAAGACGGACGCCAAGTTCTCTGACATCGACGGCGTGCGCGTCAGCACCAAGGACGGCTGGTGGCTGCTGCGCGCCTCGAACACGCAGCCCGTGCTGGTGGCGCGCTGCGAGGCCGCCGACGAGGCGGGCCTGCAGCGCCTCATGGTCGACCTCAAGGCCGCCCTGTCGGCGAGCGACGTCACCTTGCCCGACGACGCGGCGGGTGGGCATCACTGATGCTCTTGCCGGACCGCGGGCCTCCAGGCCCGCTCATGCTCTTCGGAGCGCGGACCTCCTGGTCCGCTCATGATCATGATGCGAACCGGAGGTCCGCGCTCCACTTGAGCGCGGAGAGCCGAATCGACCTACGTCGATTCGGCGTTGGAGGCCCGCGGTCCGGCAAGACGCGATGACCGCCTTCTTCTTCTACGGCACGCTGCTCGATCATGACGTCATGGCGCTGGTGATCGGCCGGCGGCTGCCGCCGTCGGCCTTCGTGCCGGCGAACCTCAAAGGCCATGTGCGGCGGCGCGCCAAGGGCGTGAGCTACCCCATCCTGGTGCGCGATCCCGGCGGCGGGGTCGAGGGCGTCGTCGTCGGCGGTCTGACCCGGCGCGATGTCGAGCGGCTGTCGGCCTACGAGGGACCGCGCTATCGCATCGCGCCGCTCAAGGTGACGATCGGCGGGAAGCTCAAGACGGTGTCGGTGTTCGAGCCGAAGGAGGCGAGCTTCCAGCCGGTTGACGGCGCCTGGAACCTCGCGCTCTGGCAGGGCCGCTACAAACGGCCCTTCGTCGCCCGCCTACGTCGCGCGTTCCAGGCACATTCCGTCCGGCTGTAATCAGCCGGACGGAATGTGCCTTGTTGAACCAAGATCACCGGTGCGCGCATTTCCAATCGGATGGAACCGCCCGCGGTTCCATCCGATTGGAAATCGCCCTAACGCGCGTTAGGCGTGTTCCAGGCGGTGACCTGGATCGCCGCGCAGTAGATCTTCTTCTTTTCCAGCCGCTTGCAGCCGTCGACGGCCTGCGCCTGGGAGAGGTCGGTGAGCCGCGCGCGGTGGAAGGTCTTGTTGGCCATCTGCACCTCGTCGACGGTCGCCGAGATCGAGTGCATGTCGACCAGGGCCGAGGAGGCGCGTTCGAGGGCAAGTTGCGCCGCCTGCGCATCGCTGAACGAGCCGACCTGGATGACCCAGCTGCCGATCGACGGGCCGTTCGGGGCGGCGCTGCCTTCGGCCGGCGGCGGCACGGCGAGGCCGGCGCCGCGCTGCTCGGCCCTTGGTGGCGGCGCGGCGGCGGTGAAGCCGGCCAGCGGCGACGTATTCGCAGCGAGCCGCGGCGTGCTCTCGGGAATGACCAGGCTGGGATCGAAGTTTGCCGACGTGTAGCGCGCCGAGGGCGGCTTGCGGATGTTGGTCCACGCCGACAGCCGCATGGTCGACGCCGTGGCGAAGCCCTGGTCCATTAGCATGGCCATCATGCGGTCGCGCTTGCCGGCGCTGTCGCCGCCCATCACCACGCCGATCAGACGGCGGTTGTCGCGCATGGCCGACATCACGAGATTGAAGCCCGAGGCGTTGGTGTAGCCGGTCTTCAGACCATCGGCGCCTTCATAGGAGCCGAGCATGCGGTTGTGGTTCTCCAGGCTGCGGCCGCGATAGGGCCAGCTCTGCACCGAGAACACCGGATAGTAATGAGGGAAGTCGCGCATCAGCGCGAAGGCGAGCCGCGCCATGTCGCGCGCCGTGGTGACCTGCTCGCGGTTGGGCAGGCCCGAGGCGTTGCGGAACACCGTCTGCGACATGCCGAGCTGGCGCGCCTTGCTGGTCATCATCCGCGCGAAGGAGGCCTCGTCGCCACCCAGCGCCTCGGCCAGCACGACAGCGGCGTCATTGGCCGAGCGCGTCACCAACGCCATCGTGGCGTCGCGCACGCTGACCGTGCGGCCCGGCGGCAGGCCCATCTTGGTCGGCGGCGCGTTGTGCGCGCTGATCGACACCGGCAGGCCGTCGCCGAGCGACAGGCGGCCCGAGTCGAGCGCCGAGAAGGTGAGGTAGATCGTCATCAGCTTGGTGAGCGACGCCGGATGGCGAAGCTGATCGGGCTGATCGGACGAGAGCTCGCGGCCGCTGGTTGCGTCGAGGATGATGTAGGCATCGCGGCCATCGACCGCGGGATTGGCCACCCAGCTCGCGGCAGCCGACCGGACCGCCTTGGCCTTGGCTTTGGTCGGCGCGGCGCGCTTTACCGACGGCGACTTCGCGTTGGCGTCAGCCGGCAGGAGGGCGGCAACAAGGAAGAACGCTGCGGCGAGCAGGGAAAGACCGGCCGCGATGCGACGGAGAGGGGATGTCATCGCAATTACGCCATTACCAAAGTCTATATTTTTGTGCCCAAGCAAAGGCTTAGAAGGAGTTCCTCGACAATACTCAAATTTGTGGGGTTATGCAACTTTTTACCCGCCGCCTTGATGCCCAACTTGGTGTGGAGGCTGGCTTGGTGATTGACCCCGCCCTTAGTGTCAGTCCGGAAACATATTGAATCCGGTGAATCGGTTGTGATTCAAGAGAGGTGGCCTG